>JAQWUY010000037.1 GCA_029250225.1 Alphaproteobacteria bacterium | reverse complement strand
TTATTTAATCTTTCTTCTAAATGTATGAATATGTTTCTGTTATCGTCATTTTCTTTGTATTTTTTTACTAGTTCTCCATCAATTCCAAGTTTTTCAATTATCTTTTCATTTTGTTCGTTGTTCAAATATAATCCGCAAGAATCGTATCCTCTATTCTTTAATAAATTTAATACTTTTATTGCTATCTTTTGAACATCAATTCCGTTCTCTTTTAAAAAACATCCAATTATTCCACACATATTATTCTTATAATTAATATGTATATTTTTATTATCTCTAACATAAATAAAATTAAATTATCATTATTATCTTTCCATATGTTACTACTTAAATTTAGCCATTCTTCGCCATATTTATAAAAACCAGATTTTATAAAACTAATTTTATTTTCTTCTTGTATATTTTTATTGGCACAAATATTTTTAAATATCTCAAACAATTTTTCTTTGTTTTCTGATGCCTGTGTTAAAGCAAAGGGAAGATTATTATAATTATACTCATCTATCTTTACTTCTAAAATATTATTTATTGTTTTTTGTCCTTTTTTTGAGTTTAATAATTCTTTTGCTTTATCAATTTGTAATCTTTCAAATTCTTTTAATTTATAATACTTTGTTTTGTATTCTGTATCAGATCCTATAAACATTTTTATAAGTTCTAATTCTTCGTAGTTTTTAGGTTGTAATTTTTTCCAATTATCCTCAATAAAATTTTTTATATTTTTTGTCTTTTTTAAATTTTCTTTATTAAATATCGACCAATAAGTGCCATCATAAATTTTATGTTGGTTATATTTTTTGTCTATTTTTTTCCATATCAAATTTTTTACATTATTATCTGTTATTTTTATTGTTTCATTCAATTTATTTTGTAATTCTGGTAAAATTTTATCGCAAAAATAATAACATGCGGTAAAATTTGTTATCTTTTCTATTATATTTCCCCATCTTTCTGGTAAATTGTTTATATTTTCGATAGCTAATTTATATACTTCATCATATTCTGCCCAAATTTCACCGCATGTCATTATTTTTGGAACAGTATTTTCTTTATTCTTAGACACTCTAATTCTAGGTCGTTGATTAGGCGTAACTGACAAAAAATCTTCTGGTAATATATGTAAAATAATTTTCCATCCAATATCAGGATAATCTTGTATTATTTTTCTTAGTTTTTCTTGTCTTAATTCAAATTTAGTATCTGTTTGTGGGTTCCATAAAATAAACAAATCTTGTAATTGTTGTATTGCTGTTGGTCCAATTTTAATATCACCATAAACTTCATGCATTTTACAAAATATATCGCAGACTTTATCAAAATATTCTGGCAAAAAAGCTAATATATATAAAGACCGTATAAAATGATGGTATAATTGATTACAATACAAATTTCTTTCTGTTAATAGTTCAGGTTTTTCCTGAATAATTCTATGCAGAATTTTGATAAAAAAATCGGGACTAGCCTCAAATAAAATATCTAAATTATCTGATAGGCTAGCTATAGAATTTATTTTTTCATTTAATTGTGGAATTTTTTTCATTATATCGTTAACAAATTCTCTTCCATTTTTTCCATCTAATACATTTTTTTCTTCGTTTATTACTGATATACACAATAGACTCATAGCCAAGCCTTTTCTTAAATGATCACTATACTCCTTATCTTTATTTGACAGATGAGCTAAGGGCATATCTTCACTTATACCGATATCTGAAAAACCTGAATATTTTTCAGTTAAATCAGAAAAGACATTTATTATGTTTTTTTCCAACATATCATAATAATCTTCTAATATCTCGTTTGATGATGATAGACAAGCAAACAATGCAATAGGCGACTTAACTTTTATAATATTATTCTTTTTAATTATAGGACTATTATCCCCTTTAAGAATAGATTTTATAGACTTAGGTTTTGTGTATTCATCTTGCAAAGAAATATTATTCATAAAATCTCTGTCTTTATATTGAGAACCTGATTTATTGTTCCACATATTAGCTAGAGAAGCTCCAATAAATTTATCATCAACCCAATTAGAAGGCCGGTTTTGATTGTTGCAAGGCAAGTATTCTAATAAGGTTATACTTCCGAAACAAGCTATTCCTAAAAATTCTAATTGTGCTTCTGGTATTTCTTGATCTTTTGTGGATTCTACAAATTCATCACTTCTAAATCGATTCAATACTATATCACCATCTTGTTTATCAGACACATTGTCACCAGAAAGCTCAATTACAATGTTTTTTTCCATCAAAGTTTGAATGTGTTGAGTTTCACATCCTAAAACTAATATGCAGTTATCGTATAGTTGTAAATCATTTATAACATTATTAATTCCTTTATCGTCATAAAGGATTACAGAGCGAATTAAGTATTTCTCTTTTAATTCTTTTGTACTTTCTAATGCAGAATATACAAATGCTTTACCCTCATCAATACTATCACTTATAATCTTAATTTTTTTATTACCGCTTTTTATGGAATTAATTAGATCTTCAACATTATTTTTTCTTCCACATCTTAACATTTCTGTTGTTAAAAGCGGGAATTTATTCTCTTTATATACAAATCTCTTAACATATAACTTCCAAAAAAATTCTAGATGTTGAATATCTTCAGTTCTACCTAATATTTTTTC
>JAQWUY010000012.1 GCA_029250225.1 Alphaproteobacteria bacterium | reverse complement strand
ATATTAATAATATATTTCCAAAATGCCACATTTCCAATAACATCGATTAACTTAAACAATGCCTAGAAACAGGACTGTGCCACTACAAAAAGTGTTATATTTCAAGGGCTTGACACACACAACCCAATAACACACTATTTGTCAAAATAACAAAAAGCTCAGTATCTATACCACTTTACACGACAAAAAACAAGGAAATTCAACATAATAGGGATTTTTTAACCTATAATTATTAATTATTAGGTTGAATTTTTATTATGCCGATTTTTGATTTTGTTTTTCTTGTTCTTTTAATTTTTGTTCTTCTCGTTCTTTTAATGTCTTTAAAACATATTGTTTCCATTTTTCATTCCAAAGCCAATTAACAGAAACCATCGCCCCATATTTATTTTTTTCATCTCTAAATTTTTCTTCATCTTCCTGCCATAAATTTGTGTGGTTATGAATTTTAAAATTCTTAAAGCCCTTACCTTGAATATAATTTACTATATCGGTTGGTCTATATTTCGGACTTACTTTTTCTTGAATTACTTTTATTATATTTTCACTAGTATCGGAGCCATCAACTATTTCAACTCTGTCAGCATTATTTTTAGAAGTTGACATTTTGCCATAGTATATCCCAAAACAAAAATCAACATTATCATTATAATTATTATTTTTTATACTTTCACAAAATGAGTTTATCACTGTTTTTTTGGAATCTTGCAGTGATATTACTTTTTCTTTATTAAATCCTCCAAATTGTAAAGAGAATGAAAGCTGTTCTTCTAACGACAATCTAATGTCTAATTTAGAAATAATTTTATTAAAATTAATTATATTTGCTTGAATAACACCATTTATTTCAGGTCTATTAATGGACTCTACTTCATAAATATCATGCTCAACTAAATTTCTTAATTCTTTAATTTTAAGTATATTTTCCTTAATTGGCTCTTTTAATTCTTTATCTAATTTTTTTAATATTTGAGTTAATGAAAGTTTTTTATCATTTTTATTATTATTTATTGAATCTTTACCAAAATTCTCAGCCATAATTTCTTGTAATAGCCCAAGCCAAGCAATTTGTGAAAAAACACAAAAACTTTCATATTTAAACTCCATTGATGGATTATTAAATATTTGTATAGCATTTATCATTGCTTCTCTTGATTTTTTTAATCTATAACTTATTTCTTTTATATGATTTATTTTAGAAATATATTTTTCTAATTCGTTATCGCATACTTTTTCTATGAAGTCATCCTTTTTTATTACATCGTCTATCCTTGCTGAATTAATTGTTGTTTCTCTTCCATAATTTATTATATATAGTATATCTTGATTACGAATATTGTAATTTAACATCGATTTGATTAATTTTTTTTCAAGTTTAGTAGTCTCACCTTCGCGATATTTTTTTCCTCCCTTTTTTTTAAAATATTCAATATGGTAATTCATCGTTGTACCCTTTTAAAACTGTTTTGATTGGTTTAGTTTATTTGAGATATTTTTATCTTTTGCGGTATACTAGCATATAGAATAATTGTTTTATACCTTTAATTGCATTTAATGTTAAAAATTCAACCATAATAGGGATTTTTTAACTTGGAAAATTATATTTTGTCGAAGTAGGCAAATCTATATAAACATTTTTTGCATTAGGGATTTTTTAAACTGTTTTGATTGGTTTAGTTGATTTGATATATTTTCTATTTTTTTATCAACCGATGATAAAAAACCTACTATTTTATTTTGTTCTTCTAATTCGGGAAAGTGAAATTTTAATTTTCTAATAATATTAGCAGATAAATTACCTTGTCCTCCTTGAATATATTTAGAAATTATAAACTCTTTTCTAAAAAGTAAATTCTTATATAAAAAGCAAGTATTATATTTATTACTTCTTATGCATAATATAGCTTGATTTATTGCACCATTCATTTTGGAAATTGCAACATCTCCGCTATTTGCACCATATAAGGAGTACAACAAATCACCTTTTTTTATCATTCTAGATGAAGAATTATTTAGAGCTTCTAGATTAATATTTTTATTTACAAATTTTTTATGAATGTCACCTGATCCAATAAATTGAATATTGCCTTTATAATATTCTGTATTTGTTGAATTAGGTGTTCCACCAGAAAAAAATGTAAAATAATCACCGAGTTTTTTATTTTGCCAATTTTTTGTAAATGGGTTGTTGTTTTTATCGTTTAATCGCATACTTGGGTTTGTTTGTCCTTTGCGTGGAAATAAACCCTGCATTAAAGCATTTTTATATTGGATAAATGTATCGTGTTTTTGTTGCAATAAATCAATTCTTTTATCAAC
>JAQWUY010000008.1 GCA_029250225.1 Alphaproteobacteria bacterium | reverse complement strand
AAAAACCCATAGTAAGTAATTGACATTATTTTTTTTACAAATTAACATATGGGAAGTGGTTTAATATATTGGGGTTGGTATGGAATTTTTTGATAATTTATTTAGTATAATGTTAGAAGCATTACCGTTTCTTGCTTTTGGGTTTTTTATGTCGGGATTGTTAAAGTCTTTTGTACCTAGTAATTTTATTGCAAAGCACTTAGGAAAAGAAAACTGGGCTTCGCCTATAAAAGCTGCGTTTTTGGGTGCGCCTATTCCGCTGTGTTCTTGTTCTGTTATTCCGGTTGCGATGGAAATGCGCCGTAGTGGGGCCGGCAAGGGTTCAGTTTCTTCTTTCTTAATTTCGGCTCCTGAAACTGGGTTCGATAGTTTATCTATATCTTATGCAATGTTAGGCCCATTAGTTATGGTGGGGAGATTGATTTCTGCATTAATTACGGCAATTTGCACGGCTTGGATTATTGTTTTTGCAACTAGGGATAATGTAACGCCTAAGCCAAAAACAGAAAAAAGTCCCTGTTGTGCGAGCAAGAAAGGGGCTAAGGGCGATGATTCTAAGAAATCATTGAAAGTTGGTATTTTGACGAGATTTGTAGAGGGGCAAAAATATTCCTTTACGATTATTTTAAATGATAGTTTTAAATTTGTAATGATTGCATTAATTATAACCGCATTAATAAAAACTGTAATTCCGCAGGGGATATTTACACAATATGGTGATGGATTCTTGGCGATGTTAATTATGGTTGTTATTGGGTTTCCTATGTATATTTGTGCATCTGCATCAACGCCGATTGCGGTTAGCTTGTTGTTGTTGGGGGTGTCTCCGGGGGCGGCATTAACATTTATGTTAGCTGGTCCTGCGTCTAATATAGCGACTGTTGGAGTTGTGTCGAAAATTATGGGTAAAAAGGCTTCGTTGATATATGTATTGTCTGTTTGTAGTTTTTCAATTGGGGCTGGTATGTTATTTAACAAGTTGATAGCAATTTATGGCTGGGAAATAAATTATAATCAATCTGGGCAGACTATTATTCCAATGCCTATTGCTATTTTATTGACTGCTTTGGTGTTGTGTTGTGCCTTAATTCCTTTTATTAAAAAATTACCGTTAAGAAATAACAAAAACTAAAAACTTGCCTTTTTTTAATTTTACAAGTATTTTTCTTGTAGAGGTTGATATTTATGATTAAAAAAATAAAACAATTTAGTGATATGCAGGTTAAATTGCATTCAAACGATTTACCTAGTGATGTGTCATTCGGCGATAGTGTAGCTATTGATACCGAAACAATGGGATTATACCCAATTAGGGATAGATTGTGTTTAGTACAGCTTACTTTTGGTGATGGTGTTGTTCATTTAATTAAGTTTGATGGCAATGATTACTCGGCGCCTAATTTATCATCATTATTAGAGAACGAAGATATAGTAAAAATATTTCATTTTGCTAGGTTTGATATTGCAGTTTTATATCATTATTTAGGCGTGCAAACGAAATCTGTTTATTGTACAAAAATAGCATCAAAACTTACTAGAACATATACTGATAAACACGGATTAAAAAATTTGGTTAATGAATTACTAGGGATTAATTTAAATAAACAGCAACAATCATCTGATTGGGGAGCTTGTGAATTAACACCTGAACAGCAAGAATATGCTTCTAATGATGTGATCTTTTTACACGAATTGAAAATTATTCTTGATAAAAGGCTAGATCGCGAAGGAAGATGGGACCTAGCAAAACAATCGTTTAAATATCTTATGACTCGTGCTATTCTTGATTTAGAGGGTTTCGGTGAAATGGATATATTTTCACATACATAATTATTTATATAAGGAATATTAATGTCTTATAAAAAAGTTGCAAAAGAAATATTAAAAACAGAAATGTTGGCTTTAAAAACATTAGCAGAGCAAGATTTAACTGATTTTGATAATATTATTGAGTTAATGTTGAATTGTAAGGGCAAGATTATAGTATCTGGTATGGGTAAGTCTGGACATATTGGAAATAAAATTTCTTCGACTTTTGCTAGTACAGGCACACCGTCATATTTTGTTCACCCAGCCGAAGCATCGCACGGTGATTTAGGTATGGTAGATAAAGATGATATTGTTCTGTTGTTATCTAATAGTGGTGAAACAAGTGAAATAAAAGATATTATTTCTTATACAAAACGCAATAATATTAAATCTGTTGCTATTACAAAAAGTCGTAATTCTACACTGGGTAAATCTTGTGATTTTGTCCTAGAATTACCTGATGTAAAAGAAGCTTGTTCGTTGGGATTGGCTCCTACTACTTCTACTACGGCGACCCTTGCTTTGGGTGATTGTTTAGCTGTTTGTTTATTACAAGAAAAAGATTTCGGGGCTGATGATTTCAAAAAATTTCATCCAGGTGGGAAACTTGGTTCGCAGTTATTAAAGGCTTGTGATATTATGATAACCGGTGATAAATTACCGCTTGTAAATAAGGGCGCTATGTTATCAGATGCTTTAATTGAAATGGAAAATAAAAGGTTTGGTTGTGTTGGTGTTGTTGATGGCAATGATTTAGTTGGTATTTTCACTGATGGTGATTTATTACGCAATATATCAATTGATATTAAATCCAAGAAAATAGACGATATAATGATAAAAAAACCAATCACAGTAAATACTGATACAATCGGCAGTGAAATTCTTGCGACTATGCAAGAAAAAAATATTAGTGCAGTATTTGTTGTTGAAAATAAATCTGTTTTGGGATTAGTTCATTTCCACGACCTATTAAAGTCAGGGGTTGCATAATTTGAGTATTTTTCATAATAAAAAATCATTAAAAAAAAGATACATTCAGGCATTGTCTTATAGTGTTTGGCGTATTTGGCTTTTTAAGGTTTTATTATTATGTGTATTGGTAGCTTTAGTTGCTACTATTTTAATTCCGGTTATATTTTCTGATATTACTAATGTTAGTGTAAAAGTTAAAGAGGCGGTAAATAATTCAAAGAACAATGAAGTTTATTTAACTAATATGAAGTATGATGATGCAGGCGGTGATATAAGTGTTGAGGCATCTAGGGCATATGCAAATAAAACAGATGAACAAAATTTAGAAAATGCTAAAATAACTAAAAACAGTAGTAATGAAGTATTAACTGCTAAAAAAATGAAGGTTGAAACTAAGAAAGATAAATATACGGCAAAAGGAAATGTAAAGTATGTAGGTAAAGATATTATTATCAATTCTGACGAAGCAGTGTATAATAAAAAAAATGGTGATTTAAAAGCACAAGGTAATTTAAAAATTGTAATTAAGAATAAAAAATGACAGATAAAGCAAAAAATAAAGTTGATAATGGTTTGGTTGTTAATGGCATAGGTAAAAGCTATGACGATAGAAGTGTTTTAAGCGATGTAAGTTTAAAGTTAAATCGTGGTGAAGTTGTTGCTCTTTTAGGGCCAAATGGCGCAGGTAAAACTACTTGTTTTTACGCTATATCTGGATTTATTAAGGTTGATGTCGGCAATATGACAATAGATGGTATTGATGTTAGTGATTATCCAATGCATGTAAGGGCAAGAATGGGATTAGGTTATTTACCGCAGGAAAACTCTATATTCAGGGGATTAAATGTTGAGCAAAACATTATGGCTGTTCTTGAAAACATTGAAAATAATTATGCGATTCGCGAAAGTATGCTAGAATCACTTTTAGAAGAATTTTCAATTTCTCATCTAAGATATTCACCTTCTGTTGCATTATCAGGTGGAGAACGCCGTAGACTGGAAATAGCTAGGTGTTTGGCATCAGGCCCATCTTATATATTATTAGATGAGCCACTTGCTGGGGTTGATCCTGTTTCTGTTACAGAAATATCAGAATTAATTGATAAATTAAAAGAAAAAAATATTGGTGTCTTAATTACTGATCATAATGTATTTGAAACTCTTAAAATAGTTGATAGAGCATATATTTTATATGATGGAAAGATATTAAAACACGGAACTCCTAAACAAATTGTTGGTGATAAACAAGTGAAAAAAGTGTATTTAGGGGAAGAGTTCAATTTTTAATAATTATACAGAATTTATCTAAAAAGTCAATTAGTTACAATGCTTATATAACATATCTTGTTTTTTTGTTATCATCTAACTATACAATAAAAAATATAAATAAAATTAAATTGAAGGGAAGATAGATATGCAATTACAAATTACAGGTATAAATGTTGATGTCGGTAAAACTTTACCATCACACATTACAGAATCTATTAAAGAGACTATAAAAAAATATTTTTCTAAGGCAATCGATGCTAGGGTTGTTATTAAGAAAAGCGGTAAAATGTTTAACACGGAAATACATGTTCATGTTAACAAATATGTTGATATTGATGCAAATGGTATGGCAGGCGATGCTTATAGTTCTTTTGAGTTAGCTTTAGAACACATAGCAAAAAGACTGCGCCGTAAAAAAAGAATGATTTCTGACAAACACCATGATCGAAGATAACTTGAAAAAAATATCTTAATATAATATTATTGGGGGCTGATAACCCCCAAATTTTTAGGCATAAAATGTATAAAGTAATAACCATACCAGTTCTTAAAGATAATTATTCTTATGTTATAATTAACAAAGAAAGCAAAGATGCTATTATTATTGATGTTCCCGAATTTAAACCAATTTATAACTACATAAAAGATAATAAGCTCAATTTAAAATACATATTATTAACACATCATCATTCCGACCATATTCAAGGGGTGGATGATTTGGTTGCAAAAACAGGTGCAAAGGTTTACGGAAATAAAATAGATAAAGATAGACTACCTAAGCTTGATTTTGAATTATTAGCAGGACAAAAATATGATCTAGAAGGCTTAAATCTTGATGTTATTAAAAGTGATGGTCATACTATAGGCTGTTTATCCTTTTATTTCCCTCAAATAAACACTGTGTTTACTGGTGATTTATTGTTTACAATGGGTTGCGGGCGAATGTTCGAGGGCTCTTATGAAGTATTTTTTGAAAGTTTGCAAAAGATAAAAAAATTACCTATTAATACTTTAATTTATTCTGGCCACGAATATACTAAACAAAACATTGAATTCGCAGAAACGGTTGTTGATATTTCAAGCGATTGTCTAGTTGAATTAAATAATAAAATTAAATCTAATATTCCAACTGTACCTAGTTTGTTGAAATATGAGATAAAAAATAATCCTTTTTTAATTGCAAAAACAGTTGATGAATTTGCAACATATCGCAAGTTAAAAGATGATTTTTGATTGATTCGTGTTGAATTTTATCAATTTTTTGGATATAAAACTATTATGAATATACCATTTATAAAAATGCACGGATTAGGTAACGATTTTGTTATAGTTGATGCAAGACAAAATACCGTACCTAGCGATAAGGATTTTATTGCTAAAATATCAGATCGACGCTGGGGTGTTGGCTGTGACCAATTTATAGTACTTGATAAATCTGAAAAAGCTGATATTTTTATGAATATTTATAATTATGATGGTTCGATTGCCGGTGCTTGTGGTAATGCAACTCGTTGTGTGGCAAGCTTGTTTAATGATGGTAATTGTGTAATTGAAACTATTAGCGGATTGTTATCTTGTTTTAAGCAAGGTGGTAATATTTCTGTTAATATGGGAAAGCCAAAAACTAATTGGAATGAAATTCCTCTTAGTAGTGAAGCAGATACAACTAATGTTGAAATAATGGGTTATAACGGATATTGTGTAAATATGGGTAATCCACATATTGTTATATATGTTGATGATGCAGAAAAAATAGATGTTGCTGGAATTGGTAATAAAATAGAAAATAATCCAATGTTTCCCGAGGGGACTAATGTTGAATTTATTTCTAAGACACAAGACGGTGTGCGAATGCGTGTATGGGAACGCGGTGGTATGATAACACAGGCTTGCGGTAGCGGTGCTTGTGCTGTATTTGTTGCTTGTAATGCAAAAAAAATATGTGATAATGAATTGTTAGTTCATCTAGATGGTGGCGATTTAAATATCAGTTATAATGAAAAAGGTGAAGTTTTAATGTGTGGTGCATACGAAAAATCTTTTATAGGTGAATTTTTATATGACTAAAAAAGTTGAAGTAATAACATTTGGTTGTCGTTTAAATACCTATGAATCCGAGGTGATGCGAAATCACGCCAAAGACGCAGGTCTCGATAATACTATTATCGTCAATACTTGTGCTGTAACTGCCGAAGCAGAACGACAAGCAAGGCAATCTATTAGAAAGCTTAGAAAAGAAAATCCTAATCATAAAATAATTGTTACAGGTTGTGCTGCACAAGTACACGCCGAAGAATTTTCTGAGATGGGTGAAGTTGATTTGGTAATTGGTAATGACGAAAAAATGAAATCTGATACATATCAGGCAATGCAAAATCCATTTTTAGGCCATAATCAAAAAATAAAAGTAAATGATATTATGGAGGTCGAAGAAATTTCACCGCATTTAGTATCTGGTTTTGATGGGCATACTAGGGCGTTTATTCAAGTGCAAAATGGTTGTAATCACCGCTGTACTTTCTGTATAATTCCTTATGGTCGCGGTAATTCTCGTTCTGTTGCAATGGGTGAAATTGTTAAACAAATACAAACATTAGTTAAACAAGGCTACAAAGAAATTGTTTTAACCGGTGTGGATATTTCATCATATGGCGAAGATTTACCAGGTAAGCCAACATTAGGACAGATGGTAAAAAGATTATTAAACTTAGTTCCAGAACTTCCTAGGCTTAGAATATCATCTATTGATTGTATTGAAATTGATGACGATTTATTTAATGTCTTGAAAGATGAACCGCGATTAATGCCACATATGCATTTGTCACTACAATCTGGTGATACAATGATTTTAAAACGAATGAAACGCAGACATAGTGCTGATGATATTGTCGATTTAGTTAATCGTTTGCGAAGTTGTCGCCCTGATATTACTTTCGGTGCTGATATTATTGCCGGATTTCCAACTGAAACCGAAGAAATGTTTCAAAATACTATGGATATTATTGAAAAGCTTAATATAACTTGGATACACGCCTTTCCTTATTCAGAAAGAAAAGGAACACCAGCAGAAAGAATTCCCAAAAAGGTACCAATGCCAATTCGCAGGGAAAGAGCCAAAAAATTAAGAGATTTATCAAATAAATTACAATCTAATTTCTTTAAATCTCAGATCGGCAATATAGTAAATGTTTTAGTTGAAAAAAATAATCGTGGTTATACAGAACATTATGCACTAGTTGAAATTGAAGATTCAATTCCAGAAGGTTCATTAGTGCAAGTTCAAATTACAGGGTTAAAATCAAATAACACGCTACAAGGTAAAATAATTATGGAAGAAGCTGTATAATGGTATTAAATTGGATAAAGAAAATATCAGGAAAAACTGATAAAAAACAAGAAAAAGATACTAAAAAGAGTACTGCGAAAAAAGCCGTTGTTAAAAAAGCTGTTTCGAAAAAGAGTACTGCGAAAAAAGCCGTTGTTAAAAAAGCTGTTGTTAAAAAAGATAAAACTGTTTTACAACAAAATAAGGATTCTTTTAGCAAATCTGGATTTTTAGGTAAATTATTTAAAGGGCTTGGAAAGTCGTCTGCTAAAATATCTGAAAATATCACAGGTGTATTTACAAAAAGAAAGCTTGATAAAGAAGCAATACAAGACTTAGAAGACATTTTAATAATGTCTGATATGGGGGTTGAGCTTTCAAAAAAGATGGCTAATAATTTAGCAAAAAATAAATTTGAAAAAGAAATATCTGACATTGAAATTAAAAGAGCCTTAGCTTTTGAAATAGAAAATGTTTTGCAACCTGTTTGTAAACCTATGGAAATTAAAAATAATCCACAAGTTATATTAATAGTTGGTGTAAATGGTTCTGGTAAGACAACAACTATTGCAAAACTGGCACAACAATATGTAAAAGATGGTAAAAAGGTAATATTGGGTGCGGGTGATACTTTCCGTGCGGCAGCGGTTGAGCAATTACAAATATGGGGTAAAAGAATAGGTTGTGATGTTATAAGTAAACCAGAAGGTTCTGATGCTGGTGCTTTGGCATATGAAACTGTTACAAAAGGTGTTTCTAGTAAAGCTGATGTTATAATAATTGATACAGCAGGAAGATTACATAATAAAGAATACCTTATGGAAGAATTGAAAAAGATTCACCGTGTAATCGGAAAAGTTATTCCAAAAGCACCAAATGAAGTGGTACTAGTATTAGATGCAACAGTGGGGCAAAATGGGTTAGAACAAGTTAATCATTTTAAACAGGCTGTTAATATATCTGGTATAATTATGACAAAACTAGATGGCTCAGCAAAAGGTGGGGTGTTAGTAAATATTGCTAATACATATAATATACCTATTTATGCTGTTGGTGTCGGTGAAACGGTTGATGATTTAAATTCATTTACTGCAAAAGATTTTGCTCATTCATTAATGGGATTATAAATATAATAAGATTGGAGACATAATGATTTTTGAATACTTACCTTTAATAGTTTTTGGATTAGGATATTATTTTTATGATATCGTTACTGCAACTATTGCTTTGGTAATTGCATCCTTATTTGTTTTACCTATTATTTGGAAAAAAACAGGTAAAATACCATACACACATATTTTTACGGCTTTGTTATTGAGCTTTTTTGGTGGATTAACTGTACTTTCAGGTGATACTTCGTTTATAAAAATGAAGCCAACTATTGCTTCATTAATATTTGCTGGTATATTATTTAGTGTTAATTTTACCAACTTTAATGCTCTTAAAAAAGTAATGGCTTCATCAGTTTTAATGAATGACGAAGCTTGGAAAAAATTGTGTAACAATACAGTTATTTATTTCTTATTATGTGCTGTGGCAAATGAAATTGTATGGCGTAATTTCACAGAAACTCAATGGGTGCAATTTAAGATTTTTGGACTAACTGGATTAAATATATTATTTATGTTCGTGCATATCCCATTTTTCAAGAAAAATGCAAAATTAAAACAATAAAATATTTACGGTATATTAAATAATTAAATATTTTTAAAGATTATACTTGCAGTATAATTATAAATATGTTACACATCCTTAAATAGTATATTTCTTGATACTATAATTTACTAATAATTTTTTTTTACAAATCGTATAAGTTTTTTACGAATCTTATTTCTTATTCTAATAAGAAATAATTTGCCGTGATTAATTTGTAATCTAAATAATATTTCAAAAATATAATAACAAGGAGGTCGTCAAATGAATTACGGAGAATATCACCATAGTTTAAATCGTTTTGATCGAGAGAATTTTGAAAAAATTATTCGAGATTCTCGTTGTTTTCCCGAATTTTCACAGGAGCGTAGAAAGGGGAAAATTAAATATGAATATAGAAACAAAGAATATGCTGTAAAAAGTAAAATTAGCGCTGTTCAATCTAGAAATGAATTTAATAATTTGTCTATAATGGAAGAAATATTATTAAGATTGTATGGGAGGTTTGCTTTAATTTTGAATAGGTCTATGAGAACTACTAAATCGAAAAAAACTTTGGTGGTAAGTGATTATGAAAAATTAAAAAGAAATGTCGATAGATATTTTAGAATTAATAAAATTAATAGTCTTAAAATTATTTCGAGGATGACTGCTGAAGAAATCAGCAAAGGTCTTAGTTTTCTAGATAGTCTTCCAGCTATATGTTTAACGAATGGGATAAACCAATTGATTGCTAAGCATAGGTCTGAACACGTAGATACAGATTATTTTTATAGAATATCTCGTGCTAAAAGAAATAGATATATGACACAAGAGGAAGCTAGTAAACTACCTTTAAATAGGGGAAATATAATTAAATTAGGTAATATTGTAATGGATAAAGCTATAACTTCTGTTGGACACGATTTACAAAGTATTCTTTTT
>JAQWUY010000041.1 GCA_029250225.1 Alphaproteobacteria bacterium | reverse complement strand
TATTGGGGAGGTTGTTTTGTATTTTTTCGTTTTGCATATTTAGTTTACTTTATAAATTTGTTAAAATATTTCACCTAATTTTATATTCTTTATTGATTTTGTTAATCCGGTTGTGGTTTCCGTTTCGATGAATGCGCCGGTGATGCCTAGGCCTGTTTCGGCTGGTTGATGACGGCTTCTTGGTAATTTTCCTAGAATTCTGTTTAATGCTATTTCTGTGTCCATACCGATAACGCTGTTGTATGCACCGCACATTCCCGCATCTGTTTGGTAGCCAGTTCCATTATTAAGAATTCTAGAATCGGCGGTTGGTATATGGGTGTGTGTGCCAATAACTAATGAGGCTATTCCGTCTAAATACCAGCCGGCACATTGCTTCTCGGCAGTTGCTTCGCAGTGAAAATCAACAACAATTGCATCTAGTCCGTTACTTATTGGGTTACCTCGTTCAGGAATTAATTTATCTAGGCTATCAAATGGATTGTCATATGATGGATCCATAAATACTCGCCCTAGTATATTACAAACAAGGACACGATGCCCGTTTTTGCTATCAATTACCTGAGCCCCTTTGCCTGGTGCTTGCTTTGAAATATTATCTGGGCGGACGATTCTTGGTTCATTATCAATCCAATTGTAAATATCAGCATTATCAAATGCGTGGTTGCCTAATGTGATACAATCAACCCCTAGTTCAAATAATTCATCAGCTATTGATTTATTAATTCCGAATCCGTGAGCCGAATTCTCGCCATTAACAATAATAAAATCAGGTTTTAGTGATTGTTGTAATTCAGGAAGATATTTTTTTAAAGCATTGCGACCAGATTTCCCAACTATGTCACCCAAGAATAAAATTTTCATTAATTATTTACTTTCTAAAAAGTTATTTATTTTTTCAACTAGAAATGTATATTCTATTGATATTAAAGTCAATTTAATATGTTTTATTGCGAGTGTCAATGTGTTGACATTAAATTTGCATTTATATTGAAAATTGATTTCATTTAAATTATTATCTAGCTAGTTTTTAAATGTTTATTTAGGGAAATTATTAATGAATATACACGAATATCAAGCGAAGCAGTTATTAAAGGAATGTGGAGTTACTGTTCCTAATGGGAAACCTGCATTCACTCCGCAAGAAGCTCAAGAAGTAGCAAATGAATTAACAACAGATGTTGTGGTTGTAAAATCACAAATTCACGCAGGTGGGCGTGGAGCTGGTCGTTTCAAAGATGACAATTCAGATAAAGGCGGTGTTAGAGTAATTTTTGACAAGTCAACAGTTCTATCAGAAGCTGAATCTATGTTAGGTAAAATCCTTGTTACAAAACAAACGGGTGCTGATGGTAAGCAAGTTAATAGACTTTATGTAGAAGAAGGTTCTGAAATTGCTACTGAAATATACCTATCAGTTTTACTTGATAGAGCGCTAGGCAAAGTAATGTTTATGTGTTCACAAGAAGGTGGTATGGATATCGAAGATGTTGCTGAAAAAACACCTGAAAAAATTATTCGTCGTCACATAGAAATTTCTGGAATTACTGATTCTGATACTAAATACATTGCTGATGGTTTAGGTATTCCGGAAGCCTTAACATCTCAGGCACAAGAATTTTTATCAAAATTATATGATGCATATATAAAATTAGATGCAGAGATGATAGAGATTAATCCACTTGTTATAACAAAACAGGATAATATTATTGCCCTTGATGCGAAAATGTCATTTGATAATAATGCACTGTATCGTCACAAAGATGTTGCTGAATTAAAAGATGAAACCGAAGAAGATCCAATGGAGCTAGAAGCTGATAATTGGGAATTAAATTATGTTAAGCTAGACGGTCAAATTGGTTGTATGGTTAACGGTGCTGGTCTTGCAATGGCAACAATGGATATTATTAAATTAAAGGGTTCTGAACCGGCTAACTTCCTTGATGTTGGCGGAACAGCAACCGCAGAACGAGTTGCAGCAGCTTTTAAAATTATATTGTCAGATAGTAATGTAAAAGGTATATTAGTAAATATATTTGGTGGCATTGTAAGATGTGATGTTATTGCAAATGGTATCATTGATGCTGCAAAACAAGTAAACCTATCCGTGCCATTAGTTGTAAGATTAGAAGGTACAAATGTGGAATTAGGAAAAGAAATATTAGCAAATAGTGATATTGATTTGACACCTGCTGACAATCTAGAAGATGCAGCGGAAAAAATAGTAGCACTAGTGAAAGGAAAATAATAAATTATGTCGGTATTAATAAACAAAGATACAAAGGTTATTTGTCAAGGTTTCACAGGTGCACAAGGTACATTCCACTCTGAACAAGCAATTGGTTATGGAACAAATATGGTTGGTGGTGTTACCCCTAAAAAAGGTGGTCAAAAACATCTAGAATTACCAGTTTTCGATACAGTAAAAGATGCTGTTGATACAACAGATGCTGATGCTTCTGTTATTTATGTACCGCCTGCATTTGCAGGTTCGGCTATCATTGAAGCCATCGAAGCGGAAGTTCCATTAATCGTAGCAATTACCGAGGGTATTCCAATCTTGGATATGGTTCGTGTGAAAGATGCATTAAAAGGAACAAATAGTCGCTTGATAGGCCCTAATTGCCCTGGAATTATTACTCCTGATGAATGTAAAATTGGTATTATGCCTGGACATATCCATAAATCTGGTAAGATAGGGATTGTAAGTCGTTCAGGAACACTTACTTATGAAGCAGTTCATCAAACAACGGTTGCTGGTTTGGGTCAGTCAACTTGTATTGGTATTGGTGGTGATCCGGTTAATGGAACAAACTTTATTGATTGTTTAGACTTGTTCTTAAACGATGATGATACTGATGGAATCATTATGATTGGTGAAATTGGTGGGACAGCTGAGGAAGAAGCATCTGAATTTGTAAAATCTCATTCAATTAAAAAACCAATAGTTGGCTTTATTGCTGGTGTTACGGCTCCTGCTGGTAAGCGAATGGGACACGCCGGAGCAATCATTAGTGGTGGTCAAGGCACGGCTGAATCAAAGATTTCGGCTATGGAAAAATCAGGAATAGCTGTTAGCCCAAGTCCATCAAGACTAGGTGAAACAATGTTGGAAATATTAAAAGGATAAATTATGTCTTATTCAGGTGATTATTCATATTTGTTTGGTGCAAATACTACTTACATATCTGACATGTATGAGAAATTTTTAAAAGATAGTTCAAGTGTTGATAGTGAGTGGGTGGAGTTTTTCTCTGGTTTAGAAGAGGAAAGCACAACGGCACTAAGGGAATTAAAAGGTGGTCGCGAAACTCGTGTAGTTGGTGTAGATAGCGAAGATAAAACAGTTTCTGATATGTCTTTTGATGAAAAACCAAACGATATTGTTGCAACATTAAATGATGCTTTAAATCGATTGCAAAACGGTACGGGATTAAGTTCTTCTGATACTAGGCAAGCAACACTAGATACAGCAAGGGCAATGTTATTTATTCGTGCTTATCGTGTTTTTGGTCATTTCAAGGCTGATCTTGATCCGTTGGGTATGCGTGATTACCAAGAAAATCTTGAATTAAAACCTGAATCTTATGGTTTTAATGTTGAAACAGATATGGATAGACCTATATTCCTTAATTATTCATTTGGTTTGGAAAGTGCTACATTACGAGAAATCATAAATGTTTGTGAAAAACTATATTGTGGTAAATTGGGATATGAATTCTTGTACATTACTTGCAAGAAAGAAAAAGATTGGTTCCGTGAAAGAATAGAAAGTAATAATGAATTATATACATTTCATGATGAAGGTAAAAAGACGACTTTAAACCGACTTGCTCATACAGATTCATTTGAAAAATTCTTGGATAAAAAGCACCGCGGAGCAAAAAGATTTGGTCTTGATGGTGGTGAATCACTTATCCCATTAGTAGAACAAGTAATAATGCGAGTTGGTGAAAAAGGCGTTCAAAAAGTAGTAATGGGAATGGCACACCGCGGAAGATTGAATATGTTGTGTAATGTATTTAAAAAACCATATACTGCTTTATTTAGTGAATTCTTGGGTGGTTCTGCAAATCCTGATGATGTTGATGTATCCGGTGATGTAAAATATCATTTAGGGGCTAGTTCAACTAGGAAACTTAATAATTGTACTGTTAATTTAACTCTTGCTCCGAATCCTAGTCACTTGGAAGCGGTTAATACAGTTGTATTGGGTAAAATTGCGGCGGAACAACACCGAACTAATGATGTTGATTACGATAAAAATATGGCAATACTATTGCACGGTGATGCTTCGTTTATTGGTCAAGGTGTGGTTGCTGAAACTTTTCTTTTATCACAACTTGATGGTTATAAAACGGGTGGAACAGTTCACATTGTAATTAACAACCAAATTGGTTTTACTACAAAACCGTCTAAGTCGCGTTCATCACCATATTGTTCTGATATGGCGAAAATGATTGATGCCCCTGTGATACATGTAAATGGTGATGATCCAGAAGCTTGTATTGTTGCGGCAAGATTAGCATCTGAATATCGTATGAAATTCAACAAAGATGTTGTAATAGATATGTGGTGTTACCGTAGACACGGTCATAACGAAGGTGATGAACCTATGTTTACACAGCCAATGATGTATAACAAAATAAAAAATCATCCAAGAACAGTAGAAATATACGCGAAAAAATTAATAGATAGTGGTGTTATCAGTCAAACTGAATATGATAATTTATTTAATTCTATTAACGAAGAATTAGAACAATGTTATAAAGCTGCAAAATCTTATAAACCTAATGAAGCTGATTGGTTAACCGGAGCTTGGTCTGGATTTACTATTGCACCTAGCAAAGATGAAATTCGTCGCGGGGAAACATTTATAGATGATGAAATATTTGATGAAGTTTCTAATAATTTAGTTAAATATCCAAAAGATTTTAATATTAATAGTAAAGTTAAAAAGCGTTTGGAAGTAATGCAAGAATCTTTTAAAAACGGACAAGGAATTGATTGGGCATCAGCCGAAGCAATGGCGTTTGGTTCGTTATTATTGGAATCTATACCTGTTCGTTTATCTGGTGAAGATTGTGAAAGGGGAACATTCTCACAAAGGCATAGTGTTCTTAACGATCAAGAGACAGAGAAAAAATATATACCTTTAAATAATATTCGTAACGGACAAGCAAAATTCCAAGCACTAGATAGTCCATTATCGGAATTTGGATTGCTAGGTTTTGAATACGGTTATGCAATGTCTAGTCCAAAAACATTGGTATTATGGGAAGCACAATTTGGTGATTTTGCAAACGGAGCTCAGGTAATAATCGATCAGTTTATTGCATCGGGTGAAACAAAATGGTTGCGAATGAACGGCCTAGTGATGTTATTACCACACGGGTATGAGGGACAAGGCCCTGAACATTCATCAGCTCGCCTTGAAAGATATTTACAATTATCAGCCGAAGATAACTGGCAGGTTTGTAATATCACAACCCCTGCGAATTATTTCCACGCATTAAGAAGACAGATAAAAAGGAATTTCCGTAAACCACTTATTCTTATGACGCCTAAATCGCTACTAAGAAATAAATCTTGTGTATCTGAAAGATCTGATTTCACAGACGGTTCATTCTTCCACCGTTATTACTTAGATGAATCAGAAAGTAAGAAGGTAAACAAGAAAGCTCGTGAAAAAGTTAAGCGTGTAATTTTCTGTTCTGGTAAGTTATACTATGATTTAGATGCATATCGTAAAGAGCATAAAAGAACTGATGTACATATTTTACGAATAGAACAATTGTATCCATTCCCATTTAATGGCTTGTCTAGGGAATTAAAACATTATAAAAAGGCTGACTTTATTTGGTGTCAGGAAGAGCCAAAAAATTCAGGTTCGTGGAATTATATCGACAGAATAATTGAGGAGTGTTTAATAAAAGCTGGTGTGAAGAAAAATCGCCCTAAATATGTAGGTAGAATCGCTTCGGCTAGCCCTGCAACAGGTTTATTAAGCAGGCATCAAATTGAACAACAGAAATTAATTGAGGAAGCATTTAAGCTTTAAGGAGAACAAAAAAATGACAGTGGATGTAGTAATACCGGTATTAGGTGAATCAGTAAGCGAAGCAACAATAGCTAAGTTACTAAAAAAAGTTGGGGACACAGTAAAGGTTGATGAAACTATATGTGAACTTGAAACTGAAAAGGTAAGTATGGAAATGCCAAGCCCTGTAAGTGGTACTATTATGAGCATAGAAGTATCAGAAGGCGATGATGTTGAAGTTGGTGCATTAGTTTGTACGGTTGCCGAAGGTGCTTCGGGTGATTCTTCTGCAAGTAAAGAAGAGAAACCAGCTGAAACCAAAGAAGAAGAAAAGCCAGCTGAAACCAAAGAAGAGAAACCAGTTGAAACCAAAGAAGAAGAAAAACCAGCTGAGGATTCTACTAGCAAGACTAGTCCGGCTGTTGCTCCGTCAGCGGTTATCGAATCAGAAAATAAAGGTGTTGATTTAGCTTCTGTTAAACCAACAGGTGGTTTAGGAAACATTACTAAAGAAGATGTTAAAAATGCACAACCTGCTAAATCACCAGCTCCAGCTAGTTCAGAAAATAAATCTGATCAGGCTGTTAAACCAAAAATGCCAAAATCTGAAAAAGAAGAAGCTAGTTTACCTGAGCGACCAGTAGATAATAGGGGCGAAGAAAAAGTTCCGATGTCTAAGTTACGCAAAGTAATTTCAAAAAGATTAAAAGAATCGCAAAACACGGCAGCATTATTAACTACATTTAATGAAGTTGATATGACTCACTTGATGGAATTGCGTAAAAAATACAAAGAGACTTTTGAAAAGAAACACGGTACTAGATTAGGCTTTATGGGATTATTTGTTAAGGCAGCAGTTCAAGCCTTGCAAGAATTACCAGCTGTAAATGCTGAAATATACGGCAATGATATAATTTATAAAAATTATAAAGACATAGGTATTGCTGTTGGTTCACCACAAGGTTTAGTTGTTCCAATTTTACGCAATGCAGAAGAGATGTCTGTAATGGATATTGAAAAAGGTATTACTGATTTTGGTCGTCGTGCCAAAGAGGGTAAACTGTCAATAAGTGAAATGACTGGTGGAACATTTACGATTACAAATGGTGGTGTATTTGGTTCTATGTTATCGACACCTATTGTTAATCCTCCTCAGTCTGCTATACTTGGGTTACATAAAATTGAAAAACGCCCAGTTGTTGTAGATGACGAGATAGTTATAAGACAAATGATGTATATGGCGCTTACTTATGACCACCGTATAATTGATGGTCGCGAAGCTGTTACATTCCTTGTACGCATAAAAGAATTGATAGAAGACCCAGAAAGATTATTATTAGAAATTTAATTTTATGAGTTAATTTTTGTTGTGAATGAAAACTTAAAATACGGTTTGTAGATTTTGTTTTCATTCACTTCATTTTGAAATAATTAATAAAATTTTTAAACTCTATTAATCTGTTATTTTCTTCTAAGTCGTTTTCATAACCATTAACCATAGAATCAATAAGTTCTTGCGGTGTTGTGTTATAATTTAATATTCCCATTTCTATATATTTTTTAGGATTTCTTTTTATTGAGCCTAGCAATTCATTACTATCAAATTCTGGGTGGTATTGTACGCCCCAGAATATTCCTTTTTTATGTTTTATTTCTAGTGCTTGAACATTTGAATGATTGTTATAGGCAAGTAAGGTTGCCCCTTCTGGTATTTTTGATGTTTCGCTACTATGCACACAAAGTGAATTATATTTTGAATTTCTACCGTTTAAAAAAGGGTGGTTTTTTGCCTTGATGGTTTTAACAATATTTTTTGCTATGCCAATTTCGATTCCATTTTTACAAGGCGAGACCATACCACCACTTGCCATTACTGCAACTTGCAATCCCCAGCAACTACCATAAAATGGAACACCTGATTCAAATACTATTTTTGCCTGTTCTATTTGTTGTAATACTTCCGGAGTCTCATCGTATGCATTTAGGCTTGAACCAGTCCAAAAAACATAATCATATTTTTTTAAATCTGATGTAGAAAATATTTTATAGTCATCATTAGTTGGGAATGCTACATCGCATTGTATATTATTGTTAACTTGTTTAATTGTTTTAATGAATAATTTATGATAGGGAGAATTATCGTTTGCTGTGATAAATTTATTTCTTTGTTTTGTATTACCTTCAAAAATTAAAGCTTTCATTTTATTATCCCTTTTAGTTTATAAAATAATTATTATCGTTATCTGTTTTTATTATATTATTATTTATTTTTTTTCGAATTTTATTAATGTGGGTTGCAACAGTATTGCTATTTACATTTTGTGCATATCGCCAAGCTATATTTAATAGTTCTTTCACTGATAATTTTTTATTGTTAATTAATGCAATAAATATTTGCAATTCTTTTTCAGTTAGTAAATATTTCTTGTTGTCGTAATAAATTATTGATTTGTTAACATCGATTTTAATATTATTATAAATTATTACCTCTTTCTTATCGATGTGATATTTAATAATTTTTAATAATTTATCTAATTTAAAAGGGACAGATATATCTTTGCCCAATAACAAAACAGTTATATTTTCTTGTTCAATTTTGTTTTCTGATATTATTAAATTAGCTTGTTCTTTATTAACTATTTTTATATCTGTATTTACTAATAAATCAGCTATGGCTTTTTTTAAAATATCATTTGTGTTAATATATATATTATACATTTTTAAATCTTTATAAGGCTTTGTTATGTCATCTATAATAGTAAAAGAAAATAAGTTTTTTTTAAACAATAAAGTATATAAATGTAGTTTTGGCAAAAATGGATTTATAAAAAATAAATGTGAAGGTGATAATAAAACCCCAATTGGCAAATGGAAATTAAATAGATTATTTTATCGTAGTGATAAAATTAAATTACCAAACACACAATTACCTGCACTCAAAATTCAAGAAAATATGGGTTGGTGCGACGATATTAAGAGCAATTGTTATAATCAATTAATAAAATTACCGTTTGATTACTCTTGCGAAAAAATGTGGCGTAACGATGATTTATACGACATTGTTATTGAACTTGATTATAATGTTAATAACCCCGTTAAAGGTAAAGGTTCAGCAATATTCTTGCACATTGCTAAACCTGATTATAGTGGCACGGAAGGCTGTATTGCAATCAATATTGACGATATGCTAGAAATATTACCCGATTTAAATACACAAACTATTATAGATATAAAAGGTTAATCATTATGTTCGTGGTCATCTTCGTGACTGTGTTCTTGTTTTATATCGTGACTATGACCATAATGGTTTAAGCTTGGTTTAAATATTCCCATTATTAATATCGATGCCATTACAACTAGTATTACAGTCGATAATAAGTGCATACCTTTATGTATCATTTTATTTCTAAGAAAATTGTTTGCTGATTTAGCGAATAGAGCGAAGCCATAAAACCAAACAACTGTTACTATATTAAAGCCGAAATAAAAGCTTAATGATTCTTGTAAATTATATTTATTTACAAAACTTGATACAATAATCATATCTAAGTAAATGTGTGGATTTAACCAAAATATAGAAAATGCAAAAAACAAATCATAATTTTTATATTTTATATTGCAGATATCACAATCTTTTGATCTTTGATAAGCTTTAAAAGCATTGTATAGCAAAATACTAGCACCGGCTATACTGATTATAATATTGAATATTTCGTTATCATTTGAAACTTTCGCCACCCCTATTATTGCTAGCGCACTTCCGATAAAACCAGAAAGGGCGAATACGGTTGCCATTGGTATAGTTGGTAGACCAGATAAACCACGGCTTAATAAATATATTGCAGGTAAAGTTGCGCCCATTAATAATCCACCGTGAGTAAGAAAACCATATATAAATGAATCAAAATGAAACATATCTTTACCTTTCTGAATAAAATTTATTTTTAATAATTTAGAATCAAATAATTATATGATTCTTAAAAAGAGTCAAATTGATTATAAAATGATTCTTTTTAAGTATTAAAAAAGTTTGTTAAAAGTTGTTTTTGCTGTTATATTCTTGTCTTGATAATGTAATAATATAAATTATTGTTTTAGGTGTGAAAATGAATGATAAAATAACTTTTGAAAAAGCTCTTACTGAATTAGAAGAAATTGTAAGACAACTTGAATCTGGTGATATTGAACTTGATGATGCCATCGTAGCATATGAACGAGGTGCAAAGTTAAAGGATTTTTGTACAAAAAAACTTAATGAAGCAAAACAAAGAATCGATAAAATTAAAGTTGATAGTGATACTGTTACAACTGAATCTTTTGACGGTTAATGATGACAAAAATTTTATCAGCTCTGTATCAAACAGACAAAAATATTCGCAAGGTTTTACAAAACATATTGAACGAACAAAACAATGTTTCTCGTGTCCAACAGGCTAGTATTAGTGCAGTAATGAATGGTGGTAAAAGATTACGCCCCTTTCTTGTTATGGAAACAGCAAAATTATTTGATATTAATGACCCTAGAATTTTAAGAATTGCAAGTGCAATAGAATGTGTGCATTGTTATTCTTTGGTTCACGACGATTTACCTAGTATGGATAATGATGATATGCGTCGTGGACAACCAACCTTACATAAAAAATATGATGAGGCAACCGCTATATTAGCAGGCGATGGTTTATTAACACTAGCATTTGAAATATTAGCAGATGAAAAAACCCATAAAGATTCTGATGTTCGCGCAAAATTATGTTTAGAACTTGCCAAAGCATCTGGCTTAAATGGAATGGTTGGCGGGCAAATGTGTGATTTACAAGCAGAATCATCAAACGACTTATTGAATATGCAAGAAATTAAAAATATTCAAAATTTAAAAACTGGAAAATTAATACAATGTGCGGTTAAAATTGGTGCGATTGTCGGTGGGGCTAACTCTAAACAAATGCAATGTTTGGAAAATTATGCAAGTAATATAGGTTTAGCATTTCAGGTTTCAGACGATTTACTAGATGCATTAGGTGATGAAATTTTAATGGGTAAGTCAGTGCGTAAAGATGATGTAAAAAACAAAGCAACATTTGTTTCATTATTGGGTGCAGATAAAGCCCAAGAATTGGCACGAGATTTGATTAAGTCTGCAAAATCAGAGTTAGAAATGTTTGATGAAAAAAATCAAACATTAAAACAACTTGCTGACTTTATCATAGATAGGGATAGTTAATGACAAAGAAATATGATGTTTTAGACAAGGTAAATTCATCGGCAGATGTAAATGAATTAGATAAAGAACAGCTAAAACAATTATGTGATGATGTTCGTAATTTTATGATTGAAACAGTTTCTAAAACTGGTGGTCATCTGGGTGCAGGTCTTGGAGTTGTTGAATTAAGTGTTGCTTTGCATAAAGTATTTACAACACCTAATGATAAAATAATTTGGGATGTAGGACACCAAGCTTATCCACATAAAATCATTACAGGTCGTAAAAATAAATTATCTACTATTCGTCAAGCTGGTGGTTTATCGGGTTTTACGAAACGCAGTGAAAGCTTAGATGATTGTTTCGGAGCTGGTCATTCATCAACTTCTATATCTGCTGGTTTAGGTATGGCAGTTGCAAGAGATTTAAAAGACGGAGAAAATAATGTTGTTTCGGTAATTGGTGATGGTGCATTAAGTGCAGGTATGGCATACGAAGCATTAAACAATGCGGGTGCATTAAAAAATAGATTGATTGTGATTTTAAATGATAACGATATGTCAATCGCTCCGCCGGTTGGTGCAATTAGTGGTTATTTATCAAAATTAATTTCTTCTTCGGGTTGGTTATCAGCGCGTAATATTGCAAAAAATGTGGCTCATAAAATGCCGAATAATATTGCTGAACTCGCAGGTAGGTTCGAAGAATACGCCCGCGGTATGTTTACAGGCGGGACACTATTTGAAGAGCTTGGGTTTTATTATGTTGGCCCTATTGATGGTCATAATATGGATCATTTGTTACCAGTTCTTGAAAATGTCAGAGATATGAAAGAAGATCGACCAGTTCTTATCCACGTAGTTACTAAAAAAGGGCATGGTTATGAACCAGCTGAAAAATCGCATGATAAGTATCACGGTGTAAGCAAGTTTTGTGTACAAACTGGTAAACAAGAAAAATCGCAAAGCAATATTTCATCTTATACACAAGTTTTTGGTGAAACGCTTAGTAATATAGCAGATAAAGATGATAAAATTGTTGCAATTACCGCTGCTATGCCATCGGGTACAGGATTAAACTATTTTGCAAAAAAACATCCTGATAAAACTTTTGATGTTGCGATTGCTGAACAACACGCTGTTACATTTGGTGCTGGTTTAGCTTGTGAAGGGTATAAACCTTTTGTTGCGATTTATTCAACATTTCTACAAAGAGCATATGATCAGGTAATACACGATGTAGCGGTGCAAAATTTACCGGTTAAATTTGCTATTGATAGAGCTGGATTAGTAGGGGCAGATGGTGCGACTCACGCAGGTATGTTTGATTTGGCTTACTTATCAACACTTCCTAATATGGTTGTAATGGCACCTAGTGATGAATATGAACTTGCTTGTATGGTTAAAACGGCTAATGATTATAATGATGGGCCTATTGCTTTTCGTTATCCAAGGGGCGAAGGTATCGGTGTAAATTGGCAAAAAAATATTAAATCATTTGAAATTGGTAAGGGAAAAATTGTGCAACAAGGAAAAAAAGTTGCTATATTATCAATAGGAACTAGATTACCTGAGGTGAAAATAGCTAGTGAGATATTAAATGAAAAGCACGGCATTAAACCGACTATCGCTGATATGCGTTTTGTAAAACCACTAGATAAAAAACTTATTTCTAAAATTGTAAAATCACATGATGTTATTATTACGATCGAAGAAGGTGTTAGAGGTGGTTTTGGTGCTATGGTATTACACTATTTAAGTGAAAATGATTTGTTAAATGGTAAAAAAATTCGTACAATGACATTACCTGATGAATTTCAAGATCATTGTAATCCTAGGAAACAATACGATTATGCTAAATTAAATTCAGGTGATATTGTTAAGCAGGTATTAAAAGGAATTAAGTAATATGTCAGACATCATTAGATTTAGTGATGTAAAATTAAAAATGAAAGAAATGTTGGTTCCTTCATTATTGGTTTCTTTTGCTTATTTAGCTCAATCATTAATTGTTACAACAGATGTTTTAATAATTAGTTGGCTGGGTGTCGAAGAACTAGCGGCTTCCGGTTTCGTTATAAGATTATATATGCCCTTTTTTTTATTAGCATTGGGCTTTTCACTACCTATTCTATCATTATGTGGGCAGGCAAAAGGTCAAGAGGATTATAAAAAACTTAGGGGTATTTTCCAACATAGTTTGGCATTAAATTTTTCAGTTTCATTATTAAGTGTCTTTTTAACAAAATATTTATTAAATGAATATTTGCTTTTTATAGGACAACCTGAAAATATTATTAAATATGCCAACGATTACGCAGATTTTTTTCTTTGGTCAATTCCTTTGGCGGTATGGGGTTCATCAATTCGTTCCTTTATGACGGTTGCCGGTAATGCAAAATATTTTATGTACTTAGGTTTTGTTGCTTTTGTATTAAATGCTGTTTTTGATTATATATTTGTTTTTGGTCTAGATGGTTTTATCGAGCCTATGGGTATTAGTGGTGCTGCTGTTGCAACTATTGTAGTTAATGTTATATATTTGTTATCATTGGTATATTTATTAATTAATAATGAATCATTTAAGGAATACAAAGTATTAACTGAGTTAGAAAAAGTTAAATTAAAATTAATTAAAAAAATATCTTTTGTCGGTTTTCCTATGAGTATTCGTATGATTATTGAATCAGGTTTAATGGTATATTATTACACTTTAATGGCTGGTTTTGGTACATTTTATTTAGCTGGATTTCAGGTGTCTTATCAAGTTGACACAATGGCGTTTTTATTTGCTATTGGTACAGCAACAGCTATTTTAACAAATGTGGGAATAGCAAAGGGCAGAAGAGATGTTAATGAAATTTTACTAAGTGCTTATGCAGGAACATTTTTAATGACATTGTTTTTAAGCGGGATTGGTTTGTTCTTTCTTGTTTTTACACCAATTGTTGCGGATTTATTTTTTAGTAGTAATGATGATTACGAGATCCTTAAACCTATTTTAATAAATATGTTAATTATTGTTTCTAGTTATCAATTTTTTCACTCATTATACTTTTCGATTTTATCAGCTATTGATGGAATGGGAAAAACAAAAACTAGCTCTATTTTATTTATTATTACATTATTGATTGTTGGTGTTGGTGGTGCTTATGTGTTAAAACAAACTCCATTAGGTGGATATGGAATTTTAATATCATTATTTTTATCATATATTGCATCGTTTTTTGTATTATTACCGTTGTTTATTAAATATATTAAAGAATATCGTATAAAATATGATGGATAAAGAACGCATCGATAAAGTATTACTGGATTTAAAATTGTGCGACAGTCGAACCAAAGCACAAAGTCTTGTTAAATCTGGTATGGTTTTAGTAAATAATGTTGTAGTAAATAAACCAAATAAAATTGTTAGTTTTGATGATAAAATTGAAATTATATCGGATCCTTGTCCTTGGGTATCAAGAGCAGGATTAAAATTATCAAGTGCAATAAAAAAATTAAATATAAATATTAAAAAAGATTCAATTTGTTTAGATATCGGCGCATCAACCGGCGGGTTTAGTGATGTATTATTATCACACGGAGTAAAACAAATATTTGCTGTTGATGTTGGTTATTCACAATTACACGACAAGATAAGAAATAATGAAAAAGTCGTAGTACTAGAAAAAACAGATGCGAGAAATTTAAATGATGGTTTTATCCCACCCATTGACATTTTAGTTTGTGATGTAAGTTTTGTATCAGTATTAAAAATAATTGAAAAACCACTAGATTTATTAAAAGCAGGCGGATTATTAATTGTATTAATAAAACCACAATTTGAAGTTGGCAAACAAAATATAGGTAAAGGTGGAATTGTTAAAAATGAAAAATCTGTACTTGAAGCAATAAAAAAAATTGAAATGTATTTTTCTAGCAAATGTAAAATAAATTCTGTTATCCCTTGTGAATTAAAAGGTACAGATGGTAATCAAGAATATATATTGTATGCTATTAAAAATTAATACCGAAAAATATTTTATATCTTTCTTGAATTTATAATAAAATTTTAATATATTCATATCTATGAAAACTATAAAATACATATTTGCAATAATGCTTTTTGCTATTTCATCTGCAAGTGCTTATGAAATTAAATCTTTTGCTCCACTGGTAAAAAAAACTATACCCGCAGTCGTCTCTATACAGGTTAAATCAACTCAACCCGTTAATCAGCAGATGTTTAATCAGGGTGAATTACCAAGAGAAATGGAAAAATTTTTAGAAGAATTTTTTAATAGAAACCAACAATCACCACGCCCAGTTTCTTCACAAGGTAGTGGCTTCATCTTTGATAAAAAAGGTTATGTTTTAACTAACCATCATGTAATTTACCGCGCTGATAAAGTAAAAGTTGTACTACAAGATGGAACTGAATACGATGCTGATATCAAAGGAACCGACCCACTTACAGATCTTGCTGTTTTAAAATTAAAAAATGTTAAGAAAAAATTGCCAGTATTATCATTTGGCAATTCCGATAGATCAGAAGTTGGCGATTGGGTAATTGCTATTGGTAACCCACTAGGTTTAGGCGGTAGTGTAACAAAAGGTATCATTTCAGCACGAGGGCGTAATATTCAATCCGGTTTATATGATGATTATATTCAAACTGATGCACCTATTAACCGCGGTAATTCTGGTGGTCCATTAATTAATATGCAAGCTAAGGTAATTGGTATTAATACAATTATTATTTCTCCGACAGGTGGAAGTATTGGCTTAGGTTTTTCAATCCCATCTAATCTAGCAAAAAATATATCAAAACAATTGATAGAAAAAGGTTCTGTTAGTCGTGCTTGGTTGGGTATATCATTTAGACCTGTTACGGCAAATATAGCCGATAGTTTAGGCTTGAAAAAAGTTGATGGCGTTATAATCACAGGTTTACAAACAGGTTCACCTGCTGATAAAGGCGGATTAAAAGTTGGCGATGTAATATTGTCTGCTAATGGTAAAAAAATAACCAAGAAAATTCGTCTACCTATGATTATTGCCCACGCACCGATTGGCAAAAGAATAAAATTAAATGTTATTAGAAATGGTAAAGCAAAAGAATTAAAAATATTACTTGTGAAACGAGATGAAAAGACGGCTTCAATTAATGAGCCTAGTAATTATAATCTTGCAAAAAAACAAGAATTACCAAAAACTGGAATAATAGTTGCAACACTTAATAATAACCTTAGAAAAAGGTATTCAATAGCAAAAAATGTTAATGGATTAGTTGTTCTTGATGTGAAGAAAACTTCTTCTGTGTACGGAATACTGAAAAAGGGAATGGTAATATCGCAAATTAATTCATTTACTGTTAAAAATGTTAAAGATGGTATAGAAATTGTAAATAGTGCTATAAAGCAGAAAAAACAAAATGTTTTATTAGTAATAGATACAGGTGTAAATTCAAAAAATATTTTAACTGTTGAGCTTAATTAATTTTTAATATCTATTTGCAAATATCTTAAACTTGTTCGTTATTGTACTAATCATATGCTTTCAATGACTATTAATATATTTTTATTATGGGTTTCTTAATTTATTTTCTTGTTTTAATCTTTTTAAGTACATATCCCAGTATTTATCAAAATTTTCGCCTAAGTCATATAAAAGTTCCCAAGAATAGATTCCGGAATCGTGCATATCATCAAATGATATTTTTATGGCGTAATTTCCTACTAGCTCTATGTTCATAATTCCTATGTGCTTACGGCCATATATTAGTTTTGGTGGTTGGTTGCTGTGTCCTCTAACTTCTGCTGATGGACTATATACTCTAAGGTATTCAGCTGGGTAATGATATATTTTGTTATTATCGAATGTAATAGTTATTTTTTTATCGAGTTTGTTTAACTTTATATCTTTAACATTTCTGCTTTGTTGCATTTTTAGTTTATTTTTCTTGCTCTTTCAACTAGCAAAATCGGAATACCATCAACAATTGGAAAGGCTAGCTTTGCTTTTTTTGATATTAATTCTTGTGCTTTTTCATCGTACTTTAATGTTGTTCTTGTGATTGGGCAAACTAACATTGAAAAGCTTTTTTTATCCATAATATTTCCTTATATAAACATTAGTGTTGAGAGTTTTTTTCGTCCTTCAATTGCAATACTGTTTTCAAAACCTAATACAGCGAAGAATTCTAGTAATTTATCTTTTATAGCGCCATCTTTCCAATCTTTATCTTGTTTGAATAATTCAAGTAATAAATCGATAGATTGCTCTTGTTTTCCTAGTCCGAATAGTGCAATTGCATAGTCAAAACCAGCTTGGATATTTTTTTTATTTTTTTCATATTTATCTTTTAATTTTTTTTTATCGCCCATCCCACTAGATTGTTTTGCTAGATCCAAGATTTTTAATGCTTCTTTGATATTGCTATCATCTTGATGGTTTGAATTTTCTAGTATTTCTTGTGCTGTTTTAATATCGTTCATATTAATGTAGCACTTAGCTAGACCAGCCGTAGCAACAGTTTGTTCAGGTTCTATTGCTAGCACTTCCATAAATAATGGCATAGCTTTATCATAATTACCTTTTTTGAATTCTTGTTCTGATAATTCTAGTAATACATTTATTTTTTCAGATTGTTCATCATCATCATTTGCTTCGTTTAAAACTATTTTTTTTATTTTTTCTTCTATTTCAGATTTTGCAATATTACCACTGAAACCATCAATTGGTTGACCTTTGTAAACTATTGCAACTGTGGGAACGGAACGAATTTGCATTTGTTCAGCCATTTGTTTATTTTCATCAATATTAATTTTTGCTAGTTTGATCTTGCCCTTGTATGAATTTACAATTTGTTCTAGAACTGGCATTAATTTTTTACAAGGTTGGCACCAATCCGCCCAGAAATCAATCATAACAGGTGTTTTCATAGATTGTTGCATAACCTTTTCTTGAAAGTTTTTTGCATTTACATCGTATATATTTTCATTTGAGTTATCGTTCATTTTTATTCCTGATAGATTTTCTTTATACTTGAAGTACTATTATTTAATATTTTAATTTATTATATACAATAACATTAAACTTATAAAGTGTAATTTATATTTAATTGTGTTAAATATATTTTATGAAAGTTAAAATATATATTATTAATTTAAGTCGTTCAAAGCATCGTCGTAAACATATGCAAAAACAACTATTACAAACTAATATACCATATGTTTTTGTTGATGCTGTTGATGGAAAAAACAAACAACTGAATGACTTTAAAAATTATAATCAAAACACAATAAATATAACAGGTAAACATCTAAAAACAACCGAGGTAGGGGCTTTCTTATCTCATACTAAGGCAATCTTGCAAGCACAACAAGATAAAGTCGATTGGGCTATAATTTTAGAAGACGATGTTATAATAAGTAAACATTTTAATGATATACTAGAACATATAAAAAACAAAGATGCAGATTGTGTTAGACTATATGTTAGAAATTTATGCTTAGCTGAATATAAAACTAAAATTTCCAAAAGAAAATCATATAAAAATTGGGGCGGGGCATTAGGTTATGCAATTAATCAACACGGCATCAATAAATTTATAAAAACATCTGATGAATTTTATATGAAAATCGACAACTTTTTATTTGGATACTGGATTCATAAATTAAACATTTATCAAGTCGATAAAAATTTAGTAGACATTGAACAATCAATTAACAGTGATATTGGTTACGATAAATCACAAAAACAAAAAACAAAAATGTTTAAAAGACTTATATATAAGATCAAATATAATGCATTTAGAATGTTTAATTGACATTATTTTTTAACTATGTCAATATATTGTCAATATAGTGAGAAAAAAGTTATGAAGAATCCTAGTGCAAAAGAAGTAAAGAAAATTTTACTAGCATTAAACCGAACAGTTGAAACTTTTAATAAGCATTTCGATAATATAGTTTATAAAAGTGACTCTAAGATGACTGTTTCTAGATGGCAATTATTATTTGCCGTCAATCAATTAAAATTTCCAACAATATCCTCTGTCGCTAGAGCCTTAAAAAATAGCAGACAAAACATATCAGTTATAGTTAATGGTATGGTAAAAGATGGTTTGTTAGTATTAGTTGAAAATCCACAACATAAAAAATCTAAGATTTTAAATATTACACAATTAGGATTTGAAAAACTTGAATTTTACAATAATCAAAGGGACACTTTGTGTAATCATTTAAGTAATGAATTTGAATTTCGTGATCTACAAAATACTAGAGCTGTATTGCAAAAATTATCTGGTAAATTGGAAAAATAAATGGATTATAATAATATAATTACTTCTTTATCTAGTTTATCAAGAAAAGTTGGTGATTATATAATGCAGGTTTATAAAACAGATCTTGATGTTTATTATAAATCCGACAACAGCCCCTTTACAATTGCTGATAAAAAGGCCGAAGAATTAATAACTAATCATATTAAACAATTAACCCCTGATATTCCTATATACGGCGAAGAATCATTTAATAATAATTTCACTCCAAGTGAATTTTTTTGGTTAATTGATCCAATTGATGGAACAAAAGCATTTATAAGTAGGGATAATTTTTTTACTATTAATATTGCTTTAATCAAAAATAATAAACCGTTATTGGGTGTTGTGTACGAACCCCAAAATTCCGATTTGTATGTTGGTTCACCTTTGGGTGCATTCAAAAATGATAAACCTATTTCTGTAGTTAAAAATAATTCTGAATTGGTTATTGCAAATAATTTTGCTTCTAAAAATATAGCTTTAAGAAATAAATTTTTTGAAAGTATAAAAGTAAAGTCATTTTTAGACTTAACTTCTTCAATAAAAATTTGTAAGATAGCAGAAGGTGTGGCAGATCTATACCCTAGGTTTGGTTATACTTGTGAATGGGACACCGGAGCCGGCCACGCTATATTAAAATATGCTGGTGGTAATATTATAACCATTGATAAACAAGAATTATTGTATGGTAAATATAAATTACTTAACCCCAAGTTTATATTTGTTTACGGTGACGAGAAATTAATTAACTTAATAGATAAAATAAAAAATGATAAATAAGCGCAAAAAATTATTAGATAAATTTATAAATGATAATGTTAAAGATGTAAAAGAAATTATCCCGCAGAAAGCCGATGCTTCTTTTCGTGTCTATTTCCGTGTTGTTACAAAAGACGGTTCTTTTATGGTAATGGATAGCCCACCGGATAAAGAACCAACAGATTTATTTATAAAAATCGGTAAACATTTAATAGAACAAGGTTTTAATGCTCCGAAATTATTAAAAATTGATTCAGATAATGGTTTTCTACTACTAGAAGATTTCGGAGATAATACATTTATCAATCTTATAAAAAATGGTTACGATAGTAAAAAATTATATTCTCTTGCAACCGATTTATTAATCGATTTACACAAATCACCGTTTATTACATCACTATCTATAAACCCATATGATATTCCATTGTATTTAAAAGAAGTTAAGATTTTAAGCGATTGGTATATTCCGTATTATTATGGTGAAATGAGTCTCGAAAAAAAATCTGAATGGGAAAAAGCTTGGTTAAAAGTGCTTGGTGAATTGCCAATGATGCGCTCCACACTAGTTCTAAGAGATTATCACGCAGGCAATATAATGTTACTAAAAGATGACAAGTGCGGATTGTTGGACTTTCAAGATGCATTAATCGGTAGTCCGGCTTATGATTTAATGAGCTTACTAGAAGATGTAAGGCTTGATGTCGATAAAAATGTAATAAAAAATAATTATGAATATTATAAAAAATCTATGAACTGCGGTGAAGAGTTTGATAAATCATATCAAATTTTGGCGGCACAAAGACACGCAAAAATATTAGGTATATTTGTCCGTTTAAGTGTTCGTGACAATAAAGATCGATATTTGGAACTTTTACCTCGTTCTTTATCGTTATTTGAAAAGTCCTTGCAAAGTCCTTATTTGCTACCAGTTAGAGAATTCTTAGAAAGAAATTATTCTAACTTTTTCACGGAAAAACTTGTTAAACATACAATAAAATCTATTTGACATATAATTATAAATTCACCATTATTAAATATTATAAATATAAAAAAAATAATAGTGAGTCTTAATGAATAGTTTTAAAATAGATTATAATCATCTATCTGTTGCTGATATGTTTAAGTTAGGTGTAGGCCCTTCCTCTTCACACACTGTTGGGCCAATGCTCGCCGGTTGGATGTTCGGTACATATATAATAAAAGAGGGTTTACTAAGTAAAACTGAATATGTGCAAATTGATTTGTACGGTTCTTTGGCTTTAACCGGCAAGGGACATGTTACAGATGTTGCTAGTATTGTTGGTATTTCGGGCAATCGTCCTGATAATGTTGATAGTAATAAAATTCCTTTATTAATAGATGAAATGCGTTCTAATAAAACTATTAATTTTATGAACAAGAAAATAATACCATTTGTTGAAAGCACTCATTTAGTTTGGCATTTTGATGAGTTTTTACCAGCTCATCCCAATGGTATCAGATTTAGTGTATTTGATTCGAAAGGTAAAATGATTGTTGCCAAGGAATATTTATCCGTAGGTGGTGGATTCGTTGTGGAAGGAGGTAACATAGAAGCCGAAAATATTACCGATCACAATATAAACCCGAAGCATCCATATCATAGTGCAGAAGAATTATTAGAAATCTGTGATAAACATAAAATATCTATCGTTCAATTACAAAAAGAAAATGAACTAGCTTGGCGTAGTGAAAAAGAAACAAATAAATTCTTGGATTCTATTATTGATACAATGTTTTCTTGTATTGATAATGGTATTAAAAATACAGGTGAATTACCTGGTGGACTAGGGATTAAGCGTCGCGCTCCTGAATTACATGATAATTTATTAAAAAATAGTGCAATCTCACATATTGACCCGTTAACAGTTCTAGATTGGGTTAATTTATATGCACTTGCTGTTAACGAGGAAAATGCTGCTTGCGGTAAAGTCGTAACAGCTCCTACCAACGGAGCCGCTGGGGTAATTCCTGCGGTATTAAAATATTACAAAGTATTTTGTAAAGGAACAAAACAAGGAATGCGAGATTTCTTGTTAGTGGCAGGCTCAATAGGGACATTATACAAAAAAAGAGCATCAATTTCAGCTGCTGCGGTTGGTTGCCAAGGTGAAGTAGGCGTTGCTTGTTCAATGGCTGCGGCTGGTCTAACGGCTGTACTGGGTGGAACAAATATGCAAATTGAAAATGCGGCTGAAATTGCGATGGAACATAACTTAGGTTTGACTTGCGACCCGATTGCAGGATTAGTTCAAATCCCTTGTATAGAGCGAAATACAATGGGTGCGGTAAAAGCAATCAATGCAACAAGACTTTCCCTAAAATCAGACGGTAAACATTTTGTATCCCTAGACGAATGTATTGAAACAATGCGTCAAACTGGTGCTGATATGCAAGATAAATACAAAGAAACTTCACTAGGCGGACTTGCTGTTAACACTGTTGAGTGTTAAAAGATTCTAGAATTTTTTTTAATTAAATATAAATGTTAATGCTTTTAGTTGTATTTTAAATATGATGATAATATTTTTTATGACAATACGAAGTATTAATACCCTGTATAAAAAAGAACCGTACCACAACAATAGATTATAAAAATTTTGCTGTGGCACAGTCCTTATTTAGTATTATATTAAAATTATTAAATGAAGCATTGCTCAATTAAATAACATTAACAAAAATATACTACACCATTAAATTGTAAAGTACAATAATAAATTATACATTTTTTAAATATATTTATTTATTATATATGTTTTGATTGGTTCAAAACCATTGAACCATATACTGGCATAACTAGTTGTATATGCACCACTTGATAATATCCTAAGTTTATCACCACTCTTTAAATTTTTAGGTAATTGAATTGGATTTTTTTCATACATAATATCCATACTATCGCAACTTGGCCCCGCTAGTATTGCAGGCTCAGTTTCACATTCTTTGTTTTCCCAATCAAATCGGTAGCGAATAGCTTCACCTAGTGCTTCAAATAATCCATTTAATATACCACAATCAATATATACCCATCTTACCGGTTCGTGTATTTGTCCGGTTTTATATGATGTTAGTATAACTTCTGTTTCTATTATACCGGCATCGGCTACTAATGCTCTACCTGGTTCGATAAAAAATTCTATGTCAGTATCGGCAAATATATTATGCGCCATATCCATTACAATTTTTCCATATTCTTGTGTTGATAATATGGGATTTTCGTATTGTGAACACATACCACCACCTAGATTAATAATCTTTAAGGATATACCTTTTTCTTTAATTAAATCTAGTGTAAGGCGAACATATTTCATCGCTTCTTTCCAAGTTTGCATATTTGTTTGTTGGGAACCAATATGCAATGATATACCCACTGGATTAAGACCCAATTCTTTTGCTTTTAACATTAAATCTACGGCATAATGTGATTCACATCCGAATTTTCTAGACAACGGCCATTGAGCTCCGTTACAATTTACTAATAGTCGGCAAAAAACATCAGAATTTGGAGCATTACGAGCGATTTTTTCAAGTTCTTCCAAACTGTCAAAAGCATATAATTTTATGCCTTTTTTATATGCTTGTGCTATTTCATTTTCTTTTTTTATAGTATTCCCGTATGATAATTTTTCTGCGGGTATACCTAAATCTAAGACTCTATCAATTTCACCTATTGATGCCACATCAAAACAAGAACCCATCTCGTGCAGGGTTTTTATTATTTCAATTTCTGGATTTGCCTTTACTGCATAAAATATTTTTACATTTTTATAGGTTTGTGACATTTCTTTGTATTTATTGCGCACAATATCCATATCCATTACTAAACAAGGTGTTTGTAAATTATTATTATCTAGGTAGTTATGGATTGCTTGCATATATTTATACCTTTTTTAAAATATTTAATATAAATTGTGGCAATGAAAAACTAGCTATGTGTTCATTGGGTGTATAGTATTGCAAATCATTTAAACCTGCTTGTTTAAATCTTGTTTGAATTGTTTGTAAGTCAATTTTGTGTAATTCGATATTATCAGTTGCCCAGCCAAGTGTCATAAATCCACCGAAATATGTTGAAACTGCGGTTTTGTAAAATCTTACATCGGCAAAATGTGGTTGTTGTCGACGCTTTGTATTTATAATTTCATCACCTTGTAACATTGGAACACCTTGTTGGGAAACCAATATTCCACCTTCTGTTAAGCAATTTTTACAATCTTTGTAAAATTCTTCGGTAAATAAAACTTCGCCTACGCCGATTGGATCGGTTGAATCAACAATTATAATGTCATATTTATTATTATGTTGTTTTACAAATTCACAACCATCTTGGAATATTAATTCAAGTTTTTCGTTATCAAATGCATCATTTGATAATGTTGGTAAATGTTTTTTTGAAAAATCTGTTACATAGCTATCTAGTTCAACCATTGTAACATTAATATTTTTATGTTTTAAACATTCCCTAGCAATTCCACCATCACCACCACCAATAATCAATATGTTTTTTACATTTCCGTGTGCAAGTATCGGTGTATGTGTTAACATTTCGTGATAACAGGGCTCATCTTTTTGTGTTGTTTGAATTACTCCATCTAATGCTAGCATTCTGCCAAAAGTTTTATTTTCAAACAAAATCATATCTTGATGTTGTGTTTTATCTTGGAATAAAACATTATCTATTGCATATTCTACTCTTACATTTTCGTGCAGAGTTTCCTTGTACCATTTTTTATTACTCATCTGTAACACCTCGTTTAAAGTCGTTAATCAGAACATTTGTTGGTTTAAAGGCTTGTTTTAAAATAGCGATTGATTTTTTTGGCTTAGCTTCTCCGCACATAAAAATATCTAGTGCAGCGAAACCTCTTTCAGGCCAAGTATGAATTGAAATATGAGATTCTGCTAATACAATTACTCCGCTTATTCCACCGTTTGGGGTGAAATGGTGCAAGTGGTCGTGTAATATTGTTGCGCCACTTGTAATAGCACAATCTTTTAATGTTGTTCTTATTAATTCTATGTTGTCTAAGTTTGATGCTCCCCACAAATCAATTGTAAGGTGTGTACCTGCATAGGTTATATCCTGTTCTTTTATAAAAAAGTCTAGGTTTTCATTTGATTCACTATTTGGCAAGTTAGCATTGCAAGCTTTATTTTCCGCTTGGTTTTTGCTCGGCACTTTTTTGTCCGTGGCAATCCCCAGTTGGAAGGAATTATTTTTTATGGTCATAACTGTCCCCCTAACCGTTGAATTGCTTACGCAGGAATAACCTGTTTGGGCTTTTACACTAGGATTAGGGTATATATCCTAATTTTCTTTTTTGCAAGTATTTTTTAAATTTTTACAGTGTTTTTTATTGTGTAATTAATGTATAAAAGGCATAATCGCAAAAATTAAATAATATAGAAAGGTAATAAATGACACAAAAAATAGGTTTTATTGGAATTGGAATGTTTGCCGTTTATACTGTTAAAGGGTTACGCAATGGTGGAAATAATGACACAATATATTTATCACCAAGGGGTAAAAAAAATGCCGATGAACTTGCAAAAACTCAGCAATGTACAGTTCTGGATTCTAATCAGGCAGTAATTGATAATTCTGATATTATAATAATTAGTGTCCGCCCTGAACAATATTCTGAATTATCTTCACAAATAAAAGTTCCAAATGGAAAAATTATCGTATCAGCAATGGCCGGTATCGGAATTGATTTGTTAAAATCAACACTAAATATTTCCGATAATGTTTACCGTACTTTGCCTGTTTGTTGCGCAGAATCTAGAAGTGGCCTAGTTCCTGTTTACCCAAGCGATAATAAACAAGTTAATGAATTATTATCTTTATTGGGTAGTTTGTGTTTATTAAACGAAGAAAATGAATTTAATGGTGCAAGTATTGCCTCGTGTATTAATGGCTCATTTTATTTTTGGTATGATGAGATGGTTAAATGGTTTATCAAACAAGGTTATAGCGAAGATTTATCTAGGTCATTTGTATTTGAAAATATTATCGGAACAATTGAATATGCAAAATTACATAAAGATAAAACATTATCAGATATCGGAGCTTCAATTGCAACCGATGGCACATATACGCAAGCTGGATATAAAGAATTAACGGAAAGTGGTGGTTTAACTAGTTGGTCTAGCGCACTAGATAAAATTAAAGATAGATTTGATAATTAATTAATTATTTATTCCAAAATGATGGACTTAGCAATACCAATACGGTGAATATTTCTAATCTACCGATTAACATACCAAAGGTAAATACCCATTTGAATGATGTTGAAACATCGCCGTAATTGCTGTTCGGTCCAATTATTTCACCAATTCCAGGCCCTACACAAGATAGTGCCGAAGAGGCGGCTGATAAAGCAGTTACAATATCATAACCCAGTGCTGAAAATATTATTGTGAAAATCAATAGAGTAAATAAAAATACTACTAAATAACCAATTACTGAAATCGACACATCTTGGCTAATACTTTTTTTCCCATAATAAGGCAAGAACACTCCGTTTGGTTGAATTAGGTTTTTTAGATATGAATTTATTGTTTCAAACATAATTTTTAAACGAAACATTTTAATTCCACAAGTTGTTGAACCTGCCGAACCACCCATTATCATAATTAATACAAGTAATGGAATTGTTACCGTTCCCCATAAATTATAATTGAAAGTTGTATATCCAGTACCAGTTATCAAGCTAGTAATAGTAAAAGTAGTATGTAAAATATTATCATACAAATTATCAAATGAATTAATGTTTTTATATACCATATATATTGTTACTGTGCTTAATATTGTAATTAACCATTTTGCTTGCACATCTCGGAATAATTCACCGATTTGACCACGCACAGTGGTTATTATCATTACAAAAGAAAAAGAAGAAATGATCATAAATATTATTGAAGTAATTACTATTTTATCATTATTGAAATATCCTATTGATGCATCGTGTGTTGAATATCCACCAGTTGCAACAGTTGTCATCGCGTGATTAATTGCATCAAAACCACTCATTCCAAATATAAAATATAAACACGCACAAACCAATGTTATTGCTGAATATAATAATACAATAACCAATGATAACTGTGCTGTTCGAGGCAATATTTTTTCCATTCTAGAATCAAACTCTAGTTGTAATAATTGCATTCCCCCCACTTGTGCTATTGGTAATAAGCCTGATGCCATAATTACGATACCAATACCACCCATCCATTGTAAAATAGAACGCCATAATAATATTCCAGGTGGAGCATTATCAAGATTACTCAAAATGGTTGCCCCTGTTGTAGTCATACCACTCAAAGATTCAAAATATGCATCGGTAAAACTTAAACCTAATTCAGAAGTATAAATTGGTAAAGTGGCAATACTAGGCATCGTAATCCAAGCAAGTGGAATTAAAATTAATAATTCTCTTTTATTTAAATTTCCACCTACATCACGGGTTGGAATTGACATTAAGCCACCCAAAAATATAGCTATCGCGGAGGATAAAACAAATACTTCCCAATCTTTATTATTATAAATAATATCTACACTAGCAGGTATAAGCATTGCCATACCCATAAGAATCAGCAAAAGACCTAATATATAAAATATTTGTTTATAACCTATCATTACCTATTCTTGAAATCTTGTGTTAATTTAAATACATTGGTGTAATCAAATTTATCATTATAACCACCCGTTGTGGCAAAAGAACCATTTATTACACAACCTAATTCCAATAGTAAAATTTGTAATAAAGGTAAACAGCGAACTCCACCCAGTACCCCCGGTGAAGCTGACATCATAAATACATTTTTGCCAGATAGTGGGGTTATTTTTTTTACCCCATCGTGTTTTCCCTGTGTTGATATCCAATCTATTACATTTTTACCGAATCCTGAATACGAACCATTATACTCAGGACTTGAAAATATTATTTTATCAGCTGATTTTATTTTTTCACATAAATCAATCAGGTTTTTAGGTGCTTTTTCTCCTGCTTTAAACATTGGAAAATCTATCAAAGAAAAGTCTACTACTTCGGCTTTTATGTTATCACAAACTTTATTTAACAGTTTTAAATTTATACTTTCAGGATTATTAGAAAGATTAATTCCTATGATTTTCATTTTTAATATTTTTCCTATTTTATATTAAATTTTATATAGTTCATTATATTATTACTATAATAAAAAATACAAATCATTTTTTCCAAATATTTTGTTTTGATTCTTTTGGCAGTCCTGTGCTTTCCCAAATATCATTTATTTTGTCGATAATAGATTGTTCCATATACATTTCTTTCCCCCATTCACGGTGAGTTTCAGGATATACTTTATCCGTTGCATCTAGACCTATTTTTGAACCGAGTGAGCTTTCCGGACTTGCAAAATCTAAATAATCAATAGGAGTGTTTTCTAGTATTGTTATATCACGAGCCGGATCCATTTTTGTTGATATTGCCCACCATACATCTTTCCAACATCTAGCATCAATATTTTCATCAACTACAATTAACCATTTTGTGTACATAAATTGTCTAAGGTATGACCAAGCCCCCATCATTACACGCTTAGAATGACCAGCATAGGCTTTTTTAATAGATATTACAGCAATTCGGTATGAACAACCCTCAGGCGGTAACCAAAAATCTGATATTTCGGGAAATTGTTGTTGTATAAGCGGTACAAATACATCATTTAACGCTTCGCCCAATACAGATGGTTCATCAGGTGGCCTTGATGTATATGTTGATAGATATATAGGATCTTTTCGCATTGTAATTGCGGTGCAAGTAAATACAGGGAATTTTTCTACACTATTATAATAACCTGTATGATCACCATAAGGCCCTTCATCTTCATAATGATCTAATGAAACATAACCCTCTAATACTATTTCCGCATTTGCTGGTACTTTTATATCATTAGTTTTACATTTTACTAGTTGAGTTGATTTTCCCCTTAATAATCCCGCAAATTGATATTCACTTAGTGTATCAGGAACAGGTGTCACAGCTCCTATAATTGTTGCCGGATCTGTACCAATTACGACAGCACAAGGAAGAGGCTCAGGCTTATTTTCTTGCCAACGGGAATGATGTTGCGCGCCCCCGCGATGTTTTAACCAACGCATTATTGCTTTATCTTTGCCTAATTGTTGCATTCGATAAATTCCTAGATTGAAATTATCACATCTATCTTTTTTTGGTTTTGGGCCTTGTGTTACGACAATTCCCCAAGTAATAAGTGGGGCTGGTTCATTCGGCCAACAACCTTGTATGGGTAATTTATTTAAATCTATATCATCACCTGTTAATACAATTTCTTGTACAGGTGCTGATCTAACATTTTTTGGTTTCATCGTTAAGACATTTTTAGCTAGCTTGATAAATCTTGCACTATCTTTTATTCCTTTTGGTGGTTCTGGTTGACGCATCATTGCCAATTCTTCACCAACTTGCCTTAATTCAGATGGATTTCTTTTTATTCCCTTTGCAACACGATTTGTTGTGCCGAATAGGTTGACCAATACCGGTATGCTAGATTTCGTTCCATCAGGTTTAATTACATTTTCAAATAGTATAGCAGGCCCTTTGTCGCGGATAACTCTTGTTTGAATTTCGGTCATTTCTAGATGTGTTGAAACGGGGGTTTTTACCCTTATTAAATCACCATCTTGTTCTAATTTTTCTATGAAGTTATGTAAATCTTTGTATGCCATAATATTATCACTCAGTTTTTTATTTAATATATCTATGCACTAATACTTTTGCGACATCAACTATATTATTAATTTAAATGGTATTATATTAATTAAATCATAATTTGTCTATTAATTTAGTTTTATTATAGTTGTTTCTACTTATGTATATATTTATAGTAGTGTTGCAAAAATGTCACACATTTTATTTTCTTTCTA
>JAQWUY010000038.1 GCA_029250225.1 Alphaproteobacteria bacterium | reverse complement strand
ATGTAAAAACTCAATTAATTGGTACAAACATCTCATTCTAATTTGAATGATTGTTTTTACTGACTTAATCAGTTAAAAAATTGGGGGATAGGAAACTATCCTCCTTTTTTTTATTATATTTATATTTGATATTATTATTAAGCAGTGCAAATATATTCGCCCACTTGTCCTATAGTATAGCAGGCCCTTTGTCGCGGATAACTCTTGTTTGAATTTCGGTCATTTCTAGATGTGTTGAAACGGGGGTTTTTACTCTTATTAAATCACCATCTTGTTCTAATTTTTCTATGAAGTTACGTAAATCTTTGTATGCCATAATATTATCACTCAGTTTTTTATCTGTATTTTGGATCCAAATATTGTTTGTATTTTTCATATATTTCTGGTTTAACTGTTTGATATCTTGTAATATTTTGCTTGAAGGATTCTTTTAGCATTTCTTCTCCCAAATTATTTTTATATTTTTTTAACAATAAACCACGATAATATAGTGCAACAGTATTATTAGGGTTACTAATTAATAATTTTTTTGTAATATCATCGACAGCTTGATCAAAATTTAAAATGGTATGCATTTCTAAATATATCGATGCTAGTTCTATGCGGTTTTTAAATTTATCGTTAGCTAGTAGTACAACAGTTTTCCAATTATCAAATTCTCGATTAATTAATTGTTTGATAGTTACGCTGTTTTTGTTATTATTATGTTTAATAGAAAATAATTTATTATATAACATATTTATTTCAATTATTGCTATTTCGTTTCCTTCAATAGCTTTTTTCTTTAATGTGTCAAAAGAATCTACCACATATCTTATTTCTTTCTGTGAAATTGGTTCGTTATTTTCTATTTTTTTAAATATACCTAATACATATCGTCGGATAATATATTTTTCGGTTGTAAAACCAGTTTTTTCACCACTATAAAATGAACCATAAAAGAATTCTCTTGGGATTCCACGATTGAATTTATTTAAGTAAGGAATATAAATAAAAGCATTAAATATAAACAAAATTATACAAGTAAAAGATACATATACATTCATTATATTTGTATATTTTGATTTTTGTGTTTGTTTTTTACTGGCCTTATTAGCGATTAGGGCAATCATCACAATAAACAGAACAATATCACCGGTAAATGTGAACCAAGTCGAATATAACACTGCTATTGATGATAATATAATAATAGTTATAATATTATTCTTTGAATATTTTGATATTTTATACCATATTGTACAATACAATGTGGTTATAATAATACCTCCACTTATTAAGTATTCAAATAATTCATTATGTATATGCTGAAAACCATTATTACTAATAATTGTATCAAAGTTTATTGCCAACAAATTATTTTTTGTTACTTTTACTCCATCTTGCCATAAATGATTTAAAATGAAATTACTTGATGAACCCCAACCATTTCCAATTAATAATGTTTTTAAATCAAATCCATCGATTGCTGATTGTAAAAATATTCCTCTTTGCCATAGAGTTTCTGTAAAATTAGAATCAGAAAATATACCAAATATACTTCCTAGTAAAATAAAAATAGTAGATATTATTAGTAAGCTAACAGGTACGATTTGGTTTATATTATGTACAGTTTCTTTTTTAACAATTTTTTTACATATATAATTAAAAATTATTATAAATGTGGGAATTACAATCAATATTGCTATTGCGGTACGGTTGTCTGATAATAAAACCATCAAGACAGAACATATTGCCCCAATAATTTTTGCAATATTTAATTTATTAAAAAAATCTTTTGTTATTGTTGGTGCAATAATTGCGAGACTAAATAAACCTGTAAATGCCATAAAATCGTTTGAAAGAGTTAATCTATTTGGAAAAATTAATTCATGAATTATACGAGATATTATGAACAACACCACCATTATTTCAATAACATTATTATTTTTTGTTTTTAAATAATCAGTTATTTTTATTATAGCTGGAGCAATTATGAATAATGTTATACTATTGAATTGTTGATATGAATGACCTATCAAAGAACCAAGAGGATATTGTTTAAATGGTGCTGTTATGATAGTTATTAATCCAATTAATATAAATAACATTGTAATTTTATATGATGGTTCGGTTTGCTTTTCATTATATAATACACCAAATCCTATTAATGAGATTGCAGTAAGTATTGTAGTATAAATATTGTATGTGCTCCAAAAATTCTCATGTGCTTCAGCCATATCAGCATTTAATATTAATGGGGAGAATAATAATAAAAACATTATGATTGTAATGAAGTTTTTTTTATTTAACATTCCTGCATAATCCTTTTGCGACATTAACTATATTAATTTAAACGGTATTATATTAATTAAATCATAATTTGTCTATTAATTTAGTTTTATTATAGTTGTTTCTACTTATGTATATATTTATAGTAGTGTTGCAAAAATGTCACACATTTTATTTTCTTTCTA
>JAQWUY010000032.1 GCA_029250225.1 Alphaproteobacteria bacterium | reverse complement strand
CTTCTAACATTATACTAAATAAATTATCAAAAAATTCCATACCAACCCCAATATATTAAACCACTTCCCATATGTTAATTTGTAAAAAAAATAATGTCAATTACTTACTATGGGTTTTTGTTTTGATATTTTTTATCAATGCACTTAACTCATAAGCATTTCTAATTTATGTTTAGTTTTTTCCCAATCAGGGCAGACCTCTTGCAAAAGATTCCAAAAACTCTTAGAGTGATTCATATGTTTTTGATGGCACAGTTCGTGCAATATTACATAATCTATGCAATCAACAGGAGCTTTAATTAAATCCCTGTTTAAAGTCATAACCCCATTTTCAGACAACGAGCCCCATCTTTTTTCCATTTTACGAATATTTATTATCGGCATTTTAGCAAACGGTACTTTATTTACACAATGCTCTAATCTATTTATTAACTTATATTTTGACTTTTCTTTATACCAAGCATCCATTTTTTTCTTGGCTTGCTCAGGATCATTTGCCATCATATAAAAATACCCGCCTTTTAATTTTACATCCTTACAATAATCACTAGTTATTTTTAACCTGTATTGTCGCCCCAGATACATATGTGTTTCACCAGATACATATTTTCTAGTAGTTATATAAGGATGATATTTTTCAAAAAATTTAAGCTGTTTTTTTATCCAAATTCTTTTATCAAGTATTGCTTTTTGCATTTTATCAATAGAATAATTATAAGGAGCGCACAAAATTATATCCATTTTATGATTTACATTAATAGATAAATTTTTTCGGTTTGAATATTTAACTATACATTCCTTATTATACAATCCATATTGATATACAAGCATTATACTTTCCTGTTTTTAGAAACTAAATTAGCAATCTTATTATATATTTCATCTAACACATCGCCATCAATTTTGATATTTTTCTTAATTTCTAATTCAGCATAAATATAATCATCTAAATCATTTTTTAAATCTTTGTGTTTATCTATGTTTTTATCGAAATCAACAAAAGTAATACAATCATTTGCGATATCACTCATTCCTAACACAACCCTAACAACAATATCTTGATCGTGGGATTTTAAATGCTCCTTAATATTATTATATATCGTCGCTGTAAAAGTATTTTTTTGTATTCCTTGCGGTAAATTATCATGATTTTTTTCTATTACTTTTTTCCTAATTTCTAGTACACTGTCATAATACTGATTACTCGAAATCCTCTTATTTTTGAAATCATCAATTAAATTTTGTAAAATTTCAGACAACTCTTTGTACAATACCGGATCTTCTTCTTCCTTTATCTCAATAGTTTTCTTTGTTAAAGAAGCAATAGTATCAGCTTTTGCAATAGTCCCAATTTTTGAATTTTCAAAATATTCATCTAAGCTTTTCTGATCCATAATATCGACCGGCTGAACTAACTGAATAACATCCTCGGCAATAATATTTTGATCAATAAGCCTCTTAATCTTTTTTTCATAATCAGAAAAATCTATAATCTCATAAAATCGAATCTTTGCCTCAGCCTTTAATTTTAAAAAATACTTTTCAGCACTTTTATAATTATCAATAGTCTGCTTATCATTAGTATCATAAAAAGAAGTCGTCGAACGAGCCAAATCAAAAGTCCTAGAAAACTTATTTACTACCTGATAAAATTCATCTCTTGTTTCTTTATCACGCAAAACATCAATATATGCCTCAGTATCACTTTTATTTTTAACATTCTCAAATATCTTTAAAAGATTGTTATATTGAACACCCAAAGTTGATATTTTCTTTTTTACATCAATCACAGCACTATATAAATCAGCCTCATCAAAATCCTGTAACTCAGTATACTCAGTCAAAGTTTTACTTAAATCTTCTAAAACCCCCTGATAATCAACAATTAAACCCTCTGTCTTAGAATCATATAAACGATTAACACGCGCGATTGCTTGCAACAAATTATGCCCTACCAATCGTCTACATAAATAAATAACAGCATTCTTAGGCTCATCAAACCCAGTTAATAACTTAGACACAACAATAATAATATCTACATTATCATCTTCTTTGAATTTCTTAATAACTTGCGCGTTATAATTATCCTCATTACCATACAACTCTATCATTTTTTTCCTGAAATGATTTAAATTATTGGAATTACTGCCATAAGTCGCAACTTCGCCGTCCTCCTCCATACCATCACCCAAAGTAATAACAACCTCAGTATTTATATCATTAAGACTATCGAAGTGATTTTTTAATTTTATCGCCGATTCACGATTAGGTGCGACAACCTGCCCCTTAAACCCCTTTGGCTTTATATTTTTGTTAAAATGTTCGTTTATATCCCAAGCGAACATTTCAAGAATGTTTTCACTAGTGGATAAAATATTTTTTCTATTATATTTTTTCTTTAAATCAATTTTTTGCAATTCATTCAAATTTTTTGTTATATGATTAAACCATTTATCAATATTACTATTTACATCTTGCAAGACATGACGAGCCTCATAAAACAACGGCACAATAGCCCTATCCTCAATTGCTTGATCAATCGTATATTTATCAATCATCGTCCCAAACTTAACATAAGTATTTTTGTCTTGCTTGCTAATGGGTGTTCCGGTAAAACCAATATACGAAGCATTAGGAAAAGTTTTCTGCATATTAGCATGCATTTCGCCGAACTGAGAACGATGCGCCTCGTCAACCATAATAAACACATTAGAATCATCATCAACAAAATTGTTTTTTTCTACAACTAATTTAAATTTATGTATCAAAGTAGTAATAACCGTATATCTTTTTAACTTAACAGCCTTAAATAAATCACGCCCCGACTTACTTTGATAAATAGTATTTTCATCATACCCGCAACTTTTAAAAGTATCGTGTATTTGTTGATCCAAATCCTTGCGATCAGTCACAATAATAATACGAGGGTTTTTTATCGTCCTATCCGATACTATTTTCATAGCAGTCATTACCATAGTCAAAGACTTACCAGACCCCTGAGTATGCCACACAACCCCACCCTTGCGTTTTGAACCGTCAAATTGCTTAACTCGCTCCATAATCTTATTTATGGCAAAAAATTGCTGATACCTTGCGATTTTCTTGGTTTTATTATCAAAAACAATACTATCCTTAATAATCGACAATACACGATGCTTGGACAATAACCCAACAATTGCCCTGTCTTGCTCAATTATACTACGGCCAATAATTTTTTCCGCCTTAAAATCAGCTAAATCTAAAAACTCACTACCGGATAACTCAATATCTAATAAACTTCTTATTTTATCATCATTATCATTACTACACTCTTCTTTCCATCTAGCCCAATAATTAGGCTTAGTGTCAGTAGTCCCATAAAAAACATTATTACTATTAGAAGAAATTAAAATCTGCGAAAATTTATACAAAGAACGAATACCATCAGACTCCTGATTTCTAGTATGCTGTCTTATAGCCTTGGCTGAATCAGTGGACGGAGATTTACACTCAATCACACAAAACGGAATCCCATTTATAAACAACACAATATCCGGACGATAAGTTTTTTTTGATTTTTCCCTTTCAACAATATACTCAGCAACCATATGAAACTCATTATTTTCAGGATTTTCCCAATCTATATACATAATAGACTTGTCTTTTTTATAACCATCAGTTATTTGTGTTTCCGTCGTGCCGTATTTTAATAATTCATACTTTTCTTGACTCGCCGAAATAAAACCACCAACAACAGAAGCCTTTAACTTTTCAATCGCATTTAATAAACTACCATCACTAAAATTATAATTTACACCCTTTACATCATAACTATTTAAGCGTTTAAGATTATCAAGCAAAATACTTTCCAAAATCACATTGGATTTATTATAACGATAACCCATTGCCTCCTTAGCAGGAATATATTTATACCCCAAAGCACTCAAAACTTGTAAAGCTGGAATCTGTGAACGATATTTTTCATCTATGTAAAAATCTGGACCGGCAATTGTCATTTTTTTATTCCTTTACTATATAAACATTTTTTGCATTAGGGATTTTTTAAACTGTTTTGATTGGTTTATTTGGTTTGATATATTTTCTATTTTTTTATCAACCGCTGATAAAAAACCCGCTATTTTATTTTGTTCTT
>JAQWUY010000013.1 GCA_029250225.1 Alphaproteobacteria bacterium | reverse complement strand
GTAAATGGGTTGTTGTTTTTATCGTTTAATCGCATACTTGGGTTTGTTTGTCCTTTTTGTGGAAATAAACCCTGCATTAAAGCATTTTTATATTGGATAAATGTATCGTGTTTTTGTTGTAATAAATCAATTCTTTTATCAACCGATGATAAAAATACAGCTATTTTATTTTGTTCTTCCATACTTGGGATTTTTATTTTTAATTTTTTAATTTCATTTTTACTAATCTCTAAAAATGTAGAGCCACTAGATAACCGAATAAAATAATTTTTATTATTTAATATCCAATAATAAATAAATTCATTATTATTTTTCTGTTTGACAATAAAACTTTGAATTCCTTGATTGGTTGCACACTGCTTTTTTATTATTGAAACATCGCCAATAGTTGCACGACTAGAAAATAAAATAGTTCCTGAGGGTAATAATTTAGCTGATGATTTTTCTAATCCTAATTTTGAAATTGTTCGTTTACTATTTCCTATAAATTTTGATTTTAATTCTGTTGGAGTGTACCACAAAACACCACCATTCCAATACTCAACTATACTACTATCAGGAGTTCCACCACCTACAAAATCAGCAACATCACCGAGTTTTTTATTTTCCCAATCACTAGTAAAGTCTAAAAATCTTAAAGTTGGGGTTTTTAACTCATTTTTTATCATTAAATTTTTATAACGCCGATTTTTTTCTTGCCGACTGAGATTTTTATTGTGTCGTTGATTATATTATCTTTGTTGATTATATAATTAGTGTCTTGGATTTTGGTATCGTTGACTTTAACGGCTCCGCCTTGTATTTGACGGCGAGCATCACCGTTTGATGATGTAAAGCCGAATTCTGTTAAAATTGATAACAATCCGATACCTTTATTTAGTTCACTTTGTGTTTTTGATAGTGTTGGTAGGTCTGCACCTAGGGCGTTACCTGAAAAAGTATCGTTTGCGGTTTTTTGTGCTGAGAGGCTAGCTTTTTCCCCGCGACAAAGTTTTGTTGCTTCGTTAGCTAGGGTTTCTTTGGCTGAGTTAATTTCTGCACCTTGTAGTTTTTCTAGTTTAGCGATTTCTTCCATTGGTAGTTCTGTGAATAATTTCAAGAATTTGATTACATCGGCATCTTCTGTGTTTCGCCAAAATTGCCAGTAATCGAAATCGGCTAGTCTATCTTGGTTAAGCCATACTGCTCCGTCGGCGGTCTTGCCCATTTTTGCACCTGATGCGGTTGTTAGTAGTGGCACTGTTAAACCGTAGACTTGTGAATTATTAACTCGGCGGGATAGTTCAACGCCGTTAACGATATTACCCCATTGGTCGGAACCGCCCATTTGCAGGCTTACATTCATTTTTCGGTTTAATTCCATAAAGTCGTATGCTTGTAGTAACATATAATTAAATTCTAGGAAGGTTAGCGGTTGTTGTCTATCCAGTCGTAATTTAACGGATTCGAATGTAAGCATACGGTTAACCGAGAAGTTTTTGCCGTAATCTCTTAGGAATTCGATATAATTAATATCTTTGAGCCAGTCGTTATTGTTGATTATTATTGCATCGGTTTTGCCGTTGCCGAATTTTAGGAATTGTTCAAAAACTTTTTTGATTCCGGTTATATTTTTTTCGATATCATCATCGTTAAGCATTTTACGGGATTCGTCTTTGCCTGATGGGTCGCCGACCCTTGTAGTGGCGCCTCCCATTAGGACGATTGGTTTATGTCCGCATTTTTGTAGGTGTCGCAACATCATAATAGGTAGTAAGGAGCCGACATGTAGTGAATCGGCTGTTGCATCGAATCCGATATAGGCTGGGACAACTTCGTTATTCATTTTTTGATCTAGTCCGTCCATATCTGTACATTGGTGGATATAACCCCTTTCCAACAATGTTTTTATGAATAATGATTGCGTCATTTTCAACTTTCCTTTATGATTTTAGTATAAAAATAATTATCATACATATAAGTAGTGGACAAGTTAAAAATGAGTAATGAGAATAATAATAAATATATTAATGCGATGGGTCTTATGTCTGGAACATCTTGTGACGGTATAGATTTATCTGTTATAAACACTGATGGGATTAGTGTAAAATCGATAATTAAAAATGATGCATATAATTATACTGATGACGAGCAGAAAGTTATAAAGTCGGTATATGGGGGCAATCCTGATCCGGATTTATTAAAAAAGGCGACTGATATTATTACAAGTGCACATTGTGATATTATTGAGAGGTTTCTTAGCAATAGCAAAGAAAAAGTTGATGTAATTGGGTTCCACGGACAAACTACGCATCATCAACCACAAAATAAAATAACGATGCAAATTGGCGATGCTGAATTTATAGCGAATAAATTTAAAATACCTGTGGTGTATGATTTTAGGCAAAATGATATAAAAAATGGTGGGAATGGTGCGCCGTTAATACCTGTTTATCATCAGGCGATTGCGAATACAAAAAAATTAAATAATGTATGTTTTTTAAACTTGGGTGGGGTTGCAAATATTACGATTTGTGATAATGATGATTTAATCGCATTTGATACGGGGCCGGCAAATTGTTTGATTGATGATTATTGTCAAAATGTAATTGGTATAAGGTATGACAAGGGCGGGAAAATAGCGAAAAAAGGTGTTGTATCTACAAAAATCGTAGATGAATTTTTACAACATAATTTTTTCAAAATGCCTTTTCCTAAATCACTAGATAGAGATGAGTTCGCAATAGATTTTAACGGTGATGAGTGGAGTAAATTAAGTCACAATGACGCATTAGCTACATTAAATCGTATAAGTGCAGAAAGTTTTAATGTTGCAATAAATCAGTTAAGTAAAAAACCACAGCAAGTAATAGTTTGCGGTGGTGGTTCACATAATATAAATATGATGAATATAATTCGAGAAATTTCAGATATAGAAACAACACAAATATCGAAAATAGGTTTTGAAAATGATTATATTGAATCACAAGGCTTTGCATTTCTTGCTGTAAGATATTTGAATAACCTAGAATCATCTTTTGCAATGACAACTGGTGTTAATCAGCCTACTATTGCTGGTAAGATATTTAAACCTAGTTAGGGTTGTTGTTGTTAAAGTCTTGCTCAAAAAGCAGTGGGACATCTTCTTCTTCGTTAAATAACAATGAAAAAATGTTTCTTAGTATGCCAAGGGTTAATAAACCTGTTGCATCTACTTCTACTTTATAATCGCTAAAAGTACCGCGGGCGGTGTAGCGTTGAGTAATAGGCCCTTGCCCGTCAACACCCGATATAATGGCTCCAATTATTGGAATATCTTTAAATATAGAACCTAGTTCATATGATGGTAATACTAGCCCTTTTAAATCAAGGGTTTGATTAGCAACATCTATTTTACCCTTAGCAGAAAAAGCTATTGAACTGCCAAAAGCTGAAATGTTTTCAGTTGTATAGACACCATTTTCCAAAGCAAACTGTCCACTTATTTTTCTAAATTGAAGGCTTTTAGTTTGTAAAGCATCAAGTATGCCAACTACTGAAAACAGTTTTAATATTCTTGTTGATTCTGGCACATCTAGCACTGTTATATCTTTTACTGTTAATTTACCGTTAATGACACCGTTATTATCTGCTTGTCCTATCATACCAATTACACCGCCTTTGATGGGGCGACCACCAAATAACAAGTTATATGCGCTTGATAGTCCATCACTGTATAATTTTAATTCTTTTTTATTATATAGTAAGACTGAACGGGAAAGCGGTTGTAGCATATCTATTCTTAGTGATATTAAATCATATGATGAGCCGTTGTTTTTAATCTGTCCCCAGACTTTTTTTGCTAGGTTGCCATCAAATGTTTTTATATTATTCATATTAAATTCAATAGAATATGGTTGAGAATTATTTCCGGTAGTGATGTAAGGAAGGGATTTTCTAATTACATCTGAATAAAAATTTTGTCCGAAAATTTCAGTTTTTAGTATACCATTTTTACGAGATGCTTTAATATTCAGGTTTCCATCAGCATAACTTATTTTATTTGTTTTAAAGTATTTTAAGCCTTTTTTATCGCCACCAAAATTAATATCTAAGTTTATTGGAATGTTTCCATCTGATTTAAAATAAGTAAATACATCGTATTTGCCGTTTGATTTTTTATCTATGTTAATTTCTAGGTTAGATTTATGAACACTTTGTTTTTTCCAGTTTAACGGTAATATTTCAAATGTATCATTTTTTAAGTCAGATTTAACCGAGATTTTTTCATCTTTATTCTTGTTTTCGTAATATTTTAAATCAATATTTATTTTATCATCAACTTTTAATAAATCCTTGCCAACATAGTAAGAGATAATTTCAGAATCCACACCGCCTTTATAATCAACTTTGTAACTTTCTTTTGAATTATTATATTTATATAACAATTTACCTTTTAAATTCTTGTTAAGAGTTATATTACCTGAAACAACAGTTTTATCTGAATCAACGATTATTTTAATCTTATCTGATTTTAAATTTTTAAAATTATTAAATTTCTTTAAACTTGCATTGTAAAATTTACCAACATAAGAATATCTAGACATATACCATTTTGTAAGGTTAAAACGAAGGTGAAATTTACCGCTAGTATCAGCCTTTAATAAAGCTAAATCATCGTTTGGTAGTTTAATGTCTATGTTCTTGTTTCGTAAAAACCACAAAATTGTTTGTGATTTCATTTTTGCGGGTGTTTTAAAATCTAGTATCGTATCGTTTTTAAGGTTATATATATCAACAACACTACCGATTAGGGATACATTTTCACCGCCCGCATTTAGCTTGCCCTCTTTAATCTTGATAGTTATTTTGTCATCTTTGTAATTTGCCGTTGCTTGATTCAATTTTAACAATGGTAATCCATCATAATAATTAACAGTTGCATTCTTTAATTTAATTGTGCCGGAATGGTTTGATATTTTTTGAGTTTTTAAATCTAGTTCAAACTTAGAGTTTAAATCATAAACACCAGATATATTTTTTAGAATCCAATCTCTTGTATTTTGTGCAACTCCATCAATCCAATATTTTCTCAATATTTTTTTATTAATATCTTGTGCAAATAAATTAAAACTAATCTTTTTATTATCTGATAATAATGAACCGTTTATGCTGTTTTCATTTACTTGGCCTATAATCCTAGCCAAACCGCCATTGTTAAGGTCAAATCTTTCTGTTGTAATGTTTAAAGAAAGGCTTCCTAAATCAACACCTTTTATTTTTGAAAAACCAAACATAGAAATAGTACTAGATTCAAGTAACGATAAATCTAGGTCAGCAGAAAACACATCTTGTGACAAATCATATTTACTGTTTAATGCGATATCAAATGGATTGTCTATCCCTTTAAAAGAAATTGAAAAATCTAGTAAGTTTTGTTCTTTAAAATCAAATTCAGAACTAGCCGAGATACTACCCATTTTAATAGTATTTTTGTTTGGTGTTTCAATATCTAGCACCCCGAGTAATTTAGAATTAAAAACCTTGTTTTTCTTTTTAAGATTAATGTTTCCGGAACGATATACTAATACTAATCCGCTGTTATCAGAATATTGGGCGTTTATATCAAATAAATTTAATTCTTTGATATCACCTATACTTTCAAATACAACATTAAATGATTTAAATACTTTCTTAACTAGGATTCTTTTATCTTTCATATCAACAACTTCACTGTCATCGTGATATATTATTTTACCGCCATCAATATTTATTTTTTCAGCGGGTAATTGTCCGGTTAATATCTTCCATAAAGACAATGAAATATTTACATTGTCTAGTTGTGCGATTGGTTTTTTATCGTTGTAGACTAGTAATTTTTGAGCTTTAACGCGGATTGTCGAACCATCGCCCATAAATCTTAGCTTAACTTTTTTTAGGTCAATATCGAGATATTTATTTTCATCATTAAATCTTTCAACAATGTATTTATTGATATACTTAGAAGATAAACCTTCTTTGCTATTTAAAGCAAAATAAGCCCATACACCAACAATACATAAAAATGTAATGCTGACAATAAATACAAAAATTGAGCCAATTAATAGTTTCTTTCTCATTAAAATTAATATAACATATTTAGTATAAACAACAATATCAAAAAAATGACTGGGTAAGAATTATGATAAAACCAACTGACTTAATAGGGAAGCCTGCTCCGAATTTTACAGCACCTGCTAATGGGAATAAAAAATTGTCATTAGATAAATATAAAGGTAAAAAAGTAGTATTATATTTTTATCCAAAAGATATGACCCCCGGTTGTACAACTGAGGCAAAAGATTTTGCTTGTTTATATGATGAATTTAAAAAAAATAATTGTGTAATTATTGGGGTTTCAAAAGATAGTCCTGAGAACCACGATAAGTTTATTGATAAATATGATTTGCCTTTTGATTTAATAAGCGATGATGAAAATGCTTCAATTTGTAAATCATATGGAATATGGAAACCTAAAAAATTTCTGGGTAAAGAATTTTTAGGGATAGTTCGTTCAACATTTATAATCGATGAAAAAGGAATAGTTGTTGATGCTATCAGTCCTGTAAAAGTTGCAAATCATGCAGAAATAATTTTAGAAAAAATAAAATAAATTAATATTTCTTAAACATAATACAAAAAGTTAAAGTTGGGCAAAAAATTACCCAACTTTTAACAAATATAAACAGACATCAATAAATTTACTTGTTAATACCAAGTTGTTTTTCGCGTCTACCCATTTTTTCTTCGGTAATTCGTGCAGCTTTACCAGTACGACCTCGTAAGTAGTATAATTTAGCACGACGAACTTTACCGTATCGTACTACTTCTATTTTATCTAGACGAGGTGAGTATAACGGAAATACTCTTTCCACACCTTCGCCTGATGAAAGTTTACGAACTGTAAAGCTACTGTTTAATCCAGCATTACGACGAGCAATAACAACTCCTTCGAATATCTGAATTCTTTCATTTGTGCCTTCAACTACTTTTACGTGAACTTTTACATTATCACCTGCTTTAAACGAAGGTATTTCCTTACCTTGTGTAACGCGAGCAACCTCTGCATTTTCTATTTCTTGAATAACATTTGTCATTTTTTCACCTTTCTTTTTCTTTTAACCTTCATTACGAATATATTTTTTCCATAAATCAGGTCGTCTCATTTGAGTAATTTTTTTTCTTTCCTGTAATCTCCACTCAGCAATATTTGCGTGATGACCGCTTAGTAAAACTTCCGGAACCTCAATACCTTCCCAATTTCTTGGGCGAGTATAATGTGAATATTCTAGTAACCCATCTTCAAAGCTTTCTTCTTGCAAAGAAGTTTCATCACCAAGACTACCCGGTAAAAGTCTTACAACAGAATCTAGTAATACTTGAACCGCTGGTTCGCCACCACTAAGAACGAAATCGCCAATGCTAACTTCATTCATATTCCATTTATCTATTACCCTTTGGTCAATACCTTCATACCTGCCACAAACAAAAGTTATATTTTCCATTTTAGAAAATTTCTTTGCCATTTGCTGGTCAAATACTTTCCCCCTAGGGCTTAAATAAACAACCTCACCAACATTATCAAGGTCAGATAAACATCTATCAATTATATCAGCACGCATTACCATTCCTGCACCACCACCAAATGGGGTTTCATCAACAGTAGCGTGTTTATTTGTTGCATAATCACGAATTTGTATAACATTAAGATTCCATAAATCTTTTTCCATAGCCTTACCTGGAATTGAACCGCCAAGTATACCTGGAAACATATCTGGAAATAAAGTTAGTACATTAACATTAAACATATTCTTCTTCCTTTTTTCCACCTACAAAAGATGGCTTTTCTAAGACCAAGAAATTTTCTTCGATATTAACTTCAACAACATCATTAGCAAATAAAAATAATTCAGATTCTTTACTATCATTAAATTTTATATCTACTAAATCACCACCGCCATAATTATGCATATCAATTACCGTGCCAATTTTATTATTATGTTTATCCATAACATCAAGGCCAATAATATTACAATTATAATATTCACCTTGTTCCAATTCTGGTAATTGGTTTTGATTAATAAATAATTCTGTGCCTTTTAATAATTCAGCTTGGTTACGATCTGTTACACCTTTTACGCTTGCTAAGTATAGTTCTTTTGCTATTCCTTGCTTATTTATTTCAATTACATTACCATCTTTGTCAAAAAGAGGCTCGTATTCAAACAATTGGTCAGCATTATCAGTAAATGATTTTACTTTTACCATTCCCTTAATACCGTGAACATTAGTAATAATACCCACAGCCATTAAATTGTCTAAATTATTGAAATTTTTAATCATAACAAATCCTAATACAAAAACTAACCTAATTACTCAGTAGGTTTTTCTTCCTTTGCTTCTTCTGCTGGTGCTTCTTTTTCAGCTTCCTTTGCTTCTTCTGCTGGGGCTTCTTTTTCAGCTTTCATTGCTTCTTCAGCGGCAGCTTTTTCAGCTTCCATTGCTTCTTTTGCAGTATTTCTTTTATCTTCACGTTCTTGAACTTTCATTTTAGTTCGTTCAGATTGTAAATGCTTAGAAGTCTGCTCTGGAACTTCTCTTTTTTCTGTAAGATTTACTGAAGCAAGAAAACGGTGTACTCGATCAGTTGCTTGAGCACCTTGGCCTAACCAATATTTTACTCTTTCTTCAACTAATTGAATTCGTTGTTCGCTATCTTTTGCTAGCATTGGATTATAAGTTCCAACTTTTTCAATAAATTTACCATCTCTTGGTGCGCGCTCTTCAGCAACAACAATTCGATAATAAGGGCGTTTTTTTGAACCGCCACGAGCCAATCTAATTTTTAAGCCCATATTTTTACTCCATTCAAGTTTATTAATATTTTACCTGCGAACCATTCACAGATAATCTAATTGGTGAACTATCGCCCACCTAATCCCGGAAAACCTCCGCCCCCAAAGGGATTAGAGCCTCCGAAAGGATTACCACCACCAAATGGATTGCCCATTCCTCCCATATTAGGAAGTTTGCCACCCATTTTACGCATTTGCTTCATCACTTTTTCCATAGTTTGGAATTGTTTTAACAATTTATTCACATCCTGCACAGATGTTCCTGAACCTTGTGCAATTCTTTTTTTACGCGATGCATGTAAAATTTTTGGATTTGTGCGTTCTGACTTAGTCATTGAATCAATAACCGCAATTTGCTTTTTCAACATTTCTTCGTTTACACCAGCAGATTCCATCTTGTTTTTTAAACCGCTCATACCTGGTAACATTCCCATAATGCCAGAAAGTCCACCCATTTTATTCATTTGTTGCAATTGAGTTTTTAAATCGTTTAAATCAAACTGCCCAGATTGCATTCTTTTTGCCAATTTCTCAGCTTCTTCTTCGCTTGTTACTTCCTGAGCTTTTTCAACTAAGGCAACAACATCACCCATACCTAATATTCGCCCAGCAACACGCTCAGCATCAAATGATTCAATATCTTCTAACTTTTCACCGATACCCATAAATTTAATCGGACAACCAGTTACAGAACGCATTGATAATGCCGAACCACCCCTTGAATCACCGTCAACTCTTGTTAACACAATACCTGTTAAACCTAATCTTTCATTAAAGTTCTTTGCAGTGTTAACACTATCTTGACCAGTCATAGCATCAGCAACCAATAATACTTCTTGTGGGTTGGCAACTTTTTTAACCTGACTAACTTCAGACATTAATTGTTCATCTATGGATAGACGCCCAGCCGTATCTAGGATAATTACATCGTAACCACCCAATTTACCGGCGCTCATTGCTCGTTTTGTAATATCTTGCGGAGCTTGACCTTGTATAATAGGTAATGTTTCAACTGAAACTTGCTCGCCTAAAATAGCTAGCTGTTCTTGTGCCGCAGGACGGTTAACATCTAGGGAAACCATCAATACTTTTTTACGATTTTTATTAGATAATGATTTTGCAATTTTAGCAGTAGAGGTAGTTTTACCAGAACCTTGTAAACCAACCATCATAATTACAATAGGAGGTTCACCGCGCAAATTCAAATCGTGATTTTCTTCTTCGCCTTTAAATATAGAAACCATTGTGTCGTGAACAATTTTAACAACTTGTTGTCCCGGACTTACAGATTTGATTATTTGTGAACCAACAGCTCGTTGTTTTACATCGCTAATAAATTCTTTTACAACAGGTAATGCCACATCTGCTTCTAATAGAGCAGTGCGGATTTCACTCATCGCATTTTCTACATCAGACTCATTTAAAGAACCGCGTCCTTTAAGCTTTTCAAATACGCCACCTAGTTTAGTCTGCAAAACATCAAACATTTTATTACCTCTTTTAATTTCACGTTAATAATGAACAAAATAACCAGCGTACGAAACTCGTAGACTAGCTTACTCCTTAGAGTGACCCCCAACCGAAAAAGGTATAAATTTGTTTAAGTTCGGCTTTAATCATTAACGTGATTTTTATAAACTACCGTCATTTATAGAATCATTTACTCAAAATGTCAAGATTCTTATCGTTTTTGGATAATTTAAATATATTTTCTACTTTAAGTAGTTGATTAATAATCGACAATCACATATAAAACAACTTATGGTAGATTTTTATTTAAAAATGGCATTATTAATTATATTAAATACATTTATGGTTAGTGGGCAAGCACTAGCTACTAGTATATTTTCCAAACATTGCCCTTTGGGTTGTCCTGTTAGCAATGATGATAATTTGGATATTGTAATTCATAATACACATATAAGTGCGATTAATAAAAAAACTAAATGGACAATTTGGACGTCTTATGAAGTAGATAAGAAATTTTTTGGCAAACGAAAAAATCACTCTTTTATTGCTGATCCGTTATTGCCTGAAAGATTGCAAAAAAAGCCTTTGGATTATAAGGGTTTGTATAAAAAACACAGAATATCGCGCGGACATATGGCGCCGGCTTCGCATTTCAGTTCCGAAGATGGTATTGCAAGGCAAACTTATTATCTTAGTAATATTCAGCCTCAACATATGTCTTTAAATGCTGGGATATGGAGTAAGATTGAGAAATGGGAAAGAAAAAATTCACCATTGTATGTAATTTCCGGTGCAACAGATAAGAAAAATTTACTACAAAAAAAATTTTGGAAGTTAATTTTAAATAAACAAGAAAATATTTTTTATGCTTTTGTAATTAAACAAAATGGTGAAAAATATTGTTATGAGAATATTTTAATTAGTGATTTAGAGAAATTAACAAAGTTAGAATTTTTTAAATATTATAAGATTAATCAAAAAAGACTTATTATGTCTGGCAAGGGTAAATGCTAGACTTATCTTTTGACAATTCTAAATACTAATGACAAGCCTACTTCATCAATACTGATTAATTCGTGACCTGCTGTATCACAAAATTGTGGTATATCGCGTTTGGTTCCCATATCGGTTGCCATTACAACTAATACATCGCCTACTTCCATTTTTTGAATTTCTTTTCTGGCTCTAAGTACAGGAATTGGACATTGTTTACCTGTAACATCTAAAATTTTTTCTCTCATTTATAAAATACCACTAATATTTATTTACTTAGTATATTATATATTATAATATGTTTAGTAAAGAATAATATTTACGATATTAAGTAAGAATTTGGAAATCTAATGAATATATATTTACCTATTGCAGAAATGTCTATGAACATTTTCAACCTTATTGGGTTGGGTGGAATAGTTGGCTTTCTTTCTGGATTGTTGGGTGTGAGTGGTGGTTTTTTACTAACTCCTTCGTTAATATTAATGGGAATACCCTCATCAATAGCCGTTGCATCACAATCAGCAAATGTAATTGCCACATCAGCGACAGGTTCAATGACACATATCAAAAAAAATAATGTTGATTACAAGATGGCTTTTATTGTTCTGTTTGGTGGAATGATTGGTTCATCAGTTGGCGTATGGGTTTTTACAATTTTAAATGAATCATCACAACTAGATTTAACAGTAAAAATATTATATATGATATTTCTAACCGTTATTGGCTTGCTTATGTTTTGGGAATTGGGTATAGCAAAAATTCGCAAATTCAAAAAAATAGTTGTTCTTAAAAAACTACATAAACATAATTTTATGCATAGATTACCGCTAAGGACAAAATTTAAAAAGTCTCGTTTGTATATTAGTTCACTTTTCCCGATGATAATTGGTATGGTTGTTGGATTTTTATCTGCATTAATGGGAATAGGTGGTGGATTTATTATGGTGCCTGCTATGATTTACTTATTGGGTATGCACACATCAGTAGTTGTTGGCACAACATTATTCCAAGGAATATTTGTTTCTATTAATGCAACATTTTGGCAAGCAAGTATAAACCATACTGTTGATTTCTTGCTAGCATTTATTTTAATTATTGGTGGTGTTGTTGGTGCTAGAATTGGTTCTTCGGTATCATCAAAACTGCCTGCGGATAGATTAAGAATTATATTAGCAAGTATTGTAATTTTTGTAAGTATAGCATTATTTGTTGATTTAATAATGCCTCCCAAAGAAATATATAGTATTGTTTCACCAAAAGGTGCTTGGTAATGAAAATATTTGTTAAAATAAAGTTAATTTTTCTATTAACAATTTTATCTTTTAATGTTCAAGCAAGCCGACACAAAAAAGAGTTTATTGAGATTCATTCTCACAAACTAAATATACCGGTTTCTATTGGTTTTAGGGGTAATACAATTAATATTTATGGAACAACAAACATAGATGGAAACATTGTAGTTATAATAAAAGGTAAAAACATAAAATACCGTGTAAATAAACAAATAAAGAAAAAAATATTTTGGGTAAATAAACAAATAACCGAAATAAAAAATATTCCTTCTATATATATGATTTCGACTAATAAATATGTTTCTTATGATAGATTAAATAATTTTAATTTTGGGTTAAATTCTATATCACCTATAATTGATAATGATAAATTATCAAAAGATGAGAAAAAGGAAATATGGAATAAAGTAAAAAAACTAAAACAAACCAAAGGAAATTATCATTTTAAAATTAATCATAATAATTTAAAAGATAGAAATAGTTTATTTAAAGCAACATTTAATTTACCTCCGAATATAAAAATTGGTGAATATGATATTTATGCATTTGTAATCAAAAAAAATGGTGATATTTCGGATATAACCCAACAAAAAATATTTATTAATCGCAAAGGAATAATTGATTTTATTTATAACAAAGCACGATATTATCCAAACCTTTACGGATTAATCGTTGTTTTACTTAGTTTATTAATTGGTTTAGTTTCTGGATATAGAAAAAACTAAGAACAAACTTTACAGTTTTTATCTTTGTTAGTTTTAAATATTTTATGTGTATTATTTAAAGTATCAATTATTTGAATCTTACCGATTAAGTTTTCACCAATACCTAGTATTATCTTTATAACTTCCATTGCTTGCATTAAACCAACTACCCCTGCCGTAGTTCCCAATATACCAATCCTTTCACAAGACTCAGATGAATCCGCACTAGGTTGATGTGGAAATATACAAGAATAACAAGGGCTGTCTTTTGTAATTGTAAATACTTGTCCGTCAAATTGATTAAGAGCGCCACCCACTAATATTTTATTTAATTTTACCGCATATTTATTAACTAAATATCTTGTCGTGAAATTATCACATCCATCAACTATCAAATCATATTCCTGAAACAATTGTGCAATATTACTTTCGTTAAGTCGGGTACGATATGTATTTACAACAACATTTGAATTCAAATTATTAATAGTATGTTGCGCAGATTTTACTTTCGCCATATCTAAAAAGTCTTCTGAATGAATTATTTGTCGTTGTAAATTAGTTTCATCGACCACATCAAAATCAACAATGCCGATTATCCCAACTCCACAAGATGCCAAATACATTAGTATAGGAGAGCCAAGACCACCAGCCCCGACTACTAAAACCTTACTATTTAACAATTTTTCCTGTCCGCTAGCACCAATATTATCTAGTTTAATATGCCTAGCATAACGATTTAATTTATTATTCATATTTTATTCGTTTTCATTTTCCAAAACTATATCTTTTTCGGCAACTATTTTGAATAAATCTTGTAATGATATTTTTTCTAAATAATCCATATTAGAATTATTCATATCTTGCCAAATTGGATTTAAAACATTATCAATCCAAGATTTCAAATCACTATCGTGTTGTGCTTTCTTTTGTTCAGATTCTTCAATCTTAATTACAACTTTTGCAATATCAGCAAGGCTAATTTTTCGTTTTTCGCAAGCCAATGTATATCCACCGCCGGAGCCTCTTGTACCCTTTAAAATATTATCTTTAACTAATGATTGTAATACTTTTTCTAAGTATCTTTTTGGAATATTATGTCTAGATGCAATGTCACTAGTATGAATTGGGCGATCTGAATTTATATAAGCAATATCAACAACTGATATTATAGCAAAAGCCATTCTTTTACTTATTTTTAACTTCATACTGATTTCTTAACAATACCTGTTGAACCAAAACCACCTTCACCGCGAACCGTATCAGATAATTCTTCTGTTTCATTCCATTCAATTTGCAACACAGGAGCAACAACCGCTTGTGCTATTCTAGTTCCACGAGAAATAGTAAAATCTTGATCACTGTGATTAATTACAATTATACCAATTTCCCCGCGGTAATCAGCATCAATCGTACCAGGTGTATTTACAAGAGTAATTCCATTTTTTAATGCCAAACCAGAGCGAGGACGAATTTGAATTTCATATCCACTAGGCAGTCCAACACACAAACCAGTTGGAATTAATGTACGCATACCAGGTGATAAAACAACATCACTTTCACTAGCACAACATAAATCCATTCCCGCAGAATCTGTTGTTGCGTAAAATGGTAAATCTAAACCTTTGCTATGAGCTAATCTTTTAATTGATACTTTTACTTTTTTCATAAGATAATTCCTGAATTGTTGATATTGTAATTTATACGAAATACAATAACAAAGCAAAAAATACAAATCAATTAAATAACATAAAAAATAATAGAGATTAAAATAAATAACATAAAAATATCAAAAAATATTGATTTTTTAATACTTGATTTATCGATTAATTCAATTTCGACATTACGACTTGATACATTATTGTGTTTTAATTCACTAGATAATACATCTTCAACTTTTGCCCATAGTCCGCGATTTACTTTAAACCACTCTTCTATTAAATCAGCAATTAAATCCCACATATTTTCTTTTGGAGCGATTATACGACCAACACCTTCGGCAACGATTATTGTTTTTTGTAACAATAATAATTCGGGGCGAGTTCTCATCTGAAATCTTTCTGTTGTAGCAAATAATTGTCCTAATAAATCACCCATTGAAATATCTGCAATGTTACCTTTACTACGAACTGATTTATCAATCTTTTCTATTTCAACAGCAAACTCATCTATTCCGTAAGTTGTCGGGATATATCCAGCTTTAAAATGAACATCTGAAACCGCCCTATAATCCTGTTCCATTAAATAATACAAAATATCTGCAATAAAAATTCTAGTTTTTTTATCTAGGATTCCCATTATTCCAAAATCAATTGGGTGTAGATTAGCTTTTTTGTCGATAAACATATTTCCAGGGTGCATATCTGCGTGAAAGAAACCATCTCTGAATACTTGCAAGAAAAACACAGTTGCTGATTTTTGTAATATATCTTTGCCTTTTAACCCGTTTTTTTCATACGAATTAATATCATCAATGCGTATGCCATCAACCCACTCAATAACCATTATATCGTCTGTACTGTATTCATCATATATTTTTGGAACTTTGAAAAAATCGCCTTGATACTTATCGACTTTATGAAAATTATTATATAGCTTACGCGCATTATTTGATTCTTTGTATAATGATAATTCACTATTTACCCAGCTGTGCATTTCACTTACCACATCAAAAAATCTAAGCCTTTTAAATTTAGGGTTTATGAATTCAATTATTATAGCTAATTTGTAAAATAATTTTATATCTTTAAAAAATGTTTTACGAATATTTGGCCTTAGTACTTTTATTGCAACTTTATCACCATTTAACAATATTCCTTTGTGAACTTGGGCAATAGAAGCGCAACCAACTGGTTTTTTATCAATTTCTTTAAAGACTTCTGATGTTGGTTTTTCTAAATTTTTCTCAACGATAGAATGAAATTTATTATATGAAAAGGAATTCATATTATCTTGCAAACTTTTTAATTCGTTTGCATAGTATTCACCCACTATATCAGAACGAACTGCCATAGATTGCCCCATTTTAACAAATGCAACCCCACCCATTTTTATTAATTTTAAAACTATTTTAGATTTGTTTCTTGTTGGAACAAAAGGAAATTTAACAACAATAAAAAATAATATCAGTAATATTAATAATTTAAAAATTCTAAACATTATTATATTTTATAACCCGAATGAATTGCAGAAATACCACCAGTAAGATTTGTATAAGTAGTATTTTCAAATCCTGCTTTCTTCATTTTTTTTATTAATTCATCTTGTTTCGGAAAACGACGAATTGATTCAACTAAATATTGATAAGATTCCTCATCATCAGCTACAATTTTACCAATCTTAGGTAATACTTTAAAAGAATAACCATCGTATATTTTATCTAGCACAGGAATAACAACACTTGAAAATTCTAGGCACATAAATCTACCTGATGGTTTTAATACACGGTATGCTTCGGCCAAAGCTTCATCAATATCGGCAACATTTCTTAGACCAAAAGAAATTGAATAAACATCAACACTATTATCTTGTAATGGCAATTTCTGAGCATTACCAACTAACCAATCAATATTTGAAAATAAACCCTTGTCTAATGCTCTATTTTTACCTACTCTTACCATTCCTTCGGTTAAATCACATACAACAACGCGACCGCCCCCGTTTTCCAAGAAACGAAATGCTATATCACCGGTTCCACCTGCCACATCTAGCATCGTCATATCATTATTGGGATCAATCATATTAATGAACTTATTTTTCCATAATCTATGTATACCTGCTGACATTAAATCATTCATAATATCGTATTTAATAGCCACAGATTCAAAAACATTCTTAACTAAGCCAATTTTTTCATCTTTATCAACATCTTTAAAACCGAATGTTGTTTTGCTTTGTTTGTTGTTTGTCATAATAAATATTCCATATATTGCAATTTATTAAACAATATAATAAGTATATATGATAAGCAATAACTAATATCAATTAACTAGGAAAACCTATGCCCGAATTACCAGAAGTAGAAACCGTTATTAATGGTTTAAAACCAGTAATGCTAAATAAAAAAATTGCAAGAATTGAAGCAACAAGAAAAAACTTACGCTATGATTTTCCTGAAAATCTCGATGCTATCTCGAAAAATTCAAAAATCATAGATATGCAAAGGCTATCAAAATACATTGTAATTAGACTAGACACGGGTTACTCGTTAATTTCACACCTAGGAATGTCTGGGAAATATACCATTTTTTCATATGCACGAAATGAAAAAATAGAACAAGTAAAACACGATCATATTATATTTCATATGGATAACGGCGATACGATTATTTACAACGACCCGCGAAGATTCGGCTTCTTAATCTCTTGTAAAACAACAGAAGAAAAAAATGAAAAACATTTATCAAAACTAGGAATCGATCCAACAGATGACAAATTAACCGATAAATATATTTATGATAAATTTCAAAAATGTAAATCTAATTTAAAAACAGCACTTATGAATCAATCAATAATCTCTGGACTTGGCAATATATATGTATGCGAAGCAATGTACCGAGCAAAACTCAATCCCAATACCGTAGCCTCAACAATACCGCACAAAACAATAAAAATATTAACCAAACATATAAAAGAAATTATAACCGAAGCAATTAAAGCAGGCGGATCAACATTAAAAGATTACAAAAACGCAGAAGGTGCAATGGGTTATTTCCAACACAATTTTGATGTATACGGAAGAAATGGCGAAAATTGCAACAAATGTAAATCAGAAATTGATAAAATTATTCAAGGGGGCAGATCAACTTTTTATTGCCCAAAATGCCAAGAGAATAAATAAAAAAAGGCATACTAAAATTTCTAGTATGCCTTTTTCTTAAACTTGTTTAAAAAATAAACTTATCTTCGCATCTGTGCCATAATGTTTAATATGTGTATAAACATTGATATAAATGTACCATACAACATAAATGCACCCAATATAGCGAACCTTGAAACAGCCCCTTTATTAGGTAATTGATAATACATATTTCTTATCATTTGAGTTTCATATGCCGTAATACCCGCACTGAATAATACAACTAATGCAGAAATTCCTAGCGACATAATAGACGAACCTATGAAAATGTTAGCTATCATTGCAACAACTAAACCAATCATTGCCATCATAAAGAAACGACCCAATGCAGATAAATCCTTTTTAGTAACATAACCATACATTGATGAACCCGCAAACATTACAGAGGTAATCAAGAATGCTCTTGCTATATCATATGCACCTTGCTGAGATTGCAAGAAGAATGCAATCATCGGAGCCATCATCGCACCCCAAAGAGCCGAATAAACCCAAAATGCAATACCGGCAGCAGTACGAGACTTAGTCATAATAATCTGTGGTGCAAACCAACCTAGACCCAATACAGAAATAAACAGAACCCATTTCATAGGGCCTACTGCAATTGGCACCAATAATGCTGGTATGGACGCAATGACATATGTAACTATACCAGTTAAGCCGATACCCATAGACATTAAAGAATAAACTCTGTTCATATATGAACGAAGTCCAGCATCAACACTTGTCGCAGATGCTTTAATTGTTTGTTGATTATTCCAAACCATATATTTATCCCCTTTTAAAAAAATTTAAAAATATATTTAATGTACCATATTATAAGCTTAAATGGTTTACTTTTCAAGTTTTTTCGTATATGTTGCTAATGTTATTTAACCGGCGGAGAACAAACTATGACAAATAAAACACCAAATTCTAGCTTTAAATCAGGCAAAAAAAAATTTGACGACAAAAAAAGCGGTAATTTTGCAAGAAAGAAATCTTTCGGCGATAAAAAAGACGATAGAAAGTCTTTCGGCGATAGAAGAGACGATAAAAGGTCTTTCGGTGACAGAAGAGACGATAGAAAGTCTTTCGGCGATAGAAGATCGTTTGACGATAAAAAATCATTCGGCGATAAAAGAGACGATAGAAAGTCTTTCGGTGATAAAAAATCATTTGGTGATAGAAAATCTTTCGGTGACAGAAGAGACGATAAAAGGTCTTTCGGTGACAGAAGAGACGATAGAAAGTCTTTCGGTGATAGAAGAGACGATAGAAAATCTTTCGGTGACAGAAGAGACGATAGAAAATCATTCGGTGATAGAAGAGACGATAGAAAGTCTTTCGGTGACAGAAGAGACGATAGAAAGTCTTTCGGCGACAGAAGAGACGATAAAAAGTCATTCGGCGATAAAAAATCATTTGGTGATAGAAAATCTTTCGGTGATAGAAGAGACGATAGAAAATCTTTCGGTGATAAAAAAGACTTTAATTCAAAACCAAATTTCAGAGGTCGTAAGGAATTCGGAGCTGGTAATTCTGAACGAT
>JAQWUY010000048.1 GCA_029250225.1 Alphaproteobacteria bacterium | reverse complement strand
GAATAATTCGCATCATTGATATTATACCCCAAATCAGCAAACCATTTTATACATTCTTGTTCTATATTATTTTCATTAATCATCATTTATTATAGGTTTCTTTCATTATTGCGCAAATTAATCATTTTTGTTGTTTAATTTTTCTCAATTGGTATTAGGTTATTCTTATTATCTAAAACAAAAACTTCATTTTTTAAATTTTTGTAAATATTCATAATTGAAGATTTTTCAAGATAAAATTCTCCTAAATTTTTTATATCATCTAAATTTAATATAATTTTTAATTTGTCATTATTATGTTTTCTAAACTCATCAAAAGCATTATCGGAGAAATCAGGAAGTTTTAAGTTTTCAACAGTATTATGATCACCTAAAAATCTAACTTCATTGAAGTTCTCAGATCCAAGTATATTAAAATTACCTGCTTCAAATTCTTCAAATTTACAAGACTTGAAATTAGCTTTATCAAATGGTAAAGAATCTTCTATAAATTCAAATTTACACTTTTTAAATTCTACATTAGATAAATCTGTACTAATAAATTCACAATTATAAAATTCACACTTATAAAATTGTGAATTTTGCAAATCAACTTTTGAAAACTTAACATCTTCAAAATAACAACCTTTAAATACAGTATTTTTTATCTGTTCTATTTCATAATCACTATACAAGTTAATATTTTCTTCATTATACTTTAAATTTACAAGTTCTATTTTTTCTTTTTTATCATTTTTATTTTCTATGCCAATAAAAGAATTTTTTTCTTTACTTAATCTCCTAATTAAAAATAATATCTTTTCATTGTTACTAGTATTTACTCTTAACTCTTCCCATAATTTTGTTTTTACATCACTTATTCTTGTTTTTATACTGTTATTTTTTTCAATATTTCCAAGAAATAAAACAATAATTATAATTTCTGTACATACCCCCCACAATTCAATATTTATTCCAATTAATAATTCATTAGTATTAACTTTAATGAATTGTGAAAAATTTAAATTAATAAAAAAAATAATAATTGCGGTAGTTATTATCCATTCATTATAATTAAAAAATTTAAATAAAAGATCTTTTCCATCCTTTAATATTAATTTAATTTTATTTATTGTGTCATTTATAGATTTGCTGAAACTTAATTTTGTAATAAATAATATTGTAGTAAATAATATTGTAATAAATAATATTGTAGTAATTAAAACAAGAATCATATTAAAAACTACAGAAATATATAAATATGAATTCATATCTCTACACTCTTATTTTTCCGGTGATAAGTTGTGGTAACAAAGTATCACGAGTTTTTGTTAAAGTTTTTATTTCTTGTTGATTATTCCATATTTGGTGCAACCAAGGGAAAATAAATTCTTCGTAAGTATTTGTTAAATCATTATTAGGTACAATTGCTTTTTTACTTTTAAATTCAGGCATATGTCCTTTATATTCAGAAAATTTTATTGCTCCTAATGACATATAATGCAACCATGTCGTAGACACACCTTTTCCATAATATACAAATATATTTTGAATGGTCGAAAATGGATAATATATTAATCTTCTGTAACAAGTATGATTTGCAAATGTGGCAACTGGTTTTTCAAACGATGCTTCAACACCAGCTTCATTATTATGATAGCCAATAAATCCATTTTTACCTTGGTCTAATACTGGTATTTTGCCTCTATAGTTTGATGTTTTTTTCTCATACCTTTTACCTGTTTTTATATTGTCAATTAACGATTCAATTTTTTTCTCTTCCCAACCGGTTGGGATTCCGTTTTCGTTGAATGTTGCAGGGAATTTGTTTAATGTTATTTCATCTATATATAATGCTTTTGCTATTTCAGCTTTTGTTTTATATTGACTGTCACCGTTTTTAAATTT
>JAQWUY010000045.1 GCA_029250225.1 Alphaproteobacteria bacterium | reverse complement strand
ACATATTACTCACCCACTCGGGCCTCGCACAATGATAGGGACAAAAAATTGTTGTTGCTTTATGAGCCAATTCCCGCAGGAAATAATCGACGAAGAAATGAAAAAAATAAAAAAATAGTGTCTTAATATTTATATTGATTAAAGTGAATTCTATCTTCTAGAATTTCAAATTCTATGTACTTCAGTGGTAAATGATCTGAATTTTTTGAATTAAACTTATGCATAGCCTGAGATAAATTTTCAGAAATATTTTGTTTACCTTTTTGTGTTATCAAAACAGGTTGAATATCACATATATCATTTGGAACATAATACTGGTCAAGCCAATCAATATATCTTTGTAATTGCCTTAAATTATCTTTTTTGGCCTTGCAAGATTTTAATTCTATAGGAATTATTATCTTATTATTATCTTGTTCTATTCTTGCCAATATATCAATTCTTTGCATACCGACACCGCAAGACACCTCATTTCCTAACCAGCTAATTTTTTGATCATTAAGAATCAAATTCATTAATTCATTATTTTTATCAATATTTTGACATATATATTGTTGTAAATGTGATTCAAATTGAAGTTTTTTATTATATTTAAAAATTAATCTAGGAAGTAAATTTATGTTTTGAGAACCTTGATTATTATATTGCTTATTATTTGATTCAATAATGAATTGACTATTTACATCGAATCCATACCCACTAGAAAAGTTTAACTGTTCTCTGGAGTTTTTTTTCCTTATCATTTGAATTAATCTATCTTTTTCATACAAAGTAATCATTGTATTACCTCGCATACCCTTTAATTTTCTATATATTAAGCTCCAAAGCATTTGATTCGGTGATGCTAAGTCCTTTATAGAATCCAATGCGTACCATTCCGTAACACCTTCAGCATAAACTTCATGTGGTTCTATTTTAATTCTAAATATCAATTTTTTATTTAAATTATTTTGTAAATAATTTCCATTACAAACTTTTGGATTATCTTGTACTTTAAAAACACCATAAAATTTACCGTCTTTTATTCCCTTTTTTATATTTTGTAATAAATAAAATATTACATAATCACCAATTCTAACTCTAGACATATCAGCCATCATAGAACATAAACTTATCTCTGTTGTATGATGTAAATTAGAATCAGGTTGATCATTAAAATCTATTTCTTTGTCACTAGAGCCTGTTCCAACAAACATATATTCTAAGTGTACAGGAAAAGTTTCTTTATCAACTATAAAAACATGAGTATTAGACATTTAATATTCCTTTTTCAATATATGTAAATATTCTGTTGTTGTTTCTGCGGTATATTCTCTATTTTTATCAGCTTTAAATCTTGGATAAAATTTCATTGTTCTTTTTTCATATTTACCATATTTTGACATTATATTTTCTATTTCCTCTAAAGACATTAAACCTTCATTACTATAACTTAAATATATATATTGAAATTTTGAATTCTTAATTAAGTCTTCAAATTTATCTTTAACTACATTTTTTCTACAATAATCAGATGTTATATAATTTCTTAGCCCTGTTATACCTTTTGGTACAAAATAATCATATTTAGCAATAGTATTTAATATATGGTAATTTGCTCCATATTGTCGTGCATTGTACGGTGGATCTAAATATAAAATATCCCCTGAAATATTTTTTATTAATTCATTTGCATCTTTATTATATACTATACATTTTTTGTTATTACTTATGGGCTGAATACTTTTTAACTTGATTTCGTTAGAAGCAGATTTCTTAATTTTCTTGAGAAATGCACCATAAACAGAAGCAACATTAGCAACTTTATCGACACTTTCTAACAAACTGGCTAATAAATGGTAATATTGATTTTCAGTTATTCTAGAGTCATTTTTCCATTCTTTTATTTTAACTCTTATAGCATCAATTTTTCTACCATTTTTATCAGTAAAATAATTTCTTTTCGAATTTGACCCCATGCAATAATTATTATATATAAAACCATCAATTCCTTTTAATTGATTTAATTCGTCTATTAAATGCTCACATTCCATTATTTCAGATATACCTATAATATTTCTATTAATTATATAACTATAATATTCAATATCATTTGTTATAACTGAATGGCATAAGGTTTTAAATTGCTTGGCAACTGTTCCTGTTCCGGCAAACAAATCGCAAAAAGTATAATTTTTTATATCTCCTGCTGTATCTAAAATAGAGTACTCTATAAATTTAAGTAATTTCTTTTTTGAGCCAATATAATTCATTATTTATCCTATTTTTAAATATATGAAAATATAGCAAATAATAATTTTTTAAACAATGAAAAACATTAACAATATTACGATTTAAATAAATAGTGTCTTAATATTTATATTGTCGCAATTTTGAAATTCTATTTCTCTGATTAGCTGTTATTTTTGACTTATAGTGATTATGTCCGTATTGCTGAGCATGGCATAATTTACAAAGGGCTCTTAAATTATCACTATTAATATTATGTCCATTACCATCCACATGATGAGCGTCTAGTAAATCTGTGTCATTAGAACAATTAATAAAACAATCTTCACATTTCCAATTTTTAGATTCTCTATATCGCCTGCTAATTTCATTCCAATTAGATGGGTAACCGCCTTTTCTTGGAACTAAATATTCACTAACCGGTAATTGTTCGTATTGTGATTTATATTGTCCAACTACTTCGTTTAATTTAAATGTATTTACTGTTTTATTAATATCCCATTTATTTTTTAAAACAGCTAAGCAATTTTTACAGACTAATAATTCTTGAAGTTTCTCTTCGTATTCAAATATATGTTGTAAAATTTTATTTTTTGCTGGTACGACAACATATCTATTACCCCTATCATTTTCAAACATACCGCTTAAAGTGGGGCACCATAGTATATGAAATTTATGTGCTCCAAATTTAGACCATATATTGCTCATAACACTACGGCTTTTAATATATAAAACTGGTAATTCGTCCATTGCTTCAATATTTAAAGCGCCACTATCTGGATGATATTTTAAATATTGTAATATTTCATCTTGTGATAATTCTTTTCCCTCATCCGGTATGGGTTCTAATATAGGTATATCAGATAATGTTTCAATTCCCATTTTTTCCAATACTTCGTCTAAGTGTGCAAACATTTATTTTTCTTCTTTTTGCTGTGATATTTTTTTTATTTTATTAACAAGTTGCTTTGTTTTTGTTAAAACTTTAAATTCAACTCTTCGAGACCTTATGGAATCTTCTACTTGTTCATCTAAAATAGTTCTCATTTTTAATTTACTAGAAGACAATCCATTTGCGGTAATATTTGATTTTATCCATTGCCAATTTTTTTCAACTTTGGGTAATTTCATAGAGTATTCCAAAACTGCCTTAGCTCGGTTTTGTGAAAGCCCCATATTTTCAAAATAAGCTTCTTTATAAGATGTAGTTCCTTTCCATTCACTAGAAGTATGTCCTTGTATTCGAACTTCCTGAATAATATTTTTATTTTTTTTCAAAATTTTTACATATCTTGGAAAAAAATCTTGTAATATATCTTTATATTCATCTTTTAAGAGATAGCTTGATTTTCTAAACATTATTTTTTCTTTATTAAATGATATAGTCAAATTATCTCGATTTAATGTAGCATTCCATTTTCCAAAATCATTAACAAATTCCTTTTCTAAATCACTATACAATTTATTTTCTTGATATATAAAATTTGATAACTCTTTTTTTATTTGCTCATAATTCTTTAAATTGATATCTACTGATTGTTCCTCAGAAGATAATTTAATTTTTAAAATAGTAATTAATAAAAAAACCATCATCAAGATTGTCATTAGATCAGATACCGACATCCAATGTTCTTCTTTGTCGTGGCAAATATCATCCATAATTATTCACCTATCTATTTTTTACTTGATTCGCTATTTCCATAACTTGTCTTAATTTTTCAGTAAGAGGCTGATAATCATTAGCAAATTGCTCAGATATACTAGCCAACTTACGACTAAATTCACCTAAGTTTTGTTGTGACATTTTGCCTATTTCATCAATTGATTTAGTTGTTGCTATTTCCAATTTATTAGGAAATTCTTGTAAATTTTGTGATGTATTATTAATTTTCGTTAATGCATTATCTAGTTGATCACCAATATTAATTCCTGATAATGATGTTGCCCAATTCATAGCTTGTTTTAAATCTTCAGTTGATTTTTGTATATTATTGATGTTTTCATTTAATGAATTCATATTTTTATCCAGATTAGAAGATAATGTTTCAATATGACTTGTAATTTTTTCTGTATTTTCTGTTTGTTGTTCTACCATTTTTGATGAATTATCGATATTATCAAATAAATCATCAATATTTTGATTAACAGTTTCTATATCTAATTCCTGTAATCTCTCTAAATGCGTATCAATATTATCCATAGATTCATCAATTGAGCTTGCAAAACTTTGTAAAGATTCCGAAGATATTATCATCTTTGTTGTACTTTCAGATATATTTTCAACAGAATTTTGAATCTTATCAAATACAATAACTGTCTTATCCAATGTCTCTTGATAATTTTGTGCCGTTTGTTGTAATAGTTTTGTATTGTCTTCAACCTGAGATTTATAATTATCACACCATTTATGTAAGCCTTTTATTGATTCATTCAACTCTTTAAAATTTTCACCCATTTTATCCATTAATCCGTCATTAAACAATTCTACTACATGATTAATACCACCTGTAACACTATCAGATACAAAGTTTGAAACAGTCACATTCCTATTTTTATAAGCATCAATACCTTTATATATTATTGCGCAACACAAACCTATTACGGATGTTAGAAATGCTCCTTTCATTGCTGAAATCATCAGGACTATACTATTATCAATATTAGTATCATCAAAATTTTGTAATGCTTGATAAACCCCTAAAAAGGTGCCAAATACTCCGAGTGATGTTAAAAGATTAGGAACATTACGATGTAATATT
>JAQWUY010000020.1 GCA_029250225.1 Alphaproteobacteria bacterium | reverse complement strand
TTCGTTGCTTTTCAAAAGAATCAGATAAATATTTTAAGAACAGTAATCCAAGAACAATATGTTTATATTCCGAGCCATCCATCGCACTTCTTAATCTATCGGCTGATTGCCATAATATTTTTTTAAAATCATTACGAGTCATATTTTATTACCATTCTTTAACTAATTAATTTTTACTACCGCGAACATAGTTTTATATTTTTCAGATTTCACCATCGGTTGAGAGATTAATAGCACAAATATTATAGTATTTACAATATTATTTGCAATTATATTTGCGGGTATGATTGAGAGTAAATAAAACCGGCTATAACAACCAAAAGTGATATAGGATTATTTTTTTAAGCCCAATTCTTTTACTAATGCATCAACCATTTTTGGGCTATAGAATTTTCGAGTAGTTTTTTTGTCAGGATCTAGATTTCTTTCACCACATAGTTTTTCATCTTTCTCTAACTTTTTAATAGTTTTTATAAAAAATTTATCTTGTTTGAAATTAGGATATTTTTTTAATTTAGGTATTAAATCTTCTTTATGTTTGAGCGGATATTTTTTAAAAAATTTCCCATCTGTATCAAAGCACACAGAAATAGCTTTTTCAGTTTCTTCACCTTCTGCTAACTTATAAACCATATTTGCATTTGCTTTACTACTTGCAACCTGTCCAAAAAATACTGTAAAAGCGTATTCCTGATTTCCATTTTTATAGTTATCGTTATTTATAATATCATCATAAACTGTTTTTATACTTTTAGGTAATTTATGCTTTTCTAATTCTATTAAATTATTTTTATCCATTTTAGAAAATTGTAATGCAAAATTCAAATTATCTAATAATGACATATGCTCGCCAAATTCTTTAGTTAAAAAATTATTGAAATTTAAAACATTAGCATTAAAAATACACCCCATACATCTTTCTGTAAACTGTGATAAATCATGCTCAACAATATCCCTAATTTTTTTTACGTCCTGAATATTCTCTATAACAGCCTGAGATAATACACTTGACATATGTTTTAATGAGCGAGACAATGACAAAGTCTTGTTATTTTTTGTTATTAATTGCACATCTTCTTCGTTTCTACTCAACCATTCTTGAACTAATCCAGTCCAAGCAATTTGAGAAAGTATACAAAACTGTTCTGTTTTAAATGTTAACATAGGATTATTAAAAGCTTGTATAGCAGAAAGCATTGCTTCCCTAGATTTTATAAGTCGCATGTCTTTTTCTAATAACGGATTAAGGCCTGTTTTTGCATCATATGATTTTTGCTGTTTTATATACTGTTCAATCTCTTCATCTGTTGCTATAGGAATATCTTTGCCCTTAGACCCTCTAACTTCTGATATGCAACGACTATTTATTGTCGTTTCTCTTCCTTGATTAACAATATATTGTATATCTTGTCCTGTATGTTTTGAGTCTAGCAATTTTTTAACATATTTTTTCTCAAGATCCGTTAATCTTCCAGTTCCATCTCTTGGTCTTTTTCTATTGGGCTTTATGTTATGTATGATGATATAATCCTTTCCCTATTTCATTCAACTAATAGTTGATAGATTAATATCACAAATATTATAATATTTACAATAATATTTGCAATTATATTTGCGGGTATAATTGAGAGTAAAG
>JAQWUY010000010.1 GCA_029250225.1 Alphaproteobacteria bacterium | reverse complement strand
CGATTTTTTGATGTTGATTATATTAATGCACACGGTACATCAACTCAGTTAGGTGATGTAAGAGAATTGGGAGCTATTGCTAATGTTTTCCCAGCTGATAAGATGCCGATAATTGGTTCGACAAAATCACATACAGGGCATTCATTAGGTTCAACAGGTGTACAAGAAGCAATTTATTCATTAATTATGATGGAAAACAATTTTATTGCTGAATCTATAAATATTGATAATTTAGATGAAAAAGCAAAAGATTTACCTATCGCAACACAAAAAATCGAAAAAGATATTAATGTATTTTTGTCAAATTCATTTGGTTTTGGCGGAACTAATGCATCGTTAGTATTCAAAAAAATATAAAACTGTCGCTTATATTTGTTTTTATGTCATATTAGGATTTTTCTTAGTAAATAATTAATTAAAATTAATTTTATTTTATTATATTGTTAACATTGTAACAATTATAAAAATAGAAAGTATAAATATGCATTTATTATCGGCAATACCTGGTTCTATTGATGATGGTAGTGAAGCTTATGATTTACAACAAAATTGTAGTGATATAGTTATTTTGACCTCTGCTGATACAGAAATATCTTGTTTAGCACAGGCACAGCAAAATTTACTGAATAAGTATACTAATATTCCTTCTGTTTGTGTCGCAAACATAATGTTTATGAAACACCCTTATAGTGTTGATTTATACCTAGAAAAAACTGCTAGTAAATCAAAGATAATAGTTGCTAGATTATTGGGTGGTAAGGGGTATTTTGAATATGGTGTTGAGCAATTAAGTGAAATTGCTAAAAAAAATGATATAAAGTTAGTATTGTTGCCTGGGGATTCAAATTTTGATGCTGAATTATTCAATTTATCTAATGTTGAGAAAGAAATATATATTAATTTATGGACATATTTTGTAGAGGGTGGTGTTGGTAATAAAGAAAACTTTTTAATTAATTTGTCTAGTATAATTAATAATCATTATACTGATTATATTTCTGCTCAACCACTATTAAAATCAGGTATATATTATAAATCAAATCAATATAGCAATGCAAATGATATACCTAGTTTTGATACTAATAATAAAAGTGTAGCTATTGTTTTTTACCGTGCTTTAATGCAATCAGCTAACACAGATGTTATTGATGTTTTGTGTGATAACCTAGAAAAACAAGGTTTAAATGCTGTACCTATTTATACTTCGTCATTAAAAGACGATGTTTCGGCAAAAATAGTTCAAGATATTTTATTAGACATTGACGCTCATTTAATTTTAAACGGCACAGGGTTTGCTATTAAGTCACCTAGTGGCAATAATAAAATATATTCACCTTACGATATTATCGATAGTCCGGTTTTTCAAATTATATTTGCTGGCTTATCGAAACAAGCTTGGCAAGATAATATAAATGGATTATCACCGCAAGATGTTGCAATGAATGTTGCATTACCAGAGGTTGATGGTCGTGTTATTACAAGAGCTGTTTCATTTAAAAATTCAGCACACAAAGATAAAAATATTCAGGCAGATATTGTTAAGTATGAACCAGTGCAAGAACATTGTTCTTGGGTTGCTAGGTTAGCTAGAAAATACATTAATTTAAAGATTAAAAATAATGAAGATAAAATAATATCGATTGTTTTTGCTAATTATCCAAACAAGGATTCAAGAATTGCCAATGGTGTTGGGCTTGATACACCAGCGGGTTGTTTGAATATTTTAAATTCATTACAAGAACAAGGTTACAATATCCAGCATAATTTTAAAAATGGTAATGATTTAATTAATTATGTTAAAGCTAGTAAAACTAATGCTGATAATGATAAAACAAGTGATGTCGTTTTATCTGTTGATGAATACGAAAATTATTTACAAGATTTTAATAAAAATTCACTAGAATTAATAAATAAACAATGGGGTAGTTATGAAAATGACCCTTTTTATGATAAATGTAAGAAACATTTTAATTTACCACTTGTTAAATTAAATAATTTATATTTGGGAATACAACCAGCCAGAGGATATAATATAGATCCTGTAAAAACATATCACGATGCTGATCTTGTTCCACCCCACGGATACTTAGCATTTTATGCATTTTTACAAAGCCGTATTGATGCCGTAATACATATGGGTAAGCACGGCAATTTAGAATGGTTACCAGGAAAAGCAAATGCATTATCAGATAGCTGTTTTCCCAATTGCGTATTGGGAGCGATACCACATTTTTATCCATTTATCGTTAATGACCCCGGCGAAGGAACACAAGCAAAACGCAGAACACACAGCGTTATAATAGACCACTTAACACCGCCTTTAACAAGGGCTGAAACATACGGTGATATGAAAAACCTTGAACGATTAATAGATGAATTGTTTAATGCTAGTACAATGGACACAAGGCGAACAAATATTTTAAAACAAGATATATTTGATTTAGCTTACAAATCAGGAATTAGTAAAGAGATTGGATTATCCGATAGAGTGTTAAATGATAATAATCTAGAAAAACTAGATGCATATTTATGTGAATTAAAAGAATTACAAATTCGCGATGGATTACATATATTCGGGACATCACCAACAGGCAACCAAAGGCGAGATTTGTTAATAGCATTAACCCGCGTTGTTCGTAATGATGGCAACGGGAAAAATGCTTCGTTAGTGCAATCAATAGCTAGTGATTTTGGAATTAATATTGACCCATTAGAATGCGAAATGGGCAAAGAGTATAACGGTAAAAAGCCCATTGAATTACAATATGCAAAGTTAGGTAATTGGCGAACGAATGGTGATACTGTTGAGCGAATAGAACAATATGCAATGGATTTACTAGATAATAAAGTTAAAGTTTGCGGTGTGAAAACTAATATAGTTTATAATGAAATCAACACTAATATATCGAAATTAATTGATAGTTGCGGTGGTAATGAAATTAATAGTTTATTACACGGATTAAATGGTGGTTTTGTAAAATCAGGTTCTTCTGGCGCACCTACAAGGGGGCGAATTGATGTATTGCCCACAGGTAAAAATTTTTATAGTGTTGATACTCGTGTTTTGCCAACCCAAAGTGCTTGGAAATTGGGTTGGAAATCTGCTCAAATGGTAATTGATAGATATGTTAGTGATAACGGAGAATATCCAACTAATATGGCTGTTTCTGCTTGGGGAACGGCAAATATGCGCACGGGCGGAGATGATATCGCTCAGGTATTATCTTTGATAGGGGCAAAACCTGTTTGGGATAATACAACAGGTAAAGTAAAAGGATTTGAAATATTACCTGTTTCTGTACTGGGTCGCCCAAGAGTTGATGTAGTTTTAAGAGTATCAGGTTTTTTCCGTGATGCATTTAGCGGTTTAATGGATCTAGTTGATTCAGTAGTACGAAAAGTTGCAACCCTAGATGAATCTTATTTCGATAATCCAATAAAACAAAGATTTGACAAAGATTTAAAAAAATATGCAGATTATGAAAATCCTGAACTTCTTGCAGGGGCAAGGGTTTTTGGTTCAAAACCAGGTGCCTATGGGGCTGGTATGCAGGCATTGATGGACGAAGGAATATGGGAAAGTGACCTTGATTTAGCACAAACATACATTGAATGGGGTGCTTATGCTTATGGTGGCGGTCTTGATGGTTATTATAACAAAGATGTATTTATTCATAGGTTGCGAAGTGTTCAAGCTGTATTGCATAACCAAGATAACCGCGAACACGATATCCTAGATAGTGATGATTATTATCAATTTCAAGGCGGTATGGCGAGTGCTGTTCGCCATTATAGTGGAAAAAACCCAATTCTTTATCATAATGATCATTCAAGAATTGAAAATCCCAAAGTGCGTACATTGAACGAAGAAATATCGCGAATTGTAAGGGCTAGGGCATCTAATCCTAAATGGATAAATTCTATTATGAAGCACGGTTATAAGGGGGCATTTGAAATATCTGCAACTGTTGATTATTTATACGCTTTTTCAGCAACGGCGAAAGTCGTTGATAATCATCATTTTGAACAATTATTTGATGCTTATATAGAAAATGAAACAGTACGGAATTTTTTGATTGAAAATAATTTTCAAGCATACCAAGATATATTAAATAAATTTCAAGATGCAATAAATCGTGGATTATGGGATAGACAATTAAAAAATAGTACACAACAATTACTAGAATCTTTATTAGGGGAAAGCAATGAATCATAAATATGCAAATTTAAGTGAGACTGAAAAAACAGAACGCCATAATCAAAAAATGGCACGAAAAGATAGCGCTCGCGATAAAATGCTAGCTCGTAAAACTAAAGAAAAAGGCCTGATAATGGTTCATACAGGTAAAGGCAAGGGCAAGACTACGGCTGCGATGGGGCTTGCAATTCGCGCTATTGGTAACGATATGAAAATTGGCATAATACAATTCGTAAAAGGTGCGTGGTCAACTGGTGAAACAAAAGTTTTAAATCACTTTCCTGAATTATGTACAATAAAAGCGATGGGCGAAGGTTTTACTTGGAAAACTCAAAACCGAGATCGCGATATTGAACTAGCTAACATTGCTTGGAATGAAGCAAAATCATTAATAAATAATCCAGAAATTAAAATGGTTATCTTAGATGAAATAAACATAGTGCTAAAATATGATTATATTGATTTAGAAGATGTTAAAAATACTTTAAAAAATAAACGCGAAGATTTACACATTGTCCTAACAGGTCGCAAGGCTCACGATGATATTATAGAGTTGTCAGATCTTACAACTGAAATGGAAATGGTAAAACATCATTTCAGAGATGATGTGAAAGCACAGCTAGGAATAGAATATTAAATAAATTAGGTTTAAATATCTTATTATTTATAATTTTTTAAAGCAATCCAATGCTTTTTTTCTAGATTCTTTTAAATCTACGACCGGCATTGGGTATGTTTCACCCATTTTTATATTACATTTTTTTAAAATATCATCTGGGGTAATGTATGGCTCAAATAAGTATTTATTTGGTATCTTTGATAGTTCAGGAACATACTTGCGAATATATTCACCATCTTTATCAAATTTCTGTGATTGTGTGATTGGATTAAATATTCTGAAATAAGGTGATGAATCTATACCAGTCCCAGCTACCCATTGCCAAGATGCACTATTACTTGCAATATCGGCATCAAGTAATTTGTCATAAAACCATTCAGCACCGTGCTTCCAATGTAATCTTAGATTTTTTACTAGGAAAGAACCGACAATCATTCGCACACGATTATGCATATATCCAGTTTGCCATAATTGACGCATACCGGCATCAACTATTGGAATTCCAGTTTTTCCTTGTTGCCAAGATTGCAATAATTTATCGCTATTAGCCCACTTAAAATTATTAAATTTTGGGCGCAGATTTCTATTAATTATTTGTGGTTGGTGATATAATTGATAATAAGAAAATTCACGCCAAATTAATTCTCGTATAAAATGTTCTGTTTGTTCACTTTTTCGTAAACTATTTATCTTGTGAAATACTTGGTGTGGCGATATTAGCCCAAAATGTAAGTATGGTGATAATTCCGAGACATTATTCAATGCGGGAAAGTCTCGCCCATTTTTATAATTACTTAATTTGTTTTTTATAAAGCTATCAAGTTTTTTGTGGGCTGATTTTTCGCTAATATTCCATATTTTATCGAATTTTTTATACCAATCTTTTTTTGGCAATAATTTTAAATCATCAATATTTAAACTATTTTTATCATTTATATATTTTTTTGGAGTTTTATTTTTGATAGGGGGATTTGGCTGTAAAATATTAGTAATACAACTTTTGTAAAACGGTGTAAATATTTTGTAAAAATCATTATTACCCTTTTTAATCTCCCAAGGTTCAAATAATAACGATCCGTTATAACTTTTAATTTCTATTTCTTGTTTTTTAATTTTTGTTTTTATTTCACTATCTCGCTTAATGGAATATGGGTCATAACACCTATTCCAATAAATGTTTGTTATATCAAATTTTTTAATTAATTTATTTAATATTTGTAAGGGCTTACCTGAATAAACATTTAATTTATTATTCAAATCCTTATTTAACGATTTTAAGGAGTTATGTAACCAATATTTAGATGCTTGGCCTATGGATTCATTACTATCATAGATATATATAGCTAATATTTCCCCATTTTTCACTGCATCGTGCAAAGCAGGGTTATCTTTTATTCTTAAATCGTTTCTAAACCAAATTATACTTTTTGTCATTTTATTCCACTTATATTATATATTCCCTTGACTTTATACTAGAATTATATTAATATTTTATCAACTTAATAATGAATTTTAAGGGTGGATTTGTTCTCAAATCCGCCTTTTTTAGTGAGATAATGATGAGTACAATTAATGAAAAAATAAAAAACTTAATATCGCCAACCCTTACTGACATTGGTTTGTGGGTTGTAAGTATCCGTATTATGGGTGGTGATGACAAGGTTTTACAAATAATGGTTGATCGCTTAGATGGGACTCCGGTTGATGTAAATGATTGTGAAAATGCATCGCGTAGCATTTCAGCAATTTTAGATGTTGAAGATCCTATTCAAACAGCTTATAACTTGGAAGTATCAACACCAGGTATTGACCGCCCTTTGGTTCGTCACCAAGATTGGGAAAAATTTGTTGGTTTTGAGGTTAAAGTTGAATTAAAAACACAAACTGAAACAGGTCGCCGTCGTTATCGTGGAATTATTGAAGGAATTGATAATGATGTAATTACATTAGTTGTTGATAATAATAGTGAAAATATTGATTTTAATAACATATTTTTCGCAAAACTTATTCTAACTGATGAATTAATTAAATTTTGTAGCCAAGAAGTAGAAGCTATAAATAAATAGTAGTATAAAAACTAAAAGGAGTTGAAAATGGAACATTCAAATCGCACAGATATGCTTACGATAGCTAGTACAGTTGCTCGTGAAAAAGGTATTGAAGTATCACAAGTCATAGAGGCTCTTGAATCAGCAATTCAAAGGGCAGCAACATCTAAGTACGGGTTAGAATTTGATATTCGTGCAAAAATTAATCGTGAAAATGGTTATGTTGACCTAGCAAGATATACGGAAATTGTTGCTACCGAAGATGACATAGAAAATGATATGACACAAATTACTCTTGCAGGTGCAAAAGTTTCACACCCTAATTTAAATGTTGGTGAATTCATTATTGATGAATTACCACCAATTGAATTCGGAAGAATTGCAGCACAAACAGCAAAACAAGTAATCGTACAAAAAGTCCGTGATGCAGAGCGAGATAAGCAATACAATGATTACAAAGACCGTGTAGGTGAAATTGTTTCAGGTACGGTTAAGCGAGTTGAATATAATAATATTACTATAGACTTAGGTATGGCAGAGGCTGTTATGACTCGTGATGAAAGCATAGGACGAGAAAACCTACGCCGTGGTGATAATGTGCGTGCATATTTATATGATGTTCGCCGTGAACAAAGAGGCCCGCAGATTTTTGTATCTAGAACGCATCCAGAATTTTTGGTGGCTTTATTCCGTCAAGAAGTTCCTGAAATAGAAGAAGGAGCAATAGAAATATTATCTGTTGCAAGAGACCCAGGAAGTCGTGCTAAAATTTGTGTGCGAGCAAATGAAGCTGGAATGGATCCTGTTGGTTCGTGTGTTGGTATGCGTGGTTCGAGAGTTCAACAAGTAGTATCAGAATTAATAGGTGAAAAAATTGATATTATTGAATACACTGAAGCTACTGAATCGTTGGTGAAAAAAGCTTTACAACCAGCACAAGTTTCACAGGTAATTATTGATGATGCTAGTGAAAAAGTAGAAGTAGTTGTAGATGAAAGTCAATTATCATTAGCTATTGGACGCCGTGGGCAAAATGTTCGTTTGGCAAGTAAAATGTTGAAAATGGATCTAGATCTTATTACCGAGCAAGAATCTCAAAAGCGTAATGAAGAAAAATATAAGGTTCGTTCTGAAATATTTAAAACTATACTTGGTGTTGACGATGTTATGGCTTTATTATTAGTAAAAGAAGGTTTCACTTCTGTCGAAGAATTTGCTGTAATAACAGTTGAAGAATTAATGGAAATAGAAGGCATTAATGAAGCAACAGCTAAATCGTTACAAGAAAATGCTAAAAAACACATAGAAAATGAAACTAAACAAGTTGAAAAAACAATTAATGAATTAAATGTTGAGCAAGATCTTGTTGATTTCTTAGGTGGCGGTATTGCTATTGTTAAGCTAGCAGAAAATGATATTAAAACACTAGATGATTTAGCTGACTTATCATCAGATGAACTTACTGAGTTCTTGGCTGAACTAGGTATTACAGAAGATGAATCTGCTAATATTATATTGCAAGCAAGACAAAGTGCTGGTTGGTTTGACGAGGACGAGCAAGGCGAAGAATAGTTTATGTTCTAACTAAATATTATTATTTAGGAAAAAATATGAAAAAAACAGAGGAATTAAAACGCTGTTGTATTGTAAGTCGTAATATTAAACTTAAAAAACATATGATTAGGTTTGTTGTTGACCCTAATAATAATGTTGTTGTTGATATAAAGGGAAATTTACCAGGTCGAGGAATGTGGGTTGATTGTAACAAAGAATTAATTACACAAGCTGTCGAAAAGAATATTTTTTCTAAGTCGGCTAAGAAATCGGTTGTTGTAAAACAAGACTTGGTAAATACCTGTGAAGTTATGTTAAGAAAAAGAATTTTTGAAATAATTTCCTTGGCAAGGCGTTCAGGTATGGCAATAAATGGTTTTGAGAAGGTAAAAGAACTATTAAAGTCACAAAAATGCGCTTTGGTTATTTGTGCTAGTGATGACAGTGATGGGAAAAATAAAATTTCTGGTATGTGTAGAATGTTTGAATTACCATTTTACACTTTTTTGAAAAAACAGGAATTAAACAAAGTTTTTGCTAGTGAAAATGTCACCTATGCAGGAATAAAAAAGTGTGGTATATCAGATATACTAAATATAGAGATGATAAGATTAAAAATGTACTTTGATGGAGAATGTTAATGAGTGATGATAAAAATATAAAAAAACCATTGTCAATAGGTGGTAGGACAATAGGTGGCAAACCTATTGCCAAAAAACCTATAACTATTGGCGGATTGGGTGTTAAAAAAACATCTCCGATCAAAAATACTGGAAACGAAGATAAAAAAAATAATTCTGATATTAAAAGAAAAATGAAAATATTAGAAAATGCAGGTGATGTTTCTAAAAAATTAAGAAAAGATGCGGAAGATGCTGTAATCCGTTCACAAGAACAAACAAGGCTTAAAGAAGAAGCAGATAAACGCAAAGAAATGGCAGAACGCCGTCAAAAAGAAACAGAAACAGTTAAAAAATCTGTTGAACAAAAAACATCATCAGATAAACCGGCTGAAAGCAATAATGTTTCACCGCCTGTTGTAAATCCTGTTGTTAAAAACACCAAAGATAGCGTTGAAAAGGAAAAAGAAAAATTCAAAGCTCCGAAAAAAGCTAGAAAAGGTGAACCAGAACGCCGTCAAAAAACTAAGTTTACAGTTGCTGATGCACTAACTGAATCAGATGAAAATTTTGATACACCAGCGGGTCCATCACTTGCAAGTGTACGTCGTCGCCGTGAAAAAGAAAAAATTAAAGCTCGTGAGGCATTAATGAGCAAAGAAAAAATTGTTCGCGAAGTTGTTATTCCTGAAACTATTACAGTCGGTGATTTAGCTAACAGAATGGCTGAAAGAACAGCTGATGTAATTAAAGAATTAATGAAATTGGGAATTATGGCAAATTCAATCCAACAAATTGATGCTGATACTGCTGAATTAATCGTTAGTGAATTCGGACATAAATTTACACGCGTTTCTGAAAGTGATGTAGAAGATATTTTGATAAGTGATGAAAATGATGCACCTGAAACACTAGAAACTCGTGCGCCAGTTGTAACAATTATGGGTCATGTTGACCACGGTAAAACTTCATTACTTGATGCACTAAGGGAAACTGATGTTGTGAGTGGTGAAGCTGGTGGAATTACTCAACACATAGGTGCCTATAATGTTACACTATCGAATGGGCGTTCAATTTCTTTCTTGGATACACCAGGTCACGAAGCATTTACGCAAATGCGTCAAAGGGGTGCGAATGTTACTGATATAGTTGTACTTGTTGTTGCCGCCAATGATGGTATTATGCCACAAACGATAGAGGCAATTAATCACGCACAAGCTGCAAATGTTCCTATTATTGTAGCAATCAATAAAATTGATGTAGAAGGAGCAGATGCACAAAAAGTCCAAACACAACTATTAGAACACAGTGTGCAAACTGAACATTTCGGTGGTGAAGTGTTGGCAGTTGAAGTGTCAGCAAAACTTCGTAAAAACCTTGATAAGTTAGAAGAAGCTATCTTGTTACAATCTGATTTATTGGAATTAAAAGCAAATCCAAATGCAAATCCTCGCGGACACATTGTGGAAGCAAAAATGGAAAAAGGTCGTGGTTCTGTTGCAACTGTTTTAATTCAAAAAGGTACATTAAGAAATGGACAAATTTTTGTTGCCGGTACACAGTGGGGTCGTGTTAGATCTATTATCAATGATAAAGGTAAAAACCAAAAAGATGCAGGCCCATCTTTACCAGTAGAGGTACTTGGTTGGAACGGTGCACCGCAAGCAGGTGATGAATTTGTTGTTGTTGAAAATGAAGCACAGGCTAGACAAATTACAGAATATCGTATTAAAAAAGAACTAGAAGAAAAAAATATTGTTTCTGCTAGTAAAGGTTCAATAGACGATATATTTGCTCAAATCAAGCAAGGTCAAATCAAAGAATTGCCAATTATTATTAAGGCTGATACTCAAGGTTCGGTTGAAGCAATAAAAAGCTCGGTTTCAAAATTTGATAATGATGAAATAAAAGTAAATGTTGTTCATTCAGGTACAGGTGGTATAACAGAGTCAGATGTTAGTTTGGCTTCATCAATGAATGGCTTGATATTTGGTTTTAATGTTCGTGCTAATTCTCAGGCTCGTGATTTAGCTGAAAAGAATAATCAAGATTTAAGATATTATTCAATTATTTATGATTTGATTGATGATGTAAAACAAATGCTTAGTGGTATGTTAGCACCAGAAATTAGTGAAAACTTGATAGGTTATGCTGAAATTCGCCAAGTATTTAAAGTAACAAAACTTGGTAATATTGCCGGTTGTTATGTAAATAGTGGTATCGTAAAACGAGGGGCTGGTGTTCGCTTGTTACGAGATGATGTTGTTATTTACGAAGGTTCATTAAAACAATTAAAACGTGAAAAAAATGATGCCAAAGAAGTAAAACAAAATTACGAATGTGGTATGATGTTTGAAAATTATGACGATATTAAAGAAGGTGATGTTGTTGAATGCTTTGAAAAAGTTGAAAAACAACGACAAATATAATTAAATGACAAAAAATAGAGCTGGAAAACCACCATCGCAACGCCAACTAAGAGTAGGTGAACAAGTTCGCCAAGCAATTAGTGATATGATTTTTCGTGGTGATTTGTATGATGATGATTTAAAGGGTATTGTAGTTTCTGTTACAGAAGTTTCTATATCGCCTGATTTGCGTAATGCTGTTGTTTATGCAATAGCATTAGGTCAAGATGATGGCGAAAGAATAATATTCGCATTAAATCGTAATGCCAATCAATTTAAACATTATGTAGCAAAAACTATTGATTTACGAGTTCATCCAAAAATTGTTTTTAAGCTAGATAAATCTTTTGATTATGCCCAAGAAATAACTCATTTGTTAAATAAAACTAAAAACCGTGAAGATTAATACCAATGGGTAAAAATACAAAAGTTGTTGCCATCGATGGTTGGGTAATAATAGATAAACCTGTGGGTATAGGCTCAACTCCTGTTGTTTCAAAAGTCAAAAAGTCATTAAATGCACAAAAAGTTGGACACGCCGGCACTCTTGACCCGTTTGCTAGCGGTATTTTACCTATTGCTTTGGGACTTGGTACTAAAACAATACAATTTATTCAAGATGCGGAAAAAGAATATGTTTTTACACTTGAATTTGGAAAAACAACAGATACCTTGGATACAGAAGGAATAGTCACACAAACCAGTGATATGATTCCAACAAAACAGCAGATTTTAGACATATTACCAAGATTTATTGGCGAAATAACTCAGATTCCACCTGCATACAGTGCTATAAAAATCGATGGTAAAAGAGCCTATGATTTGGCAAGACAAGGTCAAGATTTCGATATCCCAGAACGAAAAGTTTTAATAAAAGATTTACAGTTTATAGAGTGGGAATCAAGCAAATCAGCGGTTTTCAAGGTAATTTGTGGCAAGGGAACTTATGTTCGTACTCTTGGTGCAGATATCGCAAAATCACTAGGTAGTGTTGGTTATTTGACTTCACTTCGCAGAACTCGCGTTGGTGTTTATGACTTAAAAAATGCATTAACGCTTGCAAAATTCCAAGAAATAACGCATAAATACACTGAAATTGATGATTTAGTATTATCAATAGAGTCTTCGCTGGACGGTATCCCGGTGTTGACTGTCGCGGACAAGAAGGCTGGAAAGTTTCAATCTGGACAATCTTTTGGTGGTTCGCACCTTGCTGAATATGCTAACTATGATTTGTTAGTAATTTCAACAACTACACACATATACGGATTTGGTCGTGTTGTTGATGGAATGTTAAAACCAGTAAGGGTATTTAATAAACCGGTACTGAAAAAGGAAAATTGAAATGTCTATTACAACAGAAAAAAAGGCTGAAATTGTTAAAGAATTTGGTAAAGCAGAAAATGATACTGGTTCACCAGAAGTACAAGTTGCTATCTTAACGCATCGAATTAATGCAATTACAGAACATATGAAAGAAAACCACAAAGATTTCCACTCTCGTCGTGGATTATTATCTATGGTAGGTCAACGCCGTAGTTTATTAGGTTATCTTAAAAAGAAATCTGAAACTCGTTACCAAGATTTAATCAAAAAATTAGGTTTACGCCGATAAGATTTGATTTAAATCTACTAACTTTTAAACCCAATGATTTTTTATATTTCATTGGGTTTAATTTTTCATTTATTATAATCCATAAATAATATTGAAACTTATTGTTTTTAAATTGGCTTTTTTTGTTGTTTTGTGGTATCTATCATTTGGAAATCTATAATAGGATTAAAGATTAGAAAAAAATCGTGGAAATGGATTCTGCGACAAGACAAAAAAGGAATAAAAAAAATATGTTTAATATTGTAAAAAAATCTATTGAATGGGGTGGTAAAACATTAACAATTGAAACTGGTAAAATCGCCCGTCAAGCTGGTGGTTCAGTTATTGTTACTTATGGTGGAACTACTGTTATGTGTAATGCAACATCTGCAAAGACTGCAAATCCAGATGTTGATTTTTTTCCACTAACTGTTAATTATCAGGAAAAATACTATGCATCTGGTAAAATACCAGGTGGATTTTTCCGTCGCGAAGCAAGACCAACTGAAAGAGAAACATTAATTTCAAGATTAATTGATAGACCAATTCGCCCGTTGTTTGGTGAAAAGTTCAAAAATGAAACACAAGTTGTTGCAACAGTTATTGAGCACGATTTAGAAAATGAATCTGATGTTACAGCTATGATTGGTGTATCGGCAGCCCTTTCTATTTCTGGTGTTCCATTTATGGGACCGGTTGGATGTGCTAGGGTTGGCTACAAAGGCGGTGATTACATACTTAACCCAGCAATGAAAGAAATTGCGGGACTTGACCTTGACTTAGTCGTAGCAGGTACAAAAGAAGGTGTTTTGATGGTTGAATCTGAAGCATCTCAACTATCAGAAGAAATTATGTTAGGTGCAGTTGAATTTGGAGCAAAAGCATATCAAGATATTATTGATTTAATTAACGATTTTGCCAAAGAAGCATCAAAAGAAAAATGGGAATTACCAGAATCTGAATCTTGGGAAGCAGATGTAAAAGCTGAACTAGAAAAAATTGTAAAAGCTGACTTAGAAAAAGCATACAAAATAGTTAGTAAACAAGAAAGAGTTTCTGCAATTAGTTTAGCAAAAGAAAATGCAATTACAGCAATTGAAGAAAAATTCGGTGAAGAAATTAGCTTCGTAAAAGTTGGTGGAATGCTTAAAAAAATAGAAGCAGATATTGTTCGCGGTAACATATTATCTACATCAAAACGAATTGATGGACGCGGTTTATCAGATGTTCGTCAAATAGAAACAGAAACGGGCTTGTTAAAGCGTACACACGGTTCTTCTTTGTTTACCCGCGGAGAAACTCAAGCTTTAGTTGTTGCAACACTTGGAACTTCTGTTGATGAGCAAATGGTTGATAGTCTTGACGGTTTAGCAAAAGAAGCATTTATGTTACATTACAATTTCCCGCCTTATTCTGTTGGTGAAGTTGGTAGAATGGGTTCAACAGGTCGTCGTGAAATTGGTCACGGTAAACTAGCGTGGCGTGCAATTAATCCATTAATGCCAAACAAAGAAGATTTCCCTTATACTATTCGTGTAGTATCTGAAATAACTGAATCTAATGGTTCTTCTTCTATGGCTTCGGTTTGTGGTTCATCTATGTCATTAATGGATGCAGGTGTTCCATTGAAACAACCTTGTGCCGGTATTGCTATGGGATTGATTAAAGAAGGTGATGATTTTGCTGTATTATCTGATATTATGGGCGATGAAGACCACTTAGGTGATATGGACTTTAAAGTAGCTGGTACAAAAGATGGTATTACTGCATTACAAATGGATATCAAAATTACATCTATAACATTCGATATTATGAAAACAGCTCTTGAACAAGCAAAAGATGGTCGTAATCATATATTGGGTGAAATGGAAAAAACAATTTCAACGGCTAGCACAGAAGTATCAGATTATGCACCAAAAATGGAAACATTCAAAATTAAAGTCGATAAAATTCGTGAAGTAATTGGTTCTGGTGGTAAGGTAATTCGTGAGATTACTGAAACAACAGGTGCAAAAATCGATATTGAAGAAGATGGTACAATTCGTATTTCAGCTGTTGATGGTAATTCATTGAAGAAAGCTCGTAGTTGGGTTGAAGATATAGTTGCTGAACCAGAAGTAGGCGCTATTTATAAAGGTAAAGTTGTTAAATGTATGGATTTTGGTGCATTTGTTAATTTCTTACCTAATAGTGATGGCTTAGTACATATTTCTGAATTACAAAATTCTCGTACAGAAAACACAACTGATGTTGTAAGAGAAGGCGATGAAGTTTTCGTAAAATGTATTGGTTTCGAACGCGGTAAAGTTAAATTATCTATGAAAGCTGTTGACCAAAAAACAGGTAAAGAAAAATAATTTTAATTGAATATTATCGAGATAATGTTTGCTCGCCTAGTTATATCTAGTCTTCGTTCACATTATCTTGATTTTATAGTAATTAAAATTATTTTTTATTGACAGAATTATATTATCAAAATAAATACATAATTTATTTTGATACTTTATTTCTAATAGTATATTGTGCTATAAATAGTATTATGGGAATTAGAATGTTTAAGATATTAGACTTATTTTGTGGTTGCGGAGGTATGTCATATGGTTTTGAATCTGTAAAACAATTTGAAACTAAAATAGGTGTTGATTTTAATACTGATGCGCTAAAAACTTTTGCCACTAATTTTCCAGATTCATATACAATAGAAGCTGATGTTAAAAATAAAAAACAATTTAATAGCATAATTGAATTAGCAAAAGAAAATAAAATAAATATGATTATTGGAGGGCCACCTTGCCAAGGTTTTAGCTTAAAAGGAAAAAAAAGAGGGTTAGAAGATGAAAGAAACTACCTTTTTATGGAGTATTTTAATTTTGTAGAAAAAATATCTCCTGAAATTTTTGTGATTGAAAATGTTAAAGAGTTACTAACTAGTTCAGATGGTTTTTTTATTTCCCAAATAGAGAGGAAATGTAAGAAATTAGGTTACAATATTCAATATGATGTCTTTAATGCTGTCGATTTTGGTGTTCCACAAAATAGATATAGAGCAATAATAATTGTAACTAAGAAAAAAATAGATAAAATTTCACCTAATAAAATTAAAGAAATTAAAACTGTGAAAGATGCAATATACGATTTAGCTTTTTTAAAATCAGGTGAAGGTGAGTTTAAGCAAGATTATAAAAAAGAAACTAGTTCAAAATATCAAGAACAATTAAAAGACAGTGAATATTTATATAATCACATTGCAACTAATCACTCTAATGTAGCATTAGAAAAATTATCTATGATTCCTCCCGAAAAAGGAAAAGAGTTTTTACCAATTGAAATGCACGGAAAACAAAAATTTTCGACTACTTGGGGTAGATTAGAGTGGGATAAACCTTCTCCAACTATTGATACAAGATTTGACACACCATCAAATGGTAAAAACTCTCATCCATTTTTAAACAGATCTATAACTATGCGCGAGGCTGCTAGAATACAAAGTTTTAATGATAGCTTTATTTTTTATGGTAAAAAAACAGAAATTTGTAAACAAATTGGAAATGCCGTTCCGCCATTATTATCAAAAGCAATAGGAGAAGAAATTGCAAGAAAATTTCTTAAATTATAATATCAATATTTATTGTGGAGATTCTTACAAGATTTTTGATAATCTACAAAATGACAGTATTACTGTGGATCATATAATAACAGATCCGCCCTATAATATATCAAAAGATAATAATTTCAATACAATGTATTCTGCTGATAGACACGGAGTTGACTTTGGTGAATGGGACAAGAATTTTGATTTACTTAGTTGGATCGATAAATATATAAGTTTATTATCACCTAATGGAAGTATTATAATTTTCAATTCTTATAGAAATTTAAGTTATATAATTGAAAGATTGGAACTCAATAATATTGAGATTAAAGATATTTTGGTTTGGCAAAAGTCTAACCCTATGCCAAGAAATAGAGATCGTCGTTATGTTCAAGATATGGAATTTGCTATATGGGGAGTCAATAAGAATTCAAAGTGGGTATTCAATAGACCAAGTAACAAACCATATTTAAGAAGTTTTTTCCAATCTTCAATTGTGTCAGGGATAGAAAGAACAGAACATCCAACTCAAAAAAGTTTGAAAATAATGCAAGAAATTATAAAAATACATACTAATAAAGGCGAAACTGTATTAGATTGTTTTATGGGTAGTGGCACGACTGGTGTTGCCTGTCAGAAATTAGGTAGAAATTTTATTGGAATTGAAAAAGATAAAAAATATTTTGACATAGCTAAATCTCGTATGATTTTATAGTAATCTTTGTTGAATAGATTTAATAACTTGTTCATTATCTGAAATGTCTAAATAACATTTAATTGATTCGGTGTCTGTTTCAGAGTAATTTAATATATTGCTGATAACTTCTTTCTGATATTCTTCGCTTGCTCTTCCCTTCCTTAATGATGTATGGCAAGCAGGACATAATTTTGACAAATTAAATTCAGTATCTAATTCCTTGTTGTCACCGAGAGATATTATATGATGTATTTCTAAATAATATCTCCCGTCTCTCGTCTTACTTGGAAAAGTTCTATCCGTTATTTGATATTTTTCATTACACCCAGCACATTTATCAGGTAATATACCCCAAGCAAGATTAATGAGTTTTTTATCTCTTATATTTTCAATATTTGAATCGGGATCTAAGCCTATATTTGATCTGTATTTTTCTATATCTTCTTCACTTAATTTATTTTGAGAATAAATTATTTCTGAAAACCTTTTTACCCTACTTAATAAATCTGGGATTGTATTACTTGGTTTAAAATCACCCATATTATTTGCTATTTTTTTTAGGCATTCTTGTTTGTATGGATTTATTAAATACGACTTGTTAAAAAACCAATTTGCTTTCATTCTAAATTGAGTTTCTCTATTTGCTCCTTCTATCTGATCTTTCTGAAGCTCCCTAAAATTAATAGGAAATACAGCTGATATATCACTTAAAGGAAGTGAATTTAATAATGCTCTGGTTTTGGTTTCTAGCTCATAATCAGAGTCATACCAGTAATCAATGGTGATTGATTTGCTACTTTTGTCTATTGAAGCTCGACAAGAAAAAAAACCGGCAAAAAATTCTTTTATATCAATATCGAGAGATCTAACATTAGTTAAAAGTTCATTGTAAATATTGATATATGTTAGATTGTTAGAGTTTTTAAATACAAATAAATGATTGTAATTTTTAATGTCTGATGGGATTAATTGTTTTTTATTGCTTTTCGAAAGCCAAGTAAGTTCTGTTTTTTGTTCTAATGAAGTATGTGTTAACTTTTTTTCGGAATCAGTCATTTCTCGTTTTGATAATATAACAGAATTATTTTTATATTTTGAATAAACGTAAAACTCATTAGAATTATTTGAATGTTTAATATTTCCAAACAATAAACCTAATAAAAACTGGTTCGTTTTTGATTTTTTTACAACTTCTGAGATATCCATAAAAATTATTCTAAATAATACTTAATTTTTTATCAAGAAAAAAAGATTACAAATTAACAATATAATATATGTGATAATACTTATGGTTGTAATTTAATTAAAAATATTATACTTTAAGTGTTGATTTTTTATTTAAGATAGTGTAATAATCAGAAATGATGTTAGATTAAAAAATAAAAAATAGGGAGCATTATGAATAAATTATTAACTATTATATTATTAGTAACATCAATTACTTTACCTTCTTATGCTCAAGAAAAAAATTCCAAAAAAATTGGAAATTTAAATTTAGTAATTGGCAATAATAAAGTTTCAAAATCTAATTTCGGTGGATTAGATGCAAGTAAAGATAGCAAGTTAAGTAAAGATAAACTTGCTGTTGAAAAAGACATGGAGAAGAAAAAATCAAAAGCTCCTGTCTTTAAAACAGATGAAAATAAATCACCTAAAAAACCCCGTCAAAACAGTCGAATGAAGTCATCTAAGTCAAGTGGTGGCAAGAAAAGTGGCCGTAGTGGTGGTCGCAGTAAAGGCGGTCGCAGTGGCGGAAAAGGTGGTGGATATTAATACTTTTAAACTCTCCTGTAACTTTAGGGCGGTAATACTGCCCTTTTTTTTATATTTTATTGTTTTTTCTCATCATATTTGGCAACCCATCAGGAAATGACAACCCCAATTTCATTAGTTGGTTCTTTGCTTGTGGCATTCGATTTAATATATTTGTAGCTATTGATTTTATTCCTATTGATATAGGATTTGAAAATCTTGAAAAATTATGAAATATATCTGTTCCGATAATTCTTGTTTTGATGTCTTTTAATCTTTTTTTATTATATGATATTAATATTTTGTTAAAATCATCATCTTTGTTTTTTATTATTAATTCAGCTAGTATGGCGCTATCTCTCAGAGATAAGTTAAGTCCTTGTGCTGCAACAGGTGTTATGCCGTGATGAGCTTCACCTATTAAACATAATTTGTCGGATATATTAGTTTCGGCAATTATTTTGCTTAGAGGAAATGATTTTGGTTTTGTAAGTATTTCAATTTCTCCGAACATTTTTTGTGATTTTTGAATAAATTTTTGTTTTAACAATTTGTTATTTAATATAAGTTTGTTTACTTGGTCTGTTTGTTCAACCCATACGATGGCTGATTTATTTTTCCCCATCGGTACAAATGTAAATGCACCTTCTGGATACATAAATTCTGTTGATGTGTTATTAGTATTTTGTGTGTGATTTATATTAAATACGATAGCTGATTGATTGTAATCTTTCTTTTTAAAATTAATTCCTGCACATTTGCGAATTGTTGAACTGCGACCATCGGCACCAATTGTTAACTTAGCACTGTATTTGCCTTTATCAGTATTAACAACCCAACCGTCATTTTTTTGTATAGCATTTTTACATTTCGAATTAAATAAATGTTTAATAGATTTAAATTTACTAATTTCATTACAAAGTTCAGTTCTTAAAATATGATTATCAATATTATAAGCTAGTGCATTAATACCAATTTTATTGGATTCAAATATAACTTCGTCTGATATTTTATTAGGTGGTACAATATTTATAATTCGCATACAAGAAATTTTACAAGAATTTTGTTTTATATTTTTCCAAATGCCTAAGTTATCTAGGTAGTTTACGGAACTTTCCATAAGTGCAGTTGTGCGACCATCTGTTTTATTTGTTTTGTTTGGATCTTCTAGGTTGTCAATCAACAGAGTTTTTATATTATTTTTACCAAGTGCAAGAGCTAAACTTAATCCTGCAAGACCGCCACCAACTATTTGAACATCGTATTTTTGAATTTTATCCATAATTTATTTTATACAATTAATTTCAAAAAAAGTCTTTACTTAATTTTCTTTTTTGTATAGCATAATTTTAATTCCATCGGGGTACATATTTGTTGAGATAGGATGATTTTATTTTATTCCTTACCCGTTGAACCTGTTAGTTAATACTTACGAAGGGAATGGTAATATGAAACAAAAAATACCTGTGTGCTTAACTATTGCTGGTTCTGATAGTGGCGGTGGCGCCGGTATACAAGCCGATTTAAAAGTAATGTCTGCACTTGGTGTATATGGTGCATCAGTTATCACAGCATTAACAGCACAAAATACTCGTGAAGTTCGTTCTATATTTCCTGTTTCGCCTGAATTTGTTATTGAGCAAATTGAAACAGTTTACGATGACTTAGATATTGATGCGGTTAAAATAGGAATGTTAGGAACACCTGAATTAACATTTGCGGTTGCATCGGCTCTAAGATCACTAGGGGCTAAAAATATTGTACTTGATCCGGTTATGATTTCTAAGTCTGGTTGTAAATTATTAAATGAGGAAGGAGTTGATGCTTTAAAACAGCGTCTTATTCCTTCTTCTGATATTATTACTCCGAATATACCTGAGGCAATGGTTCTTTTAAATAAAACAACTCAACCTAATTTACAAGATATGGAAGATTATTGTGTTGAATTATTAAAGTTGGGAGCAAAATCTGTTTTATTAAAAGGTGGACATATGCAAGGTGATGTATTACACGATTTATATTACGATGGAAGTGATATAATTTCTATGACTTCTCCACGAATTAATACTAAAAACACCCACGGTACGGGTTGTTCTATGTCTTCGGCTATTGCTAGTTTTGTTGCGAAAGGAAACGATATTAAAACATCAGTGCAAAATGCAAAAAATTATATTGCTGGTGCTGTTGCAAGGTCTGATGAACTTGATATAGGTTCAGGTTCCGGTCCAATAAATCATTTTTACAAGGTTTGGTAATGTTAAAAAATGTAAGCCTTAAACATAATGGTAAGTTTTTGTTTAAAGATATTTCTTTGCCATTTAAAAAAGGTTCTTGGGTTTCAATACTTGGTGAAAGTGGAGTTGGAAAATCAACATTAATTCGTATCATAGCAGGACTTGATAATTTTGGTCATATCACAGGTATCGTAAACAATAATTTTAAGGTGGCTTGGATGGGACAAGAAGATTTATTGTATCCTTGGCTTAATGTTCTTGATAATATCTTGTTACCGATTACACTAAAAAATAAAAAACCTACAACAGATGAAATAAATAAAGCAAAAAGATTATTAAATAAAGTCGGTATAAGAAATAAATTAAACCAATACCCAAATCAATTATCCGGTGGGCAAAAACAAAGAGTTGCATTAGTTCGAACTTTGATGATAGATGCAGATTTGATATTAATGGACGAACCTTTTTCAGCACTAGATGCAATGACGAAAAGAGATTGCCAAAATTTATTTTATGAAATGTTAACTGATAAAACTGTTGTAATGGTAACTCACGATGTGATGGAAAGTACACGCCTTAGCGATGAAGTTTTTGTTATGATAGGTGAAGCACCATATTTAAAAAAAGGTGTATCTTTAAAACAACCAGCCCCCAGAAATTTTAATAGTGATGAAACAATTCAAGCTAGTAAAAAATTATGGCAAATGTTAGAGAAATCATATGTATAATAATATGTTAAAATTAGTAAAAATATTTTGGGGAATTTTAATTTTTCTAATTTTTTGGCAAGGCTTAGTTGTATTTTTTAAAATACCTGAGTTTTTACTACCATCACCTATTTTAGTGGGCGATGTATTAGTAAATAAATATTCTATTTTATTCCAAGATGCAAAAATAACAGGAATAGAAATTATTTTAGGAATGATATTTGGTTCTTTATTAGGCATAATCAATGGCTTGTTATTACAAATCTTTAAAAGTTTTCGTAGTGTTATGTTACCTATGCTTGTTGTAAGTCAAGCTATACCTATTTATGCAATTGCTCCTATATTAGTGTTATGGCTTGGCTTTGATCTTGCTCCAAAAGTTGTAATGTCTACGATAATTATATTTTTTCCAGTTACCACAGCATTTTATGATGGATTAAGACAAACAAAAAAGGGTTACTTAGATATTGCAAAAACTATGGGTGCTAATAATATTACTACTTTATTTAAAGTAAGATGTCGATCGGCATTACCTGCGCTAGGTTCTGGATTAAGGGTGGCAGCTGCTTTTGCTCCAATTAGTGCAATAGTCGGTGAGTGGGTTGGTGCTTCTGCTGGACTTGGTTATCGTATGTTATATTCTAATGCAAGAATGCAAACTGATGATATGTTCGGTGCTTTGGTTGTTTTGGTTGTTATGTCATTGTTTCTTTATTATTTTGTTGATTGGTTAGTACGAAAAACTATTCATTGGGATAATGACGATTTAAGAAAGAAATGTTAAATGAGGAAAATTATAATATTATTAAGCTTATTATTTTTTAATGATGTATATGCCAAAAAAGTTGTTTTTATGCTCGAATGGTTTGTAAACCCAGACCACGCAAGCCTGATAATCGCAAAACAAAAGGGATATTTTAAAGAACAAGGGCTAGATGTTAATTTTATAGAACCGTCCGATCCTGCACTACCACCTAAATTAGTTTCATTAGGTAAAATTGATTATGCAGTACATTATCAAAATTCACTGCAAATGCAATCTGTTTTAGGATTTAAAAATGTTAGAGTTGGGACAATTGTTGGACAACCCCTTAATACAATGATGACCATAGAGGGGAACGGTATTAACAAAATAGTAGATTTAAAAGGTAAAAAAATAGGTTTTCCCATTAGTGGTGGAGTTAGTGAAGCTATGATTAAAACAATGTTGGAATACAACGGCCTAACCTTAGATGATGTTGAATTGGTTAATATTAATTGGCAGATTTCTCAATCATTAGTTACAAAAAAAGTTGATGCGGTTGTTGGTGGGCCTAGAAACTTTAATATACCTGAATTAAGGAAATATGGGATTGAGGGCAAAGCATTTTATCCAGAAGAAAATGGTTTACCTAATTACGAAGAATTAATATTAATCACAAATAAAACAAATGCTAGTTCAAATACAACTAAAAAAATAGTTCGTTCAATTCAAAAAGCAGTCCTTTATATTAAAAATAATCCTGAAAAAGCTTGGAATGAATTTAAGAAATATAAACTAGATACTCTAGATAATAAATTAAACAAACAAATTTGGGATTTAACCTATCCTTTACTTGCCGATGATACTGCATATTTAAACAAGGAAATATATAAAAAAAATGCTGAATTTTTATACGATAATAAACTTGTCGATAAAAAATTGCCCCCAATTGATACTTATACAATTAATCCACTTAAACAGTAGGTTAATTGATAAATATACAATATAATAAAAAAATTGTTAAAATGGATTTAAAATGATTAATTTCGAAATATTAATGAATAATTGTGCTAAGCAATGGTATGAATACACAAACCACGAATTTGTTGAAAAATTAAAATTAGGAACACTACCCATTAAGAATTTTCAACATTATTTATGCCAAGATTACCTTTTTTTAATGGAATATTCAAAAGCTTGGGAGTATGCTGTGCATAATGCAAAAAATATTAGCGAAAGGGAATTTGCCTATAAAAATTTACGAGATTTATTAGATGGTGAAATTGAACTGCATATATCATATTGTGCTGATTGGAATATATCAAAAGAACAAGTTTTCGCAACAAAACAACACACAAATAATAAAGCATACACTGATTATGTAATAGATTTTGGTAAAAATGGTTCTTACATAGATATGATAACAGCTCTTGCCCCTTGTGCCATTGGTTATGCAGAAATTGGCAAAAGAATTATTACTGACAAGAATACAAACAAAGAAAATAATCCTTATAAATCGTGGATTGATGTTTATTGTAGTAATGAATTTATACAAAAAGGCGAAGAATTTAAAAGCTTTATGTCAAAAGTTTATGATGGTATAAGTCAAGATGAAATTGAAAAACAAAAACATATATTTAAAAAAGCAACAGAACTCGAAATCGGCTTTTGGGATATGGGAATGGAGAAATAATAATGCGATACAATCTCTACGCAATCACAGATTATAGGTGGGATACACAAACTATGCTCGACAAAGTTGAAAAAGCTGTTGCCGGCGGGATTGATGTATTACAATACCGCCCAAAAAATATTGAAACACTTGATATGATAAAACAAGCAGGTTCATTACAAGAAATCATTACCCCACATAATATCCCACTAATAATAAACGATGCTGTCGATGTAGCAAAAACCGTTGATGCTGATGGTGTTCATTTAGGACAAAACGATATGAAAGCAAAATCAGCTAGGGATTATTTAGGTAATTCAGCAATCATTGGTTTATCTGTTGGTAATATGCAAGAATTAAAAAATCTAGATGTTTCAGTGGTTGATTATGTCGGTATCGGAGCGGTTTACGAAACAGGTACAAAATCAAACGCCGGCAAACCAATAGGTGTTGATGGGTTTAAAGCATTGCGTGATAAAATATTAATTCCTTGTGTGGCAATAGGGGGCATTACATTAAATAATGCCAAAGCTTTAATTGATAATGGTAGTGATGGCATAGCAGTTATAAGTGGTTTATTTGAAACCCAAGATATAACTGAAACAGCTATCAATTTTAAAAATTTATATAATAAGAAATAGGTAGCTTGTAAGCCGGATTCTGTTATTACGCAATCATTCATCTGGGATAAACATCACTGTTTACCTCTTGCCCCCGTAGTCAATGTGTATATGTTTCGCCAACACCCCCACATATACTGACCTTAGGCGTTGCTGTCAATAGGGTTTAGCCTGCCATTGTTATTACTAACAACGCGGTGTGCTCTTACCACACCCTTTCACCCTTACCTTGATAAATCAAGGTGGTTTGCTTTCTGTGCCACTTTCCCTAGGGTTACCCCCGCCAGCCGTTAACTGGTATCGTTTGTTGGACAGCCCGGACTTTCCTCATTGTAAGGGATTTCCCCCATAACAATGTAATTGCACCGCTACCTATGGAGTTTTTATAATATTTTTTTTAAAAATAGTCAAGATTTTAAAAATAATGATATTATATTTTGACATTATAATGTTGACATTATATTTTTATTAATTTATATAATTTAAGTTATGAAGATTTATGTTGTAAGTATACCTAATTCCATGCGTAGGAAAAATATTGTTAAGAATTTTGAGAAATATAGTATTGATTTTGAATTTTTTGATGCTGTTGATGGTAGAAAATTATCAGATTCACAAATAAAAGATTTGTATGATGACAACAAGGCAAAACAACTTGCTTTTAAGCTTACCAGAGCACAGGTAGGATGTGCATTAAGCCATAAAGCTTTGTATCAGAAAATGGTAAGCGAAAATATACCAGAAATGTTAGTTTTTGAAGATGATGTTTTTATTGATGAAAATATTGAATTATTTTTAAATACATATAAAAACTTTAAGCCTAAAAATGTAGATATTATTTTACTAGGGTCAGTCTGTCGCAAATTTTTAAGGACACAGAAGTTTTTTTCTTGGTTAATGTTAAAAAAACTACCTTTTAAAGTTAATAATACTACTTGCAGGATGGGTAAGAGTTATGCTTCATCAGGTGGCGCACATGCATATTATATCACAAAGCAAGGTGCGCAAAAGATGATTGATTTAAATTCACCTAAGGTTTGTTATGTTGCTGATATGATTACAGGTGATATAATTGTTAGTGGTCATAATTTATATGTCATATTTCCAAATATTGTAGGTTTGCAGGATGTTGATAGTGAAATAGGAGTTGATTATAATATATATATAAAAAGTAATAAATTAAAATTTAGTAAATTTTGTAGAATGTTGATGATTAAATCTAATTTCTTTTTAAATTTTATGATAAATTATAAAACTAAAAAACTACATAAAATCAAAAAATAATATAATGATAAACAATTAATTTATTGAAAATTTATGTTTATTCATCGTCCATTTTTAATGCATCAAGGAACACAGATTGTGGAATATCAACATTAGCAAATTGGCGCATTCGTTTTTTACCTTCTTTTTGCTTATCTAGAAGTTTACGCTTTCTGCTTACATCACCACCATAACATTTTGCTGTTACATCTTTTCGCATTGCTGCAATAGTTTCACGAGCAATAATTTTTCCACCAATTGCTGCTTGAATCGGTATTTTAAACAGATGTCTTGGAATTAAGTCTTTTAATCTTTCGCACATACGACGACCTCGGTATTCAGCTTGTGTTTCGTGAACAATCATTGATAAGGAATCAACACTTTCACCATTTACAAGAATTTGTACTCTTACCAACTTACCTTCTTCGTATCCGGTTTGTTCATAATCAAATGATGCATATCCTTTTGTTGCTGATTTTAATTTGTCGTAAAAATCAAATACAACTTCATTAAGTGGTAATGAATAAACTACCATCGCCCTTGAACCGACATATGTTAAGTTAATTTGACGCCCGCGTTTATCTGTGCATAGTGTTAATACTGAACCTAAATATTCATCAGGAACCATAATTGTTGCTTTAATCCAAGGCTCTTCAATTACCTTTATCGATGATACATCTGGGAAATCAACTGGATTGTGTATTTCCATTTTTCCCCCATTTGTTAATTCAAATTTATATACTACAGATGGAGCCGTTGTAATTAAATCTAGGTCAAATTCACGGCTTAGGCGCTCTTGAATAATTTCTAGGTGCAACATTCCCAAAAATCCACAACGGAAACCAAGCCCCAAAGCAGCTGAGCCTTCTTGTTCAAAATGGAAAGATGAATCGTTTAAAGATAGTTTTTCTAAGCTATCTCTTAATAATTCAAATTGTCCTTGGTCAGTTGGGAATAATCCACAGAAAACAACAGGTACAGATGGTTGAAATCCATCTAGCATTTCTGTGCAAGGTTTACGATCTAAGGTAATTGTATCACCCACATTACAATCTTTTACAGATTTTATTGATGCAGTAATAAAACCAATTTCACCGGCCGATAATTTATTAACCATAACACCTTTTGGTGTCATAATCCCCACACGGTCAACAGGATAAGATGCACCTGTGGACATCATTCTTATTTTGTCACCTTTTTTTAATACACCGTTTTTTATGCGAACTAAAATCACAACCCCTAGATAAGAATCATACCAACTATCTACTAATAAAGCTTGTAATTCAGAATCTATGTTACCAACAGGGGGAGGTAACTGTGTCACAATTGATTCTAGGGTTTCTTCTATCCCAACGCCAGTTTTTGCAGATATTGCGATAGCATTTTCAGTATCTATGCCGATTACATCTTCTATTTGTTGTTTTATGCGTTCTGGTTCAGCAGCGGGTAAATCAATTTTGTTTAGTACTGGGAATAAATCTAAATCAGCTTCAATTGCTAAATATACATTTGCTAGGGTTTGAGCTTCTACACCTTGTGAGGCATCAACAATTAACAATGCACCTTCGCAGGCTGATAGGGAGCGAGAAACTTCGTATGAAAAATCCACATGCCCTGGTGTGTCAATAAGGTTTAAAGTGTATTGTTTACCATCTTTCGCTTTGTATAATAATCGGCAAGTTTGAGCCTTAATTGTAATACCGCGTTCGCGTTCCAAATCCATACTATCGAGAACTTGCCCAGACATTTCGCGTTCGGATAATCCGCCACAAATTTGAATAAGTCGATCGGCTAATGTGGATTTTCCGTGGTCAATGTGTGCAACAATCGAAAAGTTGCGAATAAGAGATAAATCAGTCATAGCGATAAACTACTAAAAAAAAGGTTATTTTTCAATAAAAATTGTTTATAAAATTTAAAATATTAATTTGTTAATTCCAAAGACACATCAAGATTTTTTGCAGAATGTGTTAACCAGCCCATTGATATAATATCAACCCCAGTTTTGCAATACTGTTCTAGGTTATCTAAATTTATATTTCCTGATGCTTCTAGTAATGTTTTTGTATCATTGATAGAAACACATTTTTTTACTATTTCTGGTTTCATATTATCTAGTAATATAACATCTGGATTTACACTTAATACTTGTTCTAACTGTTGTATTGTATCAACTTCTACTTCTATTTTAACATTTGGTTGTTTTTGTTGAACAATTTTTGTGGCTTCAATAATATTTGGGTGTGCTAGCAAATGATTGTCTTTTATCATTACCGCATCGTATAAACCAAAGCGATGTGTATCACCTCCGCCTGATTTTACAGCATATTTTTCAGCATCTCGTAACCCAGGGGTTGTTTTGCGAGTACAGGCAATAATTACATTGTGCGGTTTTGCGATTTTTACAGCCTTGTTTGTTGTAGTTGCAACCCCTGATAAATGACCTATAAAATTAAGTATTGTTCGTTCAGTGGTTAATATATTTCTTGTTGTTCCTGATATTGTAATTATAGTATCACCAATGTTTAATATATCGCCATCATTTTTATTAACAGTAAAATCTAAATTAAATTGCTTTAATGTTTCAACTGCGTACTTTATTCCAGCACAAACACCATTTTGTTTTGCAAAAATTCTAGCTTGTGATTTGTGATTTTCAGGAAGTAAGCTATTTGCGGTAATATCGCCTATATCTTTTATATCTTCCTGTATGGCTGATTTTACTATTTCTGTGATATTCATTTTAAATAACCTGTCTTATTTCTTCTTTGAATTCATCTAAGTTCATATGTTGTCGTGGCATTCTTTTTGTTTCTAGGTAATCACTTCTATAATGCGAACCTACGCTTTCAGTTCGCCTTAATGCGAATAAATTAGACATTAAACTAGCTATTACATTAGGTGTTTGTGGTAATGTTGATAATGTTATTATTGCATCTTTTAGTGTATCGTGATTGCGAATTATTCCTAGCGAGCGATTGTTTATATCCCTTACGGTAGATTGTGTTGAATCTTTTTTACTTATAATTCGTCTTTTTATTATTCCACCACGAATATTTGATTTTTGTATCGTTTCAGCACAAGTTTTACCCATAATTGAGGCTTCTAGTAAAGAATTCGATGCTAAGCGATTTGCTCCGTGTAGACCGGTTGATGATGCTTCGCCAATTACATATAATCCGTCAACACAAGTTCTACCATTTACATCTGTTTTTATGCCACCTATTTGATAATGCACCGCGGTTCGGATTGGGATTTTGTTATAATCGATATCATACTGTTTGCATATATTTGCGATAGTTGGAAATATTGATGAAAAATTTTGTATACTAGATGTGTCTAAATACACTCTTTTTCCTTGTTGACGATTTTCAAAAACAGCACGACTTACCACATCTCTGGGTGCAAGTGAACCCATTTCGTGGTTAATTTGCATTAGATTTTTTCCAACTTTTAATAATGCACCTGCACCACGAATTGCTTCGGTTATAAGTGGAAGTCTTGGAATTTGCACCGTTACTTCAAGTGGTAAATCAAGTGCGGTTGGGTGGTATTGGAAAAATTCCATATCTGTTGCTTTTGTACCTGCTTGTAATGCTAACTCAAAAGCAGATAAAGGTTGCTCAGGTGCGGTTCTATCGCCGAATATTCCGCAACCACCACCTGTTGCAAAAATTACAGATGACGATTTTATTGTAAAGCCTTCTGCTTCAATTCCACAAACAGTATTATTATCATCTGTTAATAATGCTGATAATTCACCTTTAATAAACGATATATTATCTTTGCTAGATATTTTTTCAAATAAAGCATTTATGATTCCGATTCCGGTAGCATCACCGCCTATGTGCGCGATACGATTTTCAGAATGACCACCTTCGAGTCCTTTTTGTATGGTTCCGTCTTCTCTCTTGTCGAAGTTCACTCCTTGTTTTTCTAGCCATTTTATTGTTTTATTAGATTGTTCGATAAAGTGGTGGACAGCTGTTTTATCACACATACCAGAACCTGCATTAATAGTATCGTATATATGTGCTTTTGTTGATTCACCGTCATTTTCAGAAAAAGCTATTCCGCCTTGAGCAAATCTAGTTGAGCCACTTTTTCCTGGGTTATTATTTGATATTATAATTATTTTTGTATTGTCTTGAAAACCTAATGCACAACTCAATCCAGCAATGCCGGTTCCAACAATAACTATATCGCACTCAATATTATTCATTAGCTTCTTTCAAGCATTCTTTGTACTGAACCATATGCTTTTTGAATTATTTCATCATCAAGGTATACTTCGATGGTTTCTTGTTCTAGGCATTTAACTATATTTTCTAGCGTTATTTTTTTCATATGTGGGCACATACGACACATTCCCATAAATTTTGTATTAGGGGCTTGTTTTGCGATATTGTGGCTCATTGAACATTCTGTAATTAGTGCAACTTTTTCGGGTTGATTATCAACAACATAATTAATCATACCCGCTGTTGAACCGGCAAAATCAGCTTCTGCTACCACTTCTTTTGGGCATTCCGGATGAGCAATTATTTTTAAATCAGGGTCACTTTTTCGTAGTGTTTTCATTTCATCAACTGTAAATAATTCGTGTACTTCACAAGAACCATCATCCCAAGTAATACATCTGATGCCTGTTGCTTTTTCAACATTTCCAGCTAGGTATTTATCAGGAATTAATATAACTTCATCAACACCCAGTGATCTAACTATTTTTTCTACATTACCAGATGTACAGCAAATATCAGTTTCCGCTTTTACATCTGCTGTTGTGTTTACATATGTAATTACAGGACGCCCCGGATAAAGTTGTTTAAGTTTACGAACATCAGCACCGGTTATAGAAGAGGCAAGTGAACAACCAGCCTTATCATCAGGTATAAGAACTTTTTTCTCTGGACTTAAAATTTTTGATGTTTCCGCCATAAAATGAACACCGGCCATTACTATTATATCAGATTCAACTTTTTTTGCTTCGATGGCAAGGGCAAGGCTATCACCAACAATATCAGAGACACAATGATATATATCAGGTGTCATATAGTTGTGTGCCAATATTACAGCATTTTTTTCTTTTTTTAATTGGTTAATTCTAGCAATCAAAGGTTCCATATACTCCCAATCGTCAAGGGAATACACATCTTTTACTTTGTCATATAGATATTGTGATTTGATTTGTGTTGCCAACTTTTCAGCCATTATGATTGTAGAACTAAAACTAAAAACTTAAAGATAAGCATAAGGTTTTTATTTATTTAAGTCAAGACTATAAAGTGTCTTTATGCCGGTTTGACATATTATTATATAAATGCTATTCTTGGTTGTATTAATATAGCTTTGAGAAATTATTATGGTTGAATTTTTACAACAAAACTTTTGGTATTTAAGTACTTCTTTATTTTACTCTCTTTTATTTGCAGGTGCATTTAAGAATGAATCTTTCTTAACAAATAATTCATTTTTAAATTTTTTATTATTTGTATTTATCTATTTAATAATTGATGGAACAAATATTCTAGTTGCGCAAGAAAAATCATTAATTATAAGTCCTTACATATATGAATATAATATTTATTATTTGTTTATGGCAATAATTTCAATACGATTATTCCATAGAGTATTTTTTCATCAGAAGAGATATTTTTACCGCAAAGATTAACTTTTCTATTGACAATAAGAATAAAATCCTATATAACATATTTTGAAAACATGCAGAAGGTGTATCTAAAATATATTATATTTTAATCATTTAAATGTTTTTTATGGATAACTTTTACAGCCCATAGTCTTTACATAAATATTATTGACCTTTTTTAAACATCCATTTTTACTGGGTGTTTTTTTATTTGGGTAATCAAAATATTTATTCTCTAAGAATTATAATAATTAAGAAAGGATTTAAGAAATGAGTAAAAATCTTGAATTATCGTTTATTCGCTCTTTTGAAGCAGAAGTACATCAGGCGTATCAACGCACAGGTTCTAAACTAAGAACAACAGTTCGCACGCGTAATAATGTAAGAGGTTCATCAACAACTTTTCAAGCCGTTGGCAAGGGTTCTGCGGGGATTAAATCTCGTAATGGACAAGTTCCAGTAATGAATATTAATCATACACCGATTGAAATATCTTTGTATGATTACTATGCAGGTGATTGGTTAGATAAATTAGATGAATTAAAAATAAACCACGATGAAAAAAGGGTAGTTGCAAATGCGGGTGCATATGCATTAGGTCGTAAAACTGATGAACTTATAATTAATGCACTTGATAGTAATGCATCGATTGATACAACTACTGTAAATAAAACAGGATATAAATCATCAGAAGGTTTAACAAAACAAAAAGTATTATCAGCATTTGAAAAATTAGGCGAAAAAGATGTTGCTGATGATGGTGAAAGGTATGCGATTGTTGGTTGGAAGCAGTGGTCTGATCTAATGGAAATAAAAGAATTTGCAAATTCTGAATACATTGGGAAAGAAGATTTACCTTGGAAGACAACGCAAGCTAAAAGGTGGTTAGGAACATTATGGTTGCCACACAGTGGTTTAACACTTAAGAGTGGAGCAAGACAATGTTACTGGTATCACAAGAATTCTATTGCTCATGCATCAGGTAGTAATGTAAAAACTGATGTTTCGTGGCACGGTGACCGTGCATCTTTCTTTATCAATAATATGATGAGCCAAGGTGCCGGTGTGATTGATACCGATGGTATTGTTAAAATGGAATGTGCAGAGTAAGGAGGTAAAATATGGCGTTTAAAATTACAGATTTATCAGTATTAGCATATGCAAATGGTTTTACATTATGGCATTTAAAAACAACTGATAATATTGATGATGTTGATACACAAGGTTACCTAAACAGTGCTAATGAAATGCTTCGTGTAGGTGATATGATTATTGTTTCAGCACTTGATAAAGTTGGTTTTGTATCTGTTGCAACAAATGATAATGGTGTTGTTGATACTAAAGATCCGCTTGCATTGCCGGTATCTGACACAGATTAATTATACATTAATTATTAATAAACTTGCCCCCGTAATCATTCGGGGGCTTTTTTTTGAAAGGAATAATGATGGCAAAAAATAAAATTGATTTAGTAAATCGTGCTTTAGTAAGTATAGGTGTAACACCAATCCAAGGATTTAATGAAAATACATCTGAGGCAATGGTTCTAAAAGAAAGTTATGATGGTATACGCGATGGATTATTATCATCGTATCAATGGCGATTTGCAATAAAAACAAAAAGATTACAATTATTAAATGTTGATGATAAAGGGTTATATAATTTTTCATTGCCAGCAGATTGTCTAAGAATATTAAAAGTAAATGCTAATCAATACCAAATACATAATAATATTTTAATTACAACAACACAAAATATTGAAGTCGATTATATTTTCCGTCCAGAGGAAGAAAATTTCCCGCCTTATTTTGACAATGTATTAGTTTTTAGAATATGTGCTGAAATATGTTTGCCTTTAACAGATAGTACAACAAGAACAGAATTTTTATTTAGAAGATATGAAAATGAATTCAAGCAAGCTAGACTTGTTGATGCATCTCAGGAAATGAATACCAATCTTGATTTCAATATTTTAACGGATGTTAGATTATGAAACAAATAATTTTAAAAACATCATTTACCAGCGGTGAAGTAACATCTGATTTATATGGCCGTGGTGATTTAGAAACTTATAATAATGGAGCAAGTAAATTAATAAATGTTAATGTTTTAAATACAGGTGGTGTAATTAGAAGAAGTGGTTCTGTTTTATTGGGTGAATTACCAACCGAGGCAAGATTAATTAATTTTTCTGTACAAGAAGATGATTATTTGGCTGTTTTTCACGATAGAAAAGTTGATATATACAAGGGGAAAAGTAAAATAACGCAACTTATTACTCCTTTTCCTAAATCAAAATTGAAAAATTTATTTTTTAGTGAAAACAATAATTCATTATGGATTTGTTCTGGTGATTATCCAATAAAAAGAATATCTTATCAAGATAATATTTTTTCCATAGAAGATACTAATTTTTCAGGATTTGAAGATAATTTATTTAATTCTTCAAGTGGTTATCCAAAAACTATAGGTTTTTTCCAAGGTCGTATAGTTATTGCTGGTACAAAGGAGCATCCTAATCGTATATGGTTTTCTAGATCTGGTTCAGAAAGTGATTTTTCGTTAGGAGAAAGTTTAGATGATGAAGGAATAGATATTAAATTATTATCAACGGGTAATGATTTTATATCTAATTTGTATTGTAGTTCTTATTTAATATTATTTACAAATTCTGGTGAATGGATTATTGAGGGTAGCCCAATAACGCCAAATAAAATTTTAGCGAAAAAATATACTACGATAGGTTCACCAAGAAATTCAAATATTAATGTAGTTGATACAAAAGATGAAGTTTTATTTGTAAATTCAGATTGTAATAATATTTATTCTTTTAAACAAAACGAAAATATGTCTTTAAATTATAAGGCTTGTCCAATTGTATCGATATCAAAGCATTTGACAAAAGATATTACTGATATTGCATTTAGTTTCAAACATAATAGGTTATTTTGTGTCAAAAAAGATGGAACTATGGCTGTTTTAAATAATGATTATGTTGAAGGTGTTTCAGCGTGGTCATCATATGAAACAGATGGACAATATATAAGTGTTGGAACTAATAAAGATTACATTTACACTGTTGTGAAAAGAGCAGAGCAATATTTCTTAGAGGTTTTTTCAAAAGAGGTATTAATGGATTGCTGTATTATAAAAAAAACAGAAGAACCAGCTTTTCAATTTAGTGGTTTTGATACCTTTAATGGTAAAAAAGCAATGTTAGTTGCTGATAATATTTTACACAAAGAAGTTGTAGTTAATAATGGAATCATTGATTTAAATAATAAAGCTAACAAAATATTCTTGGGTTATAAATATAAACATACAATTAAATCATTACCTTTATCTAGTGAACAAACAGGCAGAAAAATAAGAATTCGCAATATTACAATCCGATTAAAGAATACTGCATCATTAAAAATTGAGGTTGGCGGTAGAACAAATACATTATCTTTTCAAAAATTCGGACAGGGAATTTTAAATAAACCAATTTCTTTGTTTAGCGGTGATAAATCAATCAGTATACTAGGTTGGCAAAATTATAGTAGCGATAGTTTGTGGAATATATCAGGTGATAGTCCATTACCAATTACAATATTATCAATTAAAACAGATGTTTCGATTAATTAAAGAAATAATATATAGATTTTTTAAATAATTTAATAGAAAGGAATTAAAAAATGGCAGAAGCATTACCAATGATAACACTTGCACTTCAATATGATGAAATGGATAGGCAAGAAGATCGAAATGATAGAGAAATAAAAAAACAAAATATATTAAATGAAAAAAAATATAGAGAACAAAAACAAGAAGTTAGGCGAAATCTTGCCTTTCGCCGTGCTAGGCAATATGCCGATGGTTACACAGGCAGAACCTATAATAGGCAATTAGGTAAAATAAATAAATTTATAAAACAACCTTTTTACAATCGAGCAGGTAGTGGCGGTAATATATTAAATAGAATTAATTTATTCGCTAAAACTGTAAAAAAAATGAGTGATGGTAAATAATGACATCAAGATTAAACCCAAGAGTAAATTATACTATTAATGATGGTGATGAGCAAAAAACAAGGTTTGAGTTTAATTTTCCTGTTTTAAATAAACAAGATATTAAAGTTATTACATCAGATGGTATTGAGCTTAATAATTATACAGTCACAATATTAAAAGAAACAATTGGCGGACATATTGATTTATCACAACCACTTAGTGTTGGAACTCGTATTACGATTTATCGTCATATGACTTATAATCGTCAAACTATATTCAGAGAAAACGAGGATTTTCGTGCCAGTGTAATTAATGAAGAATTTGATAGAATTATAATGTTATTACAACAAGTAGGTAGATATTCTAAGGATAGTATTCGTACACCTTTATCAGATGATGATATGAATATGATTTTACCAACTGCAAAAAAACGATCAAATAGTATACTTGGTTTTGATAGTTTAGGTAGAACAAAAATTTATAAAGATTTATCTCAATCTACTTTACAGGCCGAGAGATTTTCTATCGATGCTAAAAATAATGCTGATATTACAACGCGAAATCGTAGAATATTAGAAACTAAATACAATGAAATGAATGAAATTTATGCAGGAAAAAATTTATCAAATGTCTCTAATGAAGATTTTAAAAGTAAATTGTTGGTTTCTGGCTTAGTTGATGAAATGAATGAAATTTATGCAGGAAAAAATTTATCAAATGTCTCTAATGAAGATTTTAAAAATAAAGCAGATATTTCGGGTATAAGCGGAGCTTTACCTACATCAATATTTACTCAAAAAAGTGGTAAGTTTTTTGTGCGAAATACAGATGGTTCACTACCTAACAATATTAATCCTTCGAATGTTTGGTCGTTAGCAGATCAATCATCATCAACAACCGGAACGATGCCTAGTAATAAAAATCATATAGAATTACCTGCTGGAAAAGTTTTATTTAAACTTGCCGGCGGCGGCGGCGGTGGTGGTCACGGCTGGAAAAGACAAAGAAGAAATCACGGTGGTCGAGGTGGCAATACATCAATCTATTCTTTACACATTACTGCTTATGGTGGTCGAGGTGGTAAAGGAGCATATGAAAATGATACAGCTGGTCAAACAGGAGCTTCTGGTTCTGGAGGAATGGTTATAGCCGGCGGTGGCGGTAATGGTGCTGGTGGTGGATCACATGATTTTAAATACGCTCAAGACGGTAGAAACGGTGGTTTAGTTAAAGCTATAAAAGTATTATCATCGGGTGATGTATTTGATTATATAGTAGGTGCTGGTGGTTTAGCAGGAAAAGATGATAATGGTCATCTGGGATATGGTTTCAACGGCAATACGGGTTCAAATGGATATATAGAAGTTGATTATGTATAATGAGTGATAAATATTTAATTATTAAAAATAATATAGTTGAAAATATTGTGGTTGGTGAAGTCCAAGGAGGTATTTCGGCAGTTGGTTATTTAGCTGATGCCAATATAGGAGATACAATAAAAAACGGTAAAATTGTCAAACCTATAACAGAAATAAATTACATAGAAGAAAGACAAGCTGAATATCCTGAAATATCAGAACAACTAGATTTGATTTATCATGATTTAGTTAACGGTACGACTAAATGGAAAGATAAAATAATAGAAATAAAAAATAAATATCCTAAATCATAATTGTTAGAGAATATATTTGTAGGTGATTTTTTCGCCTACAAATATTGAAACTCATAAATAATAAGAAAGGGCATAAATGCGGAATTTTTTACCAGATCAAAAAAATTTTTTACAATTTGTTGAAATGTGGAATAAAAATCAAAACTTTATTACCCCAAATATTCATAAAAAAATTATTTCTTTTTTACATAAAAGTTGGATAGATGGGAATGAAAAAGCACTACTTATGGCATTTCGTGGAGCAGGTAAATCGACTATGGTTGGATTGTTTTGCGCTTGGGTATTATATTTAAATCCCAGTATTAGAATTATGGTTATATCTGCGGAAAGCGACTTAGCAAGAAAAATGGTGCGAACTGTAAAAAGAATTATTGAAAGACACGAATTAACTAAAAACTTAAAGCCTAAAAAAGCAGAACAATGGGCGGGCAATTGTTTTACTGTAAATCGTGATATGGAATTACGAGACCCTTCAATGACAGCCGAAGGAATACTTGGAAATATTACGGGAAGTAGAGCAGATATAATAATATGTGATGATGTAGAAGTTCCAAATACTTCTGCAACTGCTTCAAAGAGAGAAAGTTTAAGGCAGAGATTAGGAGAAGTTGACTATATTCTAGTTCCTAATGGAATGCAGTTATATGTTGGCACACCTCATAATTATTATTCTATATATCGCAAAGATAAAATAGGTGACATATCACCGTTTTTATATGGTTTTAATCGCCTTGAAATACCTATAATAAATGAAAAAGGTAAATCGTCTTGGGCAGAACGATTTTCGGAAAAAGAAATAAAATTATTAAAAATTAGACATGGAGAAGAAAAGTTTAATTCACAAATGCAATTACAATGTGTGAATCCGAGTGAGTCTAGATTAAATTCATCACAAGTGAAAATATACGATGGAAATATTGAGATATCTTATCAAAATAATAAATTTGTATTATCCATTAATGGAGTAAAAATGAATTCAGTTTCTGCTTCTTGGGATCCATCTTATGGAAGCATTGGTGGGGATGATAGTGTTATTGCGTGTGTATTTACAGGTGATGATGGTAAATATTATTTACAAGATTTAGAAAAAATAGATGTTAATAAATACTCTAATATTGATCCTGCTCGTTCGCAATGTTTGAGTGTAATTGATTTTGCGACAAGGAATTATTTACCTAGCATAAATTTAGAAAGTAATGGAGTGGGAAAATTTTTACCAGAATTATTAAAATCAATACTTGATAATAAAAATATAAAACTTTCAGTGCTTCCCTTTACATCTAAACAAATAAAAAATAATCGAATAATGTCAGCATTTGATAGTGTTTTAGATGCTCAACATTTGTATATAAATAAAAAAATTATAAAAACTGGGTTTTTAGAACAACTAAGCGATTTTAAACCAACAGAAAAAAATAATAAAGATGATATGATAGATGCTGTTTCTCATTGCTTAAATTTTGAACCTACGCGATTTAACCGTTCTTATAACGGTAAAACATTAGCAAAGTGGAATAGGGGAGTCGAACCAACAAAAGCACAAAATGATTTTACAGTTTTGTAATATTGTGGTAAAAATAACTTTATGAAAATATTTAAAATATCCTTATATTACTTTATGTTCGCATTAACTATTTTTGCGTTTTTAATTTTTATGTTTTGGGTTTTATTCTTGCCGAAGAAATATGTGCGTAAAATATGCAGTATTTATTGTATTATATTTGTGAATGTTAATGATTTTATATTCGGATTTAAACGCCGTATTATTGGTACTGAAAATATTGCAAAACATCCAGTTATATATGTATTAAAACATCAATCAACTTATGAAGCATTTTGGTTTGCTGCTGTTATACAAAATAGTGTTTGGATAATGAAAAAAACATTGATGTATATACCAATTCTTGGATTATATTTTTGGCGTTCAGGAATGGTTCCAATTGATCGTTCGAAGGGGCGTGATTCAGTTATAAAAATGATTCAAGAGTCAAAAAAAATATATGAAAGAGATTGTGTTCTATCTATTTTCCCAGAAGGGACTCGTCGCCCATTAGGTTCAGAACCTGCATATAAACAGGGTGTTTACATATTATATAGTGAATTAAATATACCTGTTGTACCAGTTGCATTAAATACAGGTTTATATTGGAATAGAGGATTGTGGAATGGCAAAAAAGGTCGTGTCACAATGGAGTTTTTGCCTGAGATAAAACCAGGTTTAAGCAAAGAGCAATTTATGAAAAAACTACAACAAGATATTGAAACAGCTAGTAATAGATTAGCTAAAAAACCATAAAATATATTAAATTAAAATTTTAAAACCATTCTAGTGAGTATGTTGGTTTTTGACCGTATTTTTTGATTGCATTATCAAGATTTGTTTTTGATATTTGTTCCTTGTGTATTCCACTTGTAATAAATACGGAATCTATATTTGCTTTTATTGCGCCTTTTATATCGTGTTCAAGGCTATCACCAACAGCAACAGCATTATTCCAACCATTAGCCATTTTATAACATAATTCGTAAATTTCTGGTTGTGGTTTTCCAAACCAATGAACTTTTCCACCCATTTCTTTATACAATTTCGCAATGGCACCAGGGCAATCTTTTAATTTGCCTTGTTTATTCATTGCTACTATGTCTGGATTAGAAACGATTAATTCAAGATTTCTTGCTTTTGCAATTTTTAAATCTTCAATATATTTTTCTGCATCTCCTCTTTCTACGCCACAACATAATATGAAATCAGATGTATTAATGTCAGTGTTTTTAAAACCTAAAATTTCCATAATCGTAAAATCATTATCCCAATCATAAAAAGTTGGGTTTTTTCCTAATTTGTCAAACATACCATTTTTAAAATTATGTAACATATGTTCGCCTGATGTCATTACATCAAGGTATAAATCACGATTTATTCCAGATTCAGACAACCTAATATAACTGTTGTGTTTTTGTTTGCCTGAATTAGATAATATAACAACTTTTTTGTTATTTTCTTTTAATAAATTTAGTGTTTCAACAGCGTGCTCAAATGCATTTCCACCATTGTGTAACACACCCCATTGATCGAGTATGAAAGTATCATATTTTTGGATTATTTCAGATATATTATTTATTATCATTTTACTTTACTTCCAACAGCTTGACTAATATTTTCAAATCCATTTTGCTTTAATATTTTTACTAAATCTTTTTTGATATCTGTTATTAATCCAGCACCACCATAAACAAGTGCTGAATAGAGTTGGACTAGTGAAGCACCATTACATATTTTTTCGTATGCTTCTTCTCCTGATGATATTCCACCAACACCTATTAAAGGAATTTTCCCGTCAGTGAGTTTATACATTTTTGCAAGCATTTCAGTAGATTTTTTAAATAGAGGTTTCCCCGATAAACCACCGGCTTCATTAAGAGTATCTTTATGATGTAAATTATTTGGTCTATCTAGTGTGGTATTAGAGATAATAATACCATCAATTTTTAATTTTTTCGCAACTTGTGCAATATCATTTAAATCTTGTTCATTTAAATCAGGAGCAATTTTTACTAATAGTGGTGGTGGATTTTTACCACACTCTTTATCCCTTGTTTTTTGAACATTTGATAATATATCAGTTAATTCTTTTTGTCCTTGTAATGTTCTTAACCCAGGTGTATTGGGTGATGAAACATTTATAACTAAGTAATCTGCTAAGGGTGATAATTTTTTACAACCTTTGACGAAATCAATTATTGGGTCAGCAGTGGTCTTGTTTTTACCTAGGTTTATTCCTACAATTCCACGACGCGGTTTTTTTAATTGTTCATATACATAATCAATGCCTAGATTGTTAAATCCAAACCTATTTATTACTGCGCCGTCTTTTGGCAATCTAAATAATCGTGGTTTAGGGTTGCCTTGTTGTGGCAATGGGGTTACGGAACCAATTTCACAAAACCCCATTCCTAAATCTAGCATAGCATTATAACATTCACCATTTTTATCAAATCCTGCTGATAAACCAACTGGATTTGGAAATTTCTTGCCCCAAAGCTCGGTTTTTAATATTTTGTCGTCTTTGTAAAAAGGTTTAAAATATATACCGTTTTTTAACATTTTAATTGTAATGTTATGAGCAGTTTCAGGGGTTATTAATTTTAAAAAATTTAGTGCAATGTTATTTATATTCATAGCTTAATTCTATACCACATTTTTTTATTTAATAGTATTATTTTTTTTCGCCACTTCGTTTATAAACATAAACACCTAGCACAGATAATCCAACCGACCACATAACACTAAGTTCTGCAAAAGAACTAATTATTTCCCCTGATATTTGCGGGTTAGTAATTACAGATATTGCTATTATTGTCATTTGTATAAACCAAGAAATAGCCATTATATAGCCAAATGTAGGTCTCATTCGCCTTACATATTTATCTTGCGATAATACCTCAGTTCGAAGTGATGTATTTATTTGCCCTATTTTTTCACTATCTCGTTTTTCAATTTCTGTTATTGATTGTAATAATTCTTTATTTGTTGGTAATTTAGTTATTTTATCTAATTGTTTACCCGCAGATTGTGCTATTTCATCATTACTTTTTAATAGAGTGTTTTTAACTATATCAATTAATATAGGGAAACCTGTTTTTAACAATATATTTGTAAGCATTGTTTGTTTTCCCTAGTTTATGATAGTTTGTAAAAAATATGATTGCCAATATTTGCAACTACTTTATCAACATCAAGCCAATTCGGTCTCGTATTAAATGTATGATAATGGTCAGCACAATTTGTTATATCACGATTATTATTAAGACGAACTAGTTTTGATGCGATTCTTTTTGCTGTTGTAAATAATTTATCATCAGTTGTTAAATTAATTAATTTTTCGTAATTTACATCTTTTTTATTCCAACAAGAAAATTGATAAGGCTTTTTACATATTTCACTAATGTTATTACCCCACCAAAATTTACCTTTAATTTTCGATATTTTATATCTATTCATTATGACAAAACCAACAGCTTCCATACCTTTTAATCCTTCGCCTCTTGCTTCACCCCATATCGTTCGTGCCATAATATCGATATGATTTTGTTGTTCTTCGTTATCAGAAACTTGTTTCATAAATAAATCCAAATTACTCATTTTCTAACCTCGTTAATTTATTATCTAGTTTTTCTTCTATACGAATTAAATGATTGGTTAAGCGATTTTCTACGTCTTTTAAATATGAAACCGAAGCGTATTTTTTTGCTACTTCCAATTTATAATTATTTATCTTTTCATTTAAATAACGATATCTTTTTTCCATATTTATTTTTACTAAATCTATATTCTTATTCATTGTCTCTTTTTGTTTTATTATGTATGTCATAAATGCAATAAAGATCGGTATTTCAATAAATACTATCCACGTTATTACATCTGTGCCAAATGTTATATTTCCATTAAATATTTGCATTAATTATTCCTTCCTTAGTTAGTTAAGGCTATTTGACTTGTTAATTTTTTTGAAATAAAAAAAACACCACTAAGTGAATCCATATTTTGAATACACTTGTGGTGTTTATTGTTTATATAAATAGGATATTATTCTTATCTTGTCAACAAAAAAATAACTTTTTTATATTAATTGTTTATAGGTAATAAAAAAAACCCCATAAATTAAATTATGGGGTTTTTGGGTTTGATATTAAAAATTAGCCTTTATATTGTTTGGCGTGTCTTTTAATTTTTTGTTTTGCAGACTCTGAGTTTTCCCAACCAGTAACTTTAACCCATTTGTCATCTTCTAGGTTTTTGTAAGTTTCAAAGAAAGCTTTAATTTGGTCAACTAATAGTTTTGGCAAGTCTTCCATTTCTTTTATATTGTCATATATTTTACATACTTTTGTATGTGGAACAGCGATAACTTTTTCATCAATACCGCTTTCATCTTCCATATTAAGGATACCGATTGGACGACAACGAATAACTGAACCTGGCGCAATTGGTTGAGGAGTTATTACTAGTACATCTGTTGGGTCACCATCATCAGCTAGTGTTTCATTGATAAATCCGTAGTTTGCAGGATAATACATTGGCATTGCAACGAAACGGTCAACCACTACGGCACCGCTTTCTTTTTCGATTTCGTATTTTACATTACTACCTTCTGGAATTTCAATTATTACATTTAAATCATTAGGTATATCACGACCTGCGGATATTTTATCAAGATTCATTTTGTTCACCCTTTATAAATTAAGATTTTATTTTTATTTCTTATAACAGATTAAATTTTACTTTTCAATTATTTATTAATATTTAGTAATTTTGAGCCCATAATAATTAATATTATAGCTGGTATTCCGGCTAGTGCAGTAGATATCCAGAACCAAAAATAACCAATATTATCAACGATAACTCCTGAATAACCAGCAATAAATTTTGGGATTAAAATAATAAGTGATGATAATAGGGCATATTGAGTTGCGGAGTACTCTTTGTTTACAATTGATGATAGAAAGGCAATAAAAACAGTTCCTGCCATACCTGATGCTAGGTTATCAAACATAATAGTAAACACAAGAAAACTTAAATTATTTCCTATCACACTAATTACAGAAAATAATAGATTTGAACCTGCCGCTAATAAAGCGATAAATATTAAAGTATTACGCATTCCTACTAATGATAATAATAAACCACCGACACCAAGGCCAATAATTGTCATCCAAAAACCAAATGTTTTTACAGCAAATGCTATTTCTGTTTTAGTAAAACCCATTTCTAAATAAAAAGGGTTTGCCATAACTGACATTAATATGTCACTGATACGGAATGTTATTGCAATTCCAAGTAATATTAAGAAATTTCTACCGTATCTTTCAAAGAAATCAGCGAAAGGTTCAATAAATGCTTGATTAATAAAATCATTTATATTTTCGTATTCTTTTATTTCTATTTTTGGTTCTTTTAAAAAAAACAATACAAACATTGTACACGGTAAAATTGTTATTGCCATATATGTATATGCTGCTCTCCAAGCTTCATAATCATAACCAGCCCCAGTATCGGAAAGGTATAAAACACCTGCACCACTTAATAACATTGCCGCTCTGTATCCATAAACATAAAGGGCAGCCATAATTGCTTGTTCGTCTTGTTCACCGCTATCAATACGAAATGCATCAATTACAATGTCTTGTGTTGCCGAACAAAAAGATAAAACCACAGCAAATATAATAGAATAAGTTAATGTGTATTTAGGGTCTGAATGTGCCATACCCACTATCCCTATAATCACACCAATTTGGGAAATTAACATCCACGAACGACGGCGACCTAGTAAATTTGTAAGATATGGAATTTTTAGTTTATCAACCAACGGTGACCATATATATTTGAAACCATATGCAAGCCCCACCCAACTAGCGAAACCTATTTCTGCCCTTGATACGCCTGCTTCTTTTAACCAAGCTGATAGCGTAGAAAAAACCATTAATAGTGGAATACCTGCTGAAAATCCTAGAACTAACATAACTAATATTCTAGGTTTTAACATTATCTGTTCGATTTTTGCACTTAAAGACATAATATTTTCCCTTATTATTATTTAATTGTTTATCTTTAATAATTTTTAATATAATAATTATATTATCATTTAAAAATCAAGTAAAAACGAGAGGGTTTATGATGAAGTATGATTTATTAGGAATAGGCAATGCATTGGTGGATTGTTTAGGTAAATGTGAAGAAGAAATTATTTCCGAGAATAATTTAGAAAAAGGGACAATGGCTCTTGTTGATTCACAAATTGCTAAAAACATTTTTGAAAAACTAGTAGATACTGAAATCAAAGGTGGTGGCTCAGTTGCAAATTCAATGACTGGATTTTCTGCGTTGGGTGGTAAATCAGCTTTTATTGGCCGTGTTGGTAACGATACAATGGGTGAATCATTCGTTAAAAATATGAATGAATTAAACATCGACTTTTTGGGACGTGATAAATCACAAACACCATCTGGTAATTGTACTGTTATCGTATCACCAGACGGGCAAAGAACAATGGCAACGTATTTGGGCGCATCAGTTGAACTAAGTGATAAAGATTTAGATTTTGATAATTTAGAACACGCAAAAATAATATATTTAGAGGGTTATTTATTTGATTCTGATAATGCTAGGAATTGTTTTGATAAATTAGGAACTACATTAAAAGCAAGTAATACAAAAATTGCTTTTACATTATCTGATATATTTGTTGTGGAAAGACACAGAATTGAATTATTTGATTTTGTAAAAAATAAAGTCGATATATTATTTGCCAATGAAGAAGAAATAAAGCATTTAATGCAAAACGATGACATAGATTATTGTATTAACAATATTAATAAATTTGTTGATACAGCAGTAATTACAAAAGGTGAAAAAGGCGCTGTTTGTTGTGTAAATAACCAAGTGTATAGTGCTGATGCTAAGGTTGTAAATGTTGTTGATACAACGGGTGCAGGTGACCAATTCGCGGGTGGATTTTTATACGGATTATCACAAGGATACAGTATTAATAATTGTCTTGAAATTGGTATAAGACTAGCATCTAGTGTTATTAGTCATATGGGGGCTAGATTATTGGTAGATCCAAAAGATTTAATAAAGGACATTGAATTTGACAAGGCCTGATCTTAAAGAAATGATGGAAAAGGGGACTGGACTATCAGGTTTTGAATGGCCTGATAGTTGCGGTTCGTTTGATTTTGTCATTAAGAAAGATGGCTCTTGGTTTTACAAGGGTACTCCGGTTGGGCGAAAAAAACTATGCCAATTGTTCGCAGTTGCTTTACAAAAAGATGAGCAAGGGTATTGGCTTGTTACACCCAATGAAAAGGGCAAGATAGAAGTAGAAGATGCTCCTTTTTTTGTTGTGGAAATGGATATTAAAAATGCTGGTACTGATAGGCAAGTTATACAATTTAGAACGACTCTTGATTGGTGGATAACTGCTGGTTCTGATAATAAAATATGGGTCGAAACAGATAAAAAAACGAAAGAGCCAAATCCGTATGTATATATTCGTGATGGATTGCATGCAAGATTAAATAGAAATGTGTTTTATCAATTGTGTAACGAGGCTAATTTAGTTGGCGATGAATTAGTTATAAAATCACAAGGTGAATCATTTTCTTTGGGAAAAATAAATGAATAAAATAAAAATACCAAAAAATAAAGATTTACAAATATTATTTGATATCGCTTCAAAAAATAATGCTGAAATAAGGATTGTTGGCGGTGCAATAAGAAATATTTTATTAAAAGAACCTGTTAATGATATTGATTTATCAATCAACATATTACCGGATAAGGCTACTAATATTTTTAAAGATGATGGATTAAAAGTAATTCCTACGGGCATAGATTTTGGCACAATTACGGTAAAAGTAAATAAAAGTTTATTTGAAATAACTTCTCTGAGAAAAGATATTTCCACAGATGGTAGAAAAGCGGTTGTTGAGTATACGCATAACTGGCAAGAAGATAGTATTCGCCGAGATTTTACGATTAATGCGATATACGCTGATAAAGACGGAAAATTATATGATTATCATAATGGTTTAGATGATTTGAAAAACAAAAAAATAGTATTTGTAGGAAGTGCAGAAAAACGAATAAAAGAAGATGCACTGCGTATACTAAGATTATTTAGGTTTGCTGTTATAACAGAATTTAAGATTGATGAAGAAACATATTTGGTATGTAAAAACAATTCCTCATTAATTAAAAATTTATCTTTTGAAAGAATATCGCAAGAGATGATTAAAATATTACAATCTAAAAACTTTAATACAAGTATAATTTATAAAATGCGAGACACAGGAATATTACAATCAATAATTCCAATGCCTATAAAATCAGAATTACCGTTATTTAATAAATTATTGACTAGTAGCAATGATTATATCGCAAAAATTATTGCACTTAGTGATGGAAACTACGACACAGCTATAACGATTTGTAATGTTTGGAAATTATCTAATAAAGAAAAAAAATCAATACAAAATATTTTTAAAGTATATAAAGACCGTACATTTACGCCACAAATGCTAGATAAGTTTTTATATTATTATGATTATCATATCGTTTTATCGGCAAGCTTGTTAAAAAATGAAAAACTTTATAAAATTGTTGCACAAAGAACTGACTTCATAAAACAAAAGTTTCCAATTACTGGTAATGATTTAATTGAGTTGGGTGTTCCAAAAGGTGCAAAATTAGGCTCTTTATTAAAAGCAGTTGAAGCGTGGTGGGTTACAAATAATTTCAAGCCGAAAAAACAAGATTGCCTATTATATGCAAAACAAATTGAAAAAATTTAATAAAGTAAATCTTATTCTATATTTTCTCTGTTTCTAGTATAATTCCCATAGCAAGTTCTGTGCATTCATCATCACCTATACCATCAATTTTGTTAGGGCGATATCGTCGTTGAAATGCTTTTATGGCATTTTGTGTATTTGATAAATCATATCCTATCATTTCTAACAAATCTAATAAATCTATGTCTGTATGTGTTGGTTTTGGATCGATACATAAATTCTGTTCAGCTAATTTTTTCCAAGGAAATTTATAATCTGGGTCAATTTTACGATCCGGAGCAACATCGCTGTGCCCCAATATATTTTGTTTTGCAATTTTGTATCTTGTTTTAATATCTTTGATTAATTCAATTAATGCATTTATTTGTATATTTGGAAAATCTTCATATCCGTATCGTTGCCCTTTGTTTTCTAGTTCAATACCTATGCTAGTTGAATTTATATTATCGTCGCCTTGCCATAATGCAACACCTGCGTGCCAAGCTCGGTCTTGTTCGTTTACTAGATGGTATATTGTGCCGTCGGTATCGATTAAGTAATGTGCTGAAACTTCATTTTTTTTATCACACATACGATCTAATGATGCTTCACAAGATGGCATATCTGTATAATGAATTATTATTTTATCAATTTTAAAATTTCCACGACTGTTGTAACTTGGACTTGGTTTTTCTATAAAGTTTATCATTTTGTTTCCACATATTTAAATATTCGTTTTTTGTTTAGTGAATATATTATTCTTGTAATTAAAATTAGCGAAGTTGTAATTATACCTAAAATCATAGATATATAAATACCTTCGTTTTTAAAATCATATATAAAACATAATATATATCCACTACTTACACCTATTAATATATATCCTATGAATTGTGCTATTGGAATATATTTAGTATCATTTATACTTTGTAGTAGCTTTGTTGGTAAGTGTACTGTGCATTCAACCATTATTGCAACTATAATTAAATATTTTAAATCATCGGCAATTTTAACTATCATTGGATAAGCAGAGTTATTAGTATCTAGCATAAATTCGAATATATAATTTGATGTATAATAATACCATAAGCACAATAACAACAATATAATTGCCATTTTAATAACAGCTTGTTTTATGATTTGAATAATATCATTTATGTTTTTTTCGCCCGCTGACTTAGCGACTAAAATTGCCACACCTTCGGAAAAACCAAGTACAATAGCATAACATATATTCCAGATTTGAAATGTAACAGCAAATGCTGAAATTGAATATTTATCAAAGTATGCTACATAAATATTTGATGTTGTAAATAATAATGTTTCAAGACCTAGGGCAATACCGGTAGGTATTCCATATTTTAATATTCTTTTAAATATTTGAAAATCTATCTTAAAAAATTTATGATAAATTTTTATACCTTGCTTTTGTGCATAATTACTTGCAAATATGCATAATAATACACTGCTTATAATAACAGAAATAGATGTGGCAATTCCAGCTCCGTAGATTCCCATTTCAGGTATAAATCCATAACCGTATATAAATACATAATTAAATAATATATTTAATGGAAATACCATCATACTTAAAAATATAATTTGTCTAAATATTCCTTGGTTAACTAAAAAATATCTAAATGGCATTGCAACAAATATTAATACACTGTATTTTTTCCCCGCAATAAAATCTCGCATTACAGTTATTATGTCATCAGAAAAATTAAATATAGCTACTATTTCCACTATATATGAAAATATAATGAATAAAATAATCGCAAATATTATACCAATCCAAATACCACTGCTAACATTTTTAGCGATTAATTCATTATTATTAGCACCCCTTGCTTGACCAATTAATGGTCCAATCATCATCATAATTCCAAAAAATAATGTAAATATAAAATAGAAAATCATTCCCGACAGAGAAGTTGCACCAAAACTAATAGGATCGTAGTTTCCAATCATAGCTGAATCAATAAACATTGAGCCGAACTCAATCAATTGTAAAAGCACAGGGGGAAATGTTAGTTTGATAAAGTTCGTGTTAGTATATTTCATTTCATCTGTTCTGATTTAATTGTCAATTTTAACCACTGTTCTTCTAAAATACTAAGTGTATCTTGTGATGTAGCAAGTGCATTTGCAACAGCACTAAATGTTTCAGCATCTTGTGTATATAATTTTTGATTTTGGAGTATTTTTTTCATTTTATCAATATTTTTATTCAGTTCGTCAATTTGCAAAGGCAAGTTCTTTAATGCGTGTTGTTCTTTTGGCGATAGTTTTTGATTTTTTTCATTTGCCGGTAATGGTTCTGGTCTAGATAACTCTACCTTTTCTTTTTTTAATGCAGATGGTTTTTTTACACTATTTCCATTTTTTTGTTGCCTAATGTAATCATCCCAATCCCCAATTATTTCAGTAATTTTTCCACCGCCTTGCATCACAAGCAGTGCGGAGCATAATCTACCAACAAAATCACGATCGTGAGATACTATTATCAATGTACCATTATAAGAGGCTAGCATATCTTCCAATACATCAAGTGTATCCATATCTAAATCATTTGTTGGTTCATCTAGTATCATTACATCAGATTGTTTTGCCAATATTTTTGCTAGTAATAATCTATTTTTTTGTCCACCTGATAGGGTTGAGATTTTTGATTTAATTTCATCATAGGTAAATAAAAATCTTTTTAAATAACCAACTATATGAATATCTTTGCCGTTTACATTAATGTATTGCCCACCATTGCCTAGTAATTCAAATGGTGTAAGTTTTGGATCAAGTTGTTCGCGGTATTGATCAAAATAGGCAATTTCAAGATGCTTTGCTTTGCGAATTTGTCCGCTATCGGGATTGATTTGTTTTAACAATAATTTAAGTAATGTTGATTTACCAGTTCCATTTCCACCAACAATACCGATAGTATCGCCTTTTAAAACTCGCAATGAAAAATCTTGGCATATTACAGTATCCCCAAACTTTTTCGAGATATTTTTTGTTTCAAATATCATTTTTGAAGCCGATTTATTGTCACTTGCAATTATTGTTGCTTGTTGTGGATTTTTTCTATTTTTTCTTTCTTGCCTAAGCCTACTTAATCGTTCCAATCTTGCTTGGTTGCGTTTTCGCCTTGCTGTTACACCGCGCAGGGCATATCTTTCTTCTTGTTTAATATGTTGTTGTAACTTATTAAACTTTTTTTGTTCTTGTTCGTATACATCGTCTTGCCATTGTTCGAAATATTTAAAAGATTTATTTAAAATTTTTACGCTTTGGTCTTCTAGCCAGAATACACCATTTGATACATTGCTTAAAAATCTACGATCGTGGGATATTACAACTACCGCACCATTAAACGATTTAATTTCTTTTTCTAACCACTCAATTGCATTTAAATCAAGGTGGTTTGTTGGTTCATCTAACAATAAAATATCAGGTTGACACGCAATTACACCAGCTAGCGAGGTTTTGCGAATTTGTCCACCTGACATTGTGGAAGCTTCCATTTCAGGATTAATTCCTAATTCCTTTAATAACGAGACAACTTTATATTTTTCCATATCTCCGATTGACATAGCGTATTGTAATGCTGTTATGGATTTTTTAGGATTTTTTGGATCTTGGTCGAGGCGGGTAACGGTTAGAGGCTCTAAACGGAATATTTCGCCATTTTCTATTTCAAGGGTTTTGTCTATTACATTAAATAAACTTGATTTACCAGTTCCATTTTTGCCGACTAATGTAAAGCAATCACCACGATGCAACAATATATTTACTTGTTTGAATAGAGGTTCATTCGTGTATCCAGCCGATACATCTTTCATATAAAAAATTACTTCTTTTGCCATTTACCGATGCGTTCAGATTCTGATTTTAATTGTCCACAAGCCGCCATAATATCTTCACCCCTTGTTTTACGAATAGGAGCCGGTATTTTATTTTTTAATAATATTTTAGCAAAATTTTGTATTTGTTCTGGTTCAGAACATTCATAAGGGCTATTATCCCAAGGATTAAAAGGAATTAAATTAACTTTTGATGGAATTCCCTTTATTAATTTAGCTAGTAGTTTTGCGTGCTCATTTGTATCATTCACGCCTTTTAACATTACATATTCCCAAGTAATACGATTTGTATTAGAAATTTCAGGATATTTACGACAAATATCCATTAAAATATCTAAGTTGTATTTTTTATTTATTGGCATAATTTTTGTGCGTGTTTCATCATCTGGTGCGTGTAATGAAATTGCTAATGAGGCATTAGTTTCACTGCCTAATCTTTCAAGTTGATCGGCAACACCACTAGTTGAAACAGTTATTTTTCTTTTTGAAATTGCAATCCCGTTTTTATCGGTAAGAATTTTTAAAGATGAAATAATATTATCGGTGTTGTACAAAGGCTCACCCATACCCATAAATACTATGTTTGTAAGTTTTCTCTTCTCACCGTTTAATTGCCACCCTTCGAGCATATCGCGGGCAATTATTACTTGTCCTGTTATTTCTGATATTTCTAGATTACGGACTAGTTTTTGTGTTCCTGTATGACAAAACTTACAGGTTAATGTGCAACCAACTTGTGATGATACACATAATGTACCGCGATCATATTCGGGAATAAATACCATTTCTGCTTCGTTGCCATCTTTGTATTTAAGTAACCATTTTTGTGTTCCATCTTTTGAAACTTGATGGTTTGTAATATACGGCCTTGATACACAATAATTACGATGTAATTTTTCTCTCAATGATTTTGATAAATCTGTCATATCATCTATTGATTTTGCACCTTTTGAATATATCCAAAGATATATTTGCTTAGCGCGAAAAGGTTTTTCACCTATCATTACCATTTCTTGCTTTATTTGTTCAATATCCATACCAATAAAGTTTTTTTTGTTATCGGTCATATTGCCACCAGGCATAAAATCATTTAATTGTTTGTTGCTCATCTGCAAGCCCTATCTATGACAGAGATTGCTTGAATAAGTCCATATAATGAATATTCATCAGTTATTAATTTGTCGTTATTATCATATATTTTGATTACTAATTTACGGGCACGACGCATATCTCTTATAATTCTTTTTTCATCTTTATTGTATGGGAATATAAAATTTTTATGGGCGAAAAAAGTATATTTTTTATTATCAATCATTACCAGCATTGGTTTTTTTGTATTAACATTAGTTCCCATATTAATTGATAATTTATGACGATGATTTTTTTGTGGACGATTTGTAATATGCAATTTCACATTTTTACCGCGATACGGCGTTGATTGTGTAATAGGTGATGAATACAAATTACATATTGTTTGTTCATCTTGTTTATACATATGCATATTGAATCTTTTACTTACACCCAAGTCCTTGTCAAGAGCAAAGACAGGATTAAATATAAATAACGAAATAACAACTATAAAAAATTTTTTAAAAATCATAACCTTTATTATTCCCACGACGAATTACAGGGCCACCAGAAACATGAGGTTTGTTTTTTTCTGGTTTACCACTAGGTGTTAAGGGGCGACGGCACCATTTATGCAATGATTGTATACGGTCATATATTGTAATTGCAACTGCTGTTGAAACATTAATACAGAATTTAGTTGGAATTTTAACCATATAATCACATTTTTCTTGTGTTTCTTTTGATAAACTGCCTCGTTCGGGCCCAAATATGTAAGCACATCGCATAGGGTGGCAAAATTCGGGCAAGACAACAGCTTCATCACATAATTCAACCCCGACAATTGCACAGTTTTTTGGAACTGATATTTCTTGTGGAGTTTCATAATCGTAATACGGAACACTTTTAAATGTTTTTGAAGTATCCGTTGAATACATAGATTTAATATCTATCTTTGAGTTTACAGTAAAAACAAAATCTGAATTAAATGCGTGGGCTGTACGAAATATGGCACCAGCATTTCTTGGTTTTGAAACACCTTCAACCCCAATTGCAAAAAATCCAGTTTTATTATAAGGATACATTGTTTTTTCCATTTAGTTTAATAACTCGTCAACTAATTGTTCTAGACCTTGTATTTCAAATGCTAGGTCTTGTGCTAATTCATCAGATTCAGTATCAATATTATCTAGTTGATTAGTTAATTTTTCAATAACAGAACTGATTATACTAACCATTGCTTCATTAATTTTTTTATTTGTTTCTAGTACTATGTTTTGCGACATCATCATATTTGCATATGCTTGCATATCAGTGTCCGCTAATTCGGTTAATTTTGCATCTACTTCATTCCAAGCATCACCAAAGTTATCAAGTAATATTTTTCCTTCTTTATTGGTTTCAGCTTCAACCATAATGCGAACAAATTGCCAAATATCTATTTCTTTTTTCATTTTTTACCCATTTGTAAGTTGTAAAAACAAATCTTCTAGTTTTGTTTCTTGTGTTGATATATCTTGTATATTATAATTTGAATTATTTAATTCAGTTAAAACATTTCCTATGTTAGTTTCAGTAGGTTTAAATGATAGTTCAATTATATTATTTTTTACTGAAATCAGGTCTGTATAGTTTGGAATGTGTTTTTTGTCAAATTTTTTATCCAAACTGACGGTTATAGTTTTTTGGTTTTCATTTTTTAATAATTCTTTTACATTACCTGTTTTTATTAAATCACCGTCATCTATTACTGCGATATAATCACATAATTCCTGTGCTTCTTCTAGGTAGTGTGTGGTAAGTATAACAGTCGTACCCATTTTATTCAATTGTCTTATATTATCCCACAATTGTTTTCTTAGTTCGATATCAACACCAGCTGTTGGTTCATCTAGCACTAAAATAGGTGGTTGATGCACCATTGCTTTTGCAATTAATAAACGGCGTTTCATACCACCGGATAACTGTCGTGGATAGGCGTGTCGTTGTTCCCATAAACCAACTAATTTTAAAATTTCTTCGGTTTTGCGGTTTTGTTTTTTTATTCCATATAAACCAGCGTGCATTTCTAACAATTCCATAGGGTCAAAAAATGGGTCAGTAACAAATTCTTGCGGAACGATACCAATTGCATTTTTTGCATTTCTGTGGTCATCGTCAATATCTATACCCCATATTTTTACATTTCCTGATGTTTTTATTGTTAATCCACATAATATGTTGATTAGGGTTGATTTGCCGGCACCATTTGGGCCAAGCAAACCAAACATACAGCCCTTTGGAATATTTAAATCGAAACCTTTTAAAGCTTTTTTATTATATTCAGAGCCTGATTTGAAATACTTTTTTATATTCGTTATTTCTATTGCATTTTTTATATTTGTCATTAAAATATCACCTAATAAAATTATTTAACCGCAATATATATAAAAAATATCTTTTTTACTAGTTAAATATAGCATAAATTTTAAATTTATAGTACCTTATTTTATAATTAACAAAAGTAATATTTTAAAGAAGCTAGTGGGATTTTACATATGCAACCAAAACATTTATACCTCATTGATGGTTCAGGATTTATTTTTCGTGCTTATTATGGTTATCCATTAATGAACCGCGAAGATGGGACACCAACAAATGCTGTTTATGGTTTTTGTACAATGATAAATAAATTGATAAACCAAACAGACGCTGATTTAGTCGCCGTTATTTTTGATAAAGCAAGACGCAATTTCAGAAACGAAATATATCCCGCTTACAAGGCAAATCGCGATGATGCACCTGAAAATTTAATCCCACAGTTTAAACTTATAAGGCAAGCTTGTAAGGCGTACAATATCCCTATGGTTGAAATGGATAATTATGAAGCTGACGATTTAATAGCTACATATGCGAAAATGGCTGATGATATGGGGGCTGAGGTTAGTATAATTTCATCAGATAAAGATTTAATGCAATTAGTTAATGATAATATTACTATGTTCGATGCAATGAAAAATATTACCATTGATCGTGAAAGAGTATTTGAAAAATTCGGTGTTTATCCAGAACAAGTTGTTGATGTACAATCCTTAGCAGGTGATAGTTCTGATAATATTCCTGGTGTAGCTGGAATAGGTATAAAAACAGCTTCACAATTGATAGAAGAATTTGGTGACTTAGAAAATTTGTTAGCAAATGCTCACACAATTAAACAAAATAAACGCCGTCAAAATTTAATTGATTATGCTGATGATGCTCGAATGTCAAAAAAACTAGTTACATTAAAAAATGATGTTCCAATCGAAGTTGGGCTAGAACACTTTACTCGTAAAAAATATGATAAATCTGAATTAAAAGAATTTTTACTAGAAAATAACTTTAAAAGATTATTATCAAAATTAGATTCAGATACTGAATTAATAAAAGATGAAGAAGTAAAAGACTCACAAGATAAAAATGAATCTAAAAATTTAAAAGAAAAAATAAATTTAACTAATTCTGTTTTTGATAAAGTAAAAACCAAATATGTTTCAATTCATACTACTGATGAACTTACAAAATGGCTTTCAGGCGTAAAAACAGCTGGTATACTTTCTATTGACACGGAAACAACGGGATTACACATAGTAGATTCCGATATTGTTGGAATTTCAATGTCTTATGAATATGGTAAAGCTTGTTACATACCAATAAATCATTCGAGCGGTGAAAATTTAGAACAAGATGATTTGTTTACTGAACCAGTTCAAGATGATGTTCAATCATTTGAACAGATTCCAGTTGATAAAGTAGTGGAAATATTAAAACCAATTTTGTTGGATAGCAGTATTTTAAAAGTTGGACAAAATATTAAATATGACATTTCAATACTTAAAAAAATAGGCTTAGATATAAAGCCTTTTGACGATACAATGTTGTTATCTTGTTGTGTTGACAGTGGGCGTGCAAAACATAATATGAATGATTTGGCTAAACGCTACCTTGATCACGATTGTATAAAATTCGAAGATGTTTGCGGTAAAGGTAAAAAACAAATACTATTTTCACAAGCTGACATAGAAAAAGCAACTGATTATGCTTGCGAAGATGCAGATATAACATTAAGGCTACACAAATTATTAAAAAATCAAATAGTTGTTAATTCTGTTGTTTCAGTTTATGAAAATTTGGAGCGTCCTTTAATACCTGTAATTGCTAATATGGAAAATTCAGGTATAAAAGTTGACAGGGAAAAACTTATTTTATTATCAAAAGAATTTGGTAAAAAAATTGAGACGACAAAACAAAAAGTCTTGGATATTGCAATAAAACACGGTATGGATGATTTTAATGTGGCAAGTCCTAAACAATTATCTGAATTATTATTTGAAAAAATGGGAATTAGTGGCGGTAAAAAAACTAAATTGGGTGGATATTCTACTAGTTCTGATGTTTTGGAATCAATTTATGATGAAGATCCAATTATCGAAGATATACTAAGATATCGCCAGTACTCAAAATTAAAATCAACTTATACTGATGCATTACAAAATCAAATCAGTTTAAAAACAAATCGAGTCCATACTTCTTTTAATATGGCGGGTACAACAACAGGCAGGTTGTCATCATCAGATCCTAATTTACAAAACATTCCGGTAAAAGGTATTGATGGTAAAAAAATTCGCGAATGTTTCGTTGCTGATAAAGGCAAAGTATTTTTAAGCCTAGATTATAGTCAAATCGAACTTAGACTAGTTGCACATATATCAGGCGATGAAGAAATGATAAAAATTTTTAATGATGGCGGTGATATTCATACTTCAACAGCTAAATCTATGTTCGGCATTGATGAAGTTGATAGTGATATGCGTAGAAGGGCAAAAGTAATAAATTTTGGCATTATATATGGCGTTTCGCCCTACGGACTAGCAAGACAAGCAGGATGTTCAAGGACTCAGGCAAAAGATTTTATAGATAGTTATTTCAAGGCATTTCCAGGTATTCGTATGTATATGGAAAATACAAAACAATATTCAGATGAAAAAGGCTATGTAGAAACAATATTCGGGCGAAAGATTCATTTACCTGATGCAAGCAGTAATAACTCAGCTCTAAGGGGACACGCACACCGTCAAGCGATTAATTCACCTATACAGGGAACTTCCGCAGATATAATTAAAAATGCAATGATAAAAATTTACAACGAAATCCATAACAAGGAAGATATAAAATTATTATTACAAGTTCACGATGAATTAATATTTGAAGTTGATGAAGATAAAGTTGAAAATTATCAAGATAAAATTAAAACTATAATGGAAAATTCTCATACAGATTGGTTGTATTTATCAGTTCCACTAGTCGTTGATTCTAGCATTAATAAAGTTTGGAAATAATAATAAAAAAAATAGGAAAGTAATAATATGACAAGAAAAAATAACGAACTTCGCAAAATTGAAATTATAACTGATTATACACCGTATGCGGAGGGTTCTTGCTTAATTAAATTTGGTAATACCACTGTACTTTGTAATGCAACTGTTGAAACAAGAGTTCCGCCTTTTTTAAGGGGGACTGGGACTGGTTGGGTCACGGCTGAATATGGAATGTTACCCCGTTCAACACACGAAAGAATGAATCGTAAAAAAAGTGCTGAATCTGGACGAACCCAAGAAATACAAAGATTAATAGGCAGGTCATTAAGGTCTGTTGTTGATTTTGAAAAAATGGGTGAAAATCAAGTTAGAATAGATTGCGATGTTATTCAAGCAGATGGCGGGACAAGAACGGCTAGTATTACCGGTGCTTGGGTTGCTTTGATGTTAGTACAAAAATATATGCTGAAAAATGCTATTGTTAGTAAAGAATTTATAGTTGATAACCTATCTGCAATTTCTTGTGGGGTTGTTGATGGTAAATGTGTACTAGATTTGGATTACGAACAAGATTCATCGGCAGAAGTTGATGCAAATTTTGTATTAACACAAAGCGGTAATATTGTTGAAATTCAAACAACGGCAGAGAAATATTCTTTTGCTCCGGAAAAATTTAATGAGTTATTTAGTTTAGCTCGAAAAGGGTGTGAAGAGATAATTCAAATTCAGAAACAGGCATTAAAATATGCAATTGAATAATACTGAAATAGTTATTGCAACGCATAACAAGGGTAAAATCCCTGAAATATCTTCGCTCGTTAAACCATACGGTTGTATCGTTTCAATTGCAAGCGATTATAACATTTGTGAACCTGTGGAAGATGGGCTTACATTCGAAGATAATGCATTATTAAAAGCAAGGCATAGTGCAAAGGCAAGCACTAAAGTATCACTTGCTGATGATAGTGGTTTATGTGTAGTCGGGCTAGATAATAAACCAGGTATTTATTCGGCAAGATACGCAGGTGCTAAGAAAGATTTTAACCTAGCAATACAAAGAATTAATGACGAATTAAATGACAGGAAAGTAACTGATATGTCAGCTTTTTTTGTTTGTTGTTTGGCTATTGTAAATCCTATTACTAAACAAGAATTAGTTTTTAGGGGTGAAGTCCACGGTCAACTTACCTTCCCACCCAGAGGAAACAAGGGATTTGGTTATGATCCAATATTTATTCCCGATGGTTATGATATTACCTTTGGTGAAATGGAACCGCAACAAAAACATTTGATTAGTCATCGTAGCGATGCATTTAGAAAAATGAAAGAATTTTGTTTTGCATAATAAACTTGGACTATATGTTCATTACCCATTTTGTAAAAAAAAATGTCCGTATTGTGACTTTAATTCTCATGTTCGCAAGAATCCTATTGATGTAGAACAATATACAGATGCATATATGCGAGACCTAGAAAAAACCGCAACTAGAATAAATCCCAAACCATTAACAAGTATATTTTTTGGCGGTGGGACACCATCATTAATGCCGGCAATAATGGTAGAAAAAATAATTGATAAAGCTAATGAATTATTCGGATTTACAAACGATATTGAAATAACTCTTGAAGCAAACCCTACTTCCGTGGAAAGCAAGAAATTTAATGATTTTAAAATTGCCGGTGTAAATCGTGTTTCCTTGGGGGTGCAATCTTTAAACGATGATGCATTACAATATTTAGGGCGAGAACATAATTCAGCCGAAGCTTTACAAGCAGTTGAAATTGCTCAAAAACATTTTTCTAGATGGTCATTTGATATGATATATTGTCGTCCTAATCAAACAATTGAACAATGGCGCCTAGAACTTTTACAAGCAGTTAAAAATATAGGTGGCCATATATCTTTATACCAACTTACAATTGAAGATGGAACAGTGTTTAAGCGTCGTTTTGATAAAGGTGAAATAATTATGCCTAACGATGAATTGTCCGCTGATATGTATGTATTTACAAATAATTATTTATCTGAACTTGGTTATGATGCTTACGAGGTTTCTAATTATTCTATTTCCGGTGATGAAAGCAAGCATAATAAACTTTATTGGGGTTATGATGATTACATAGGTATCGGGGCAGGGGCACACGGTCGTATTACCGATATAAACGGTAATAAATATGGTACAGCTTGCCATAGCAACCCTGAAAAATGGTTGAAAGATAGCTCATATTTTGAAAATGATATCATTGATAAAAAAGAACAAGCTATTGAAACTATTTTAATGGGATTAAGATTAAAAGAAGGTGTGTCAGAACAAAAAATAAAATCAATAACAGGCGCCGGATTTGAATATGTGCTAGATATGGAAAGATTAAAAGTAGCCATAGACAAAGGATTGATTGAATTCCAAGAAAGATTAAAAACAACACAAAAAGGCAGACTAACTTTAAATAGTGTCCTTAGCTATATATTGAATTAATATTATTATTTTTAATGACTTGGGAATAGTTTTTGTTGTGTTATTTCTTCAATTTCTTTGATTAGAACTTTTATTGATTTTTCCAGTTCTTTTATCTCTAACTTACTTAATTTTATATCTTCTTTACATTTTTTTTGAGTTATATCATTATCGCGATTTTTTATTGTTGATTTATCTTGTAATGATGCTGTTATATCAGCGGTACTAGTGATTAATTTGCTTATTTTATTTTTATATGTTGGTAGTAAAAATATTTTCTTCTTGTTATAGAAACTTATAAAATCGTGCAATTTATTCATAATTGAATTTAATTCTTCTACATATTTATGATCAGAATATACTTTCTCTTTATCATTAGATTTCAAAAGATATTCAGTATCTTTTGCAGAAAAATTATCTGATTTTAATGTTTTTCTAATTTTCTCATCTGATAATTCTTTAAAATTTGGTATTGATTTACAAGGACAAAGAAATCCGGATAATTCTATTTCTAAATCTACTATTCTTTCCCATATACCTTCACAGACAAGAATTTTCTTTTCGTTGAAAAGATTATTTTTATTTAATGATATTGATCTATTGTACTTGTATTTTTCGATATATCTTTTGAAAACGAGGTATGTAATTGCCATTATTACAATTTGAATAGCTACTGTTGTGAAAACATTATCCATATTATCCATAATAAAATTCCTTATATTTTTTTGTTAATTTATTATGTGCGCGATACTATAAGATTTTTAGCTATTTATCAATAACTATATTAACGACTATTGGTTTTTACTTGTAATATTTTTTTGGTTCTATCGCGGAAGACTTTTTTTATGTCATAAATTCGTTCTACATTACCATAACTCGACATTTTGAAAGTGCCTGATATTCCTTTATATCCTTGCTCTTGCATCAATTTTTTTTGTGGATTAGGTGCGGTTGCTGAAATAATGGCAAGTGCGGTCATATCGTATGCAAGATTTGCAATGTAAGGTGGAATAAACCCATATAATTTTTTATATTCTTGATTAAATTCTTCGCTCTTTTGCGATTTTGGGTGGGCAAGGTAATAACCGTTTAATAATCCTGGTTCTTTGTGGGTTTCACCAATTTTATCCCAACCTAAACCACCAATAAGAAATATTTTTTTGTCTTTTTCTTTTTCAATTATATTAAAAGCATCATAATAAGATAGTTGAGATGATAATATTTTTATGTTTTTTGGATTACTATCGGGCAATAGTATAGCGTCATAATTATAATATTCACGGTCTTCAACAATTGTTTTAACTAAATCAGAGTAATTATATTTATTTGGATCATAATAATAAACATTTGTAATTATTCCCCATTGTGCTTGTGATAATCCGGATTCAATTAAAGAACCGAATGTATTTCTAGGAATAATTGCAATTACTCGCTCTCTTTGTAAATATTCAATAATCCTTACTATTCCAGCCCCTTGTGATTGTGGACTGTATCCAGTTGTAAATATACCGCTACTAGCTGAATCTGTATTGTTTGATAATGATAAAATAGGTATTCCATATGTTTGATTAGAGCGTATTATATCTGTATTTTTGCTAGAAATTGGCCCGACTATAATTTTTACATTGTCTTTTAAAGCTTGCGAATATGCCTCTACCGTACCGGATTTTGTACTTTTTGTGTCATAAAACTTTACAACAACATTTGTTGGTGCAAATTTATATGTAGCCATTATCACAGACTTTTTGATTACATTACCAATTCCTTGGTTTTGCCCTGTGGTTGGCAATAAAACTCCAACAATATTTTTTTGTTGGTTTGCTTGTGCATAGCTGAAAAAAAACATATGTAATATGATTACAATAGTGTATAATGGTTTAATAATTTTATTTATAAGTTTATTGTTCATATACTTATAGTAATTGCAATTAAAAAATATGTAAAGAAAAGAGTAATTAAATGCATAATGAAATTGAAAATGCTTTATATATAGTGGCAACACCAATTGGTAATTTAGCGGATATTACATATCGTGCTGTATCAATATTAAACAATGTTGATATTATAGCTTGCGAAGATACAAGAAATTCTTCAAAACTTTTAAAGCATTACGATATTAAAACAAAAGTAATTAGTTATCACGACCACAACGGTGAAAAGATGCGCCCCAAGATTTTACAAGAATTGAAAAACGGTAAATCCGTGGCATTAATATCCGATGCTGGTTCACCGCTTGTTAATGACCCTGGATACAAACTGGTTGAATATATTTGCCAACAAGAATTTAAAGTTATTCCTATTCCGGGTGCTTCATCTACTATAACCGCAATAATGGGAGCAGGGTTACCAACCGATGTATTTACATTCAAAGGTTTTTTACCAAATAAAAAAATAGCTCTGCAAAATGAATTAAAATCATTAAATAGTAATATGGGAACAGTTTTATATTTCGAAAGTCCGAAGCGCATAAGAAATACTATTAATGAAATTAAAAAAAATCAGCCTAATGCTAATATCGCAATTGGTCGAGAGTTAACAAAAAAATTTGAACAGTTTATCCGCGGTAATGTATCTGAAATAGAAACTAATGATATTCCTGAAAAAGGCGAATTTGTTTTGCTAATTAATATATCTAGTGTTGAATTCACAGATACCGAAATTGACAATATGATAATTAAATCACTAGAAAATATGTCAGTAAAAGATACAGCAGTTGCAGTTGCCCTTGAAACAGGTATTCCTAAAAGTAAAATATATGCAAGGGTTGTTGAAATTGCCAAAAAATAATTCAAATCGTAATTATAAAATAGGATTATTTGCAGAAATATTAACTTGTATATATTTAATATTTAAAGGCTACCGCATAATAAAATGGCGATATAAAATACCTATTGGTGAAATTGACATATTAACCAAAAAAAAGGAAGTTTTTGTAATAGTTGAGGTGAAATATAGAAAAAATAATGAATCAGCTATGTACAGTATATCTAACAATCAACAAAAAAGATTGATTAATTCGGCAAAGTGGATTATGCGAGAATATAAAACCGAAAAAATTCGTTTTGATGCTGTTTTAATAAGTGGATTTAATATAAAACACATTAAAAATGCTTGGCAAGAAATGTAATTTTATTGTAAAATATGGTATATTTACCATTCATAAAAACTAGGAATATTAGAATGACAAAAAAATGCGCATTACAAATGGATGCTATCGAAAGTATTAATATAAAATCTGATTCAAGTTTTATATTAGCCCTAGAAGCAATTAATCGTGGTTATGAATTATATCACTACGGTGTAGATGATTTATACTACGAAGACGGCAATGTATTTGCAAATATGCGAAGATTAGATTTAAAATACGAAGTTGGCAATCATTATAAATGGCTGGAAAAGCCTGAAATTGTAAAACTTGATGATTTAGATGTGATATGGATTCGCCAAGATCCACCATTTGATATGAGTTACATTACAAATACGCACCTGTTAGATTTAGTAAAAGATAAAGTTAAAATATTTAATAACCCTAGTGCTATTCGCAATGCTCCTGAAAAATTATTAACCACATACTACCAAGATATTTGCGCACCAACAATGATTACTAGAACGCCAAATATGGTAAAAGAATTTAGAGCCAAGCACAAAGAAATAATAATTAAACCTTTGTACGGTAATGGCGGAGATGGAGTTTTCCATATCAAAGAAAACGATGACAATATATCATCTTTATTATCAATGTTTTTTGAAAAAAATCGCGAACCAATCATTGTGCAAAAATATTTACCTCAGGTAAGGAATGGGGATAAAAGAATTATCCTTGTAAATGGCGAACCCAAGGCATGTATTAACAGAGTTCCAGCTGATGGTGAAGCTCGTGCCAACTTACATATTGGGGGAAAACACGAAAAGGCATCTTTAAGCGAAAATGACAAACTAATATGTTCAACAATAGCCCCTTATTTAAAAGAAAAAGGATTACTATTTGTTGGAATTGATGTAATCGGTGATTATTTAACAGAAATTAATGTCACTAGCCCAACCTGTATTCAAGAATGTAATAAATTATATAACTTGAAAATTGAATCTAATATATGGGATTGTATCGAGAACAATTAATACCCAACAAAAAAATATTTTTGTTCGTGAATTGATAATTATTTTATGTTAGTGTTTTAATCACTTGTTAGGTTTGCCTAGTGGAATGCCACGGCAATTAATAGGGAATACGGAGGGTTTACTATAAATAGGACTTTAGCTGTAGCTGTCCCCACAACTGTACTGCAAATTTGCATTAGCCAGATTACCTGCCTTATAAGATTTAGACTTAATAACATTCGGGTGAAGTGAAAAAAAGGAGAAAATTATGAAAACAATCACACAAAGTTTAATTTCTGAAAGAATACTAGCTATAACATTTGCACTTGCGCTAGGTAGTTTATTCTTGTACGGCGTAGGTTTTGCACAACCGCATCAAATACACGATGCCGCACACGATACAAGACATGCAATTGGGTTTCCTTGCCACTAAATAAGGAGCTTTATTATGTTAATGAATATTATTAGATCTGGTGTATTTGCCGGATTAGTAGCAGGTATCGTTACCGTTATTTTACAATTATTATTTGCTGTACCAATTATAGCAAAGTCTGAATTATTTGAAACAGGGCAAATTGTTTTTGCTAACAACGGCGTACCTTTTGTAAAAGTGTCTGATATTGTTGCACAAATGCGCAGTATTCCTGTAATAGCAAACACTGTTGTTGCAACAATATTAACCTGTATCGGTTTTGGATTGATTTTATCAGCCGGAATTCAACTAAGGAATACGAACATTACAGTTAAACAAGGCGCAGTTTGGGGAATATTTGCATTTATGGCATTTATTTTGGCGCCGTCTTTTGGTTTACCACCTGAATTACCAGGTTCTGGTGCTGATACCGTATACGGCCGTCAAGGTTGGTGGTTTTTAACTGTTTTATTGACTATTTTTGGTTTATGGAATTTGGCATTCAAAGAAAAATTAATTAATATTTTTATAGGTGTGTTTTTGATAGCATTCCCCCATATTATTGGCTCACCACATCCAGAAGCTTACATTGGACCAGTTCCACCGGAATTATCAGCTCATTTTGTTAGTATTTCTCTTAGTATATCTATGATAATGTGGATTTTAATTGGAATGTTAATTCCTATGTTTAGTAAAGATTAATCAATTTTTTAAATTAAAAAGCCCTTGCTTGACAGGGGCTTTTTTTTATATACCATTTTTATGTATTGTGTGATATAAAAATATAAATATTTTATTGGAATACAGTATGGGATTTGATTCAAAATTTATAGACGATTTAAAAACAAGATTAAATGTTTCTGATGTTGTTGGACGCAAGGTAAAATTGCAAAGAAAAGGCAATCGTTATCTGGGATTATGTCCATTTCACAATGAAAAAACTCCTTCGTTTAATGTTTCCGATGAAAAAGAATTCTACCATTGTTTTGGTTGTGGTGAACACGGCGATTTATTTAGCTTTTTAATGAAAACCGAAGGCGTTAGCTTCATAGAGTCTGTACAAATTTTAGCTAATGAAGCGGGAATGCAAATGCCCGTCCAAAGTGTACAGGAAAAACAAAAGCAACAACAGCGAATTGGATTATACGAAGTATGTGAACTTGCGTGTCAATATTTTCAAAAACAATTATTTTCTAATAATGGTAAAAAAGCCCTCGAATATATAAAATCTAGAAAAATTAATCAAGAAATGATTATGGATTTTAGATTGGGTTATTCTGATGAACAAATGGGATTGATAGATTATTTAAAAAAATGTAATGTACCCGAAGATGCCATAATATCAGCAGGCCTTGCTCGTAAAGGCGATAATGGTTTATATTCTTTCTTTCGCGATCGCTTAATGTTCCCAATCACAGATGTAAGGGGCAAAGTAATAGCCTTCGGCGGTAGATTTATGGGCGATAGTAAAGCAAAAGGGGTTGGAAAATATATAAATTCACCTGAAACTCCACTTTTTGATAAAAGTAATAGCCTGTATAATTTAAAAAATGCTCGTAAATCATCATACGAAGCTGGCAAAATGATAGTTTGCGAAGGATATATGGATGTTATTTCCCTTACACAAGCCGGTTTTTCATATTCTGTTGCCCCGTTGGGAACAGCACTCACTGAAAAACACATTATGCAAGTTTGGAAATCTGTCGATCTACCAGTTTTGTGTTTTGATGGTGATGAAGCCGGACAAAAAGCCGCTACCCGCTCAACGGAAAGAATACTACCAATTTTAAGTGCTGGTAAATCGGTTGAGATTGCCTTTATGCCTGATGGTTGTGACCCTGATGATATAATTCAAAATCAAGGCGCCGGTGAAATGAAAAGAATACTAAATAAAAGTGTATCTTTGCCTGATTATTTATGGAGTTTAGGAAATGCTAAAATATCAGTTAACACACCGGAACAACTCGCGAAATTAGAAAAGCATTTTACTGATATCTCTTTTTCAATTGCTGATAAAAATATATCGTCAAATTATCGATCTTGGTTTAATAATTTAATTTGGGAAAACCACAAAAAAAGAAAAGGTAATTTTAAAAAATCAGGCTATAAAGACAAATATTTAAAGCCACTAGGTGCAAATGTAATGAACAATGTTAAATTACCCGCTACACAGCAAAAAGTTATGCTAGCTGGAATTATAAATTATCCGGAAATATTTCACGACTTAGAAGAAAAACTCTTTAATTTTTTTGATAATAATTATTTAAATTTATTCAGTAAAATTTGTAATATTTTATCAAATAACGAAGTTTGCTCAGAAACTTTAAAAAATAAGCTATATAAACTAGGTTTTGAAAACGAACTTAATCAAATACTTAATGAAAAAATATATCAAATTGCAAAACCAACTATACCTAATTTAAAACCTGATAGTTGCCGTGAGCTATTATTACATATGATTGATGTGTTTGTTGCTAAGCTAGAAGAACAAGTTTATCAAGAACGCATTAGGCAATCATTACTAGAAGGTAAAGAAGATGTTGAGCAGATAGAAGCAGAGGCTAAATTATCTACTAGATTAATTTATACCCATAATGAATAATTAATTAATTTGAATAAATATTACTTGATTTTTGTTGGTGATTCGTGTATTTGTTTGTTCTTATATATGGTGCTTGAAAGGATTCTTTAAATTTGTCTAATAACAACGAAACAGACTTGAAAAAACAAGATGATGTTTTTGCTGAAAAAACAGCAGAAGTAAAAAACCTTATTGCAAAAGGTAATAAAGAAGGTTTTGTTACAGTCGAAGAGATAAGAGAATCAATAGGTAAAAATGATTTAACCACCGAATTATTAGATGATATAACTAATACCCTTAGCGAAATAGGAATAAGTGTTCAAGAAGCTGTTGCAGAATTGGATACTAGCGAAAAAATTGAAATTGTAAAATCTGGTGGTAACTTAGCCAACACAGATACTAAATCTTTCGAAGACCCTGTACGAATGTACTTACGAGATATGGGAACAGTTGAATTATTATCTCGTGAAGGTGAAGTTGCAATTGCAAAACGAATTGAAGCCGGTAAAAATAAAATGATTGATGCATTGTGTGAAAGCCCAATGACAATGAAAGCAATCACAGAATGGCACGACCAACTTGAAAGCGAAACTATTTTGCTTCGCGACATCATAGACATAGAAGCAATGTACGGTGAAGAACCGGAATTCCCAATAGAAGATGATGATGAAAATATCGAAGATATCCAACCTGTGGAAGAACAAGATAACGATAGCAGTGTCGAAGATTCTGAACTTGAAACCGACGGTTTAACTGATAAAAAAGAAACCAAAGACGAAGAAGAGTCAGAAGATTCCGAAGAAAATCAAGAATCTGAAAATGAGCGCGAAGATGCACCCCTTACGATAGAAGAAGAATACAAAGACGAAATATTATCCGCTTTCACTAGAATCGGCCGAACATACAAAAAAATGAAAAAGGTTCAAGCAAAGCGCATAGAAGATATTTCAAACAATAAACAGCCTTCTACTGCTACAATGAATTCTTATAACAAGATTAAGGCGGAACTAGTTGGCGAATTATCATCACTAGTATTTAACCCTAGTAAAATTGTCCAGTTAGTTGAAAATCTTTATCTTGTTAATAAAAAATTAAGCTCGATAGATGGCCAGTTGTTACGACTAGTTATATCATACGGTGTTAGCCGTGAAGAATTCTTGGAACAATACCTAGGTCAAGAATTGTCTGATACTTGGATTTCTAGTGTTTCAAAAATTAACAGCAATTGGAAAGATTTCACAAAAAAAGAAGTAGAAGTTGTTAAAAAATTACAAGAACAATCTAATTTAATCGCTGAACAAGCAGGAATGCCAGTTTTTGAATTCCGCCGTATTGTAAAAGTGGTGCAACTAGGTGAAAAACAAGCATCTCGTGCTAAATCTGAAATGGTTGAAGCGAATCTACGACTGGTAATTTCAATAGCCAAGAAATATTTAAATCGTGGCTTGCAATTCCTTGATTTAATCCAAGAAGGAAATATTGGATTAATGAAAGCCGTTGATAAATTTGAATATCGTCGCGGTTATAAATTTTCTACCTATGCTACTTGGTGGATTAGGCAGGCTATCACGCGTTCTATCGCTGACCAAGCCCGCACAATCCGTATCCCAGTCCATATGATAGAGACGATTAACAAGTTTATGCGTGTGTCTCGTCAAATGACAAGTGAGTTCGGTCGTGAACCAACTCCAGAAGAATTGTCAGAAAAGCTTGACATGCCAATAGAAAAAGTATTAAAAGTACAAAAAATAGCCAAAGAGCCAGTTTCACTAGAAACTCCAGTCGGTGACGAAGACGATTCTTCACTAGGTGATTTCATAGAAGACACGAACGCTATTTCACCATTGGAATATGCTGTTCAAAACAGTCTAAGGGAAACGGTTACTAGGATATTATCCTCTCTTACCCCTAGGGAAGAAAGGGTTCTAAGAATGCGTTTTGGTATCAGTATGAGCCAAGACCATACCTTAGAAGAAGTAGGGCAGAAATTTGAAGTTACTCGTGAGAGAATTCGACAAATTGAAGCCAAAGCTTTAAGGAAGTTAAAGCATCCAACTCGTTCTAGAAAGATTAAAAACTTTTTAGAAGGATAACAGGGGGGATTAGCTCAGTGGTTAGAGCAGGGCACTCATAATGCCTTGGTCGGGAGTTCAAGTCTCTCATCCCCTACCACTAAAAACCCAGTGATTTATTTCACTGGGTTATCCAAGGAAATTTTTAATTTCCTAAAAC
>JAQWUY010000002.1 GCA_029250225.1 Alphaproteobacteria bacterium | reverse complement strand
GTTAATTCATTACCATCAACTGCATCTATGAATTCAAATTTCAAACCAAATTTTTCCATCTGGCTTTGAATTAATTTTCGTCTTTCGGGTGACCTTTTAAGATTTAATACAAATATTTTAATCATTAATGAGCCTCATAATTTGAATTAATTTTTTTATGTCTGATTTATAAAAAATGTATACTAATAACCAATATATTAACATTGATATAATACAATAAACCCACATTAACCAAAATCCATAATCATCATCCCACAAATAATATCCCGCACCCCAAACTATACTTACAGGAATTAAATATTTTATTATATTCACAAATAATGAAAAAGATTTTGTAATATACATAATTGCTAAATATTGTAATAAAGATGCAATTACACTGGAAAATGTAGCTCCCATCAAACCATATCTAGGAATAGTAATAATATTTAAAATAATATTTATAATTAAAACAAAGACGGTAATTTTAAACATTATTTTAATTGCTTTTTGTTTGTTTTGTAAAAAATATTTTTGACTATAAAAATACATAATTAAGTTGAAGTAAACCACAATTAATAAAATAACTGTATATTGATATGACTGAGAAAAATTATCTCCTGCATATAAAATTAAAAAATTATATCCATAAATTGCAAACCCCATAAGTATTGGAACAATTAAAATATTAATTAAATTATCACTAAAAAATCTAATTTGTGATAATTTTTCTTCTGATTTAATATTTTCATTTATTTTTATTTTTATAATTATATGTAAAAATGTAGCTGTCAAAACTAATATCGATCCGATAATTGTTACTGATAAACCGTATATTCCCAAATCATAATAAGTCATATATTTTTGTATTAAAAACTTATCTATAAATGTTAATAAATATAATGTCATACCATTGAACATAAAAAATATTGACATCGATAATATTTGTTTTAATTTTGATAATTTAAAAGAAAATACAAACGATATTTCTTTTAAATAAACAAATAAAATTAAAAAGTTCAAACTTATCATAACAGTATAATATAAAATAAATTCATAAAATGATTTTTGAAAATATATAGTATAAAATATAACTACCACAAACATCACAATCTCTAATATTTTAAATAAATAGAATTTTCTTAATTTTCTTTGATATATTGCAATTGTCGTAAAAAAATTATTAAAAATAAATGTAAATGCAATAAATGGTAAAAAAATAAAATATTCAAAATCAAGCCCGAACAAGTAATAAGAATAATTAGGATATATTAAAAGTAATGATGTTATAAGTATTGCAAAAAAAATATTTACCGCATAGACAACTCCCATTTGGCGTTTTTTTTCTGAAAAATCAACATTATTGTAATATGTTAAAACATAATCAGTAGTACCAATATTAAAAAATAATGCTAGCATACCTGCGCTAGTAAGAATATATGTATATAAACCATAATTCTCAACACCTAGGTAACGAACTAAAAATGGAGTTATAAATAACATTTTTATTGTGATTAATAACTTAATAATCGATTCACCGAATAATGTTTTTTTCAAAAGCATTTATAAATAAAATCCTCTAATTAAATTGCATACCTTATCGATTTCACTATCGGTTAATTGGCCTGATGAGGGCAACCACAAACCTTGTTTGCCAACCGATTTACTCACAGGGTATGTACCTGCGATATTATAGCATTCTTGTTCGTTAATTGGTGGATACATTACACGACTACCAACACTATTTTCTTTTAAATGTTCGATTAATTCATCGCGTCTTTCGCTTAACATTATATCAATAAACCAAGGTGTTGTGTTTTTCAAATCAGTTTCAAAAAAACTTACCTGTGAAACCCCTGCAAGGTTGTTCACATATCGTTTAAGAATTTCTTTTTTTCTTTCAACTCGCCAAGGCAATTTTTTCATTTGTTCATTACCAACAACGGCTTGCATATCAGTAAATTTAAAATTCCAACCTATACTATCGTGAATATCACTGCCCCCACCTGAACGACCAAAATCTTTTAACTTACGAATTTTCGTTGCTAATTCGTCATCATTAGTTACCAATGCACCACCTTGCCCTGTGGAAATAATCTTAGGGACAGAAAAAGAAAATGTCCCCACATCACCGACCGTTCCCATATGGCGACCATCAGGATAAAATGACCCTAATGCTTGCGCTGAATCCTCAATTAAGGCAAGATTATTTTCTTTAGCAAATTTTACAAATTCTTCAATACCTTCTTTTGGATAACGACCATTAGAGTTAACAAACATAATTGCTTTTGTCTTTGGTGTAATAGCTTTTTTTGCCAACTCTAAATCCATACACAATGTTTCTTTACAAACATCGACAAATACAGGGTTGCAAGCTATCATTTTTATAGAATTTGGTGTAGCAATCATTGTATAATTTGGAATAAGCACATCGTCACCAGCATTAAGACCACAAACAATCCCCGCCACACTCAATGATACAGTTCCATTATTTACCACAATGGCATGTTTTGCACCGGTATATTCAGCAATCCTTTGTTCAAATTCCTGAGTTTTTTTGAATTCCATAAGAAATCCACCTGAACGCATATATTGATCCATAGCATCTGCTTCTTCATCACCAAACCAAGGTATCATTTGCGGTATAAAATCATTACTCATAATTAAAATCTTACTCTATCAGCTTGTGCACTTACATAAGAGCCGTTTTTGACTTCCAATACCTGTGTGCCATCTTCTAATATATCATAACCGTGACCACCTTGCATTAAAATCATAATATCACCTTCACCTGCTTCCCATTCGGCAACCAATTCCAATTTTAAATTATAAATTCGTGCCTTAATTCGACCACGACGAATATAAAGTGTTTCTTGTGTGATATTTACAGTTCGTTCCACATTATTATGAGTATGTGCGAGTAATTCTTTGCCACTATCATAGCCCCAAGTACCAACTTGAATAAATTCGTTATCTTCGGAATAAAAGTTTAATCCGCCTTTTTCCCATTCCTGTGCTGTGACATGTCGTGCCAATATAACATCGCCGTCTTTTATTTCATTTACTGCCATTATTTATCCAACTTATTTTTATTTAAGAACACACCATCCACATAAACTAATTCTTTTGTTTTTGGATGTCTCCAAACATTATCGCATAAATGTACAAGAACAAAACCTATACCACGCATATATTCAATAACTTCCCACATATTTGGTTGATTTTTATAATCATTTGTATTAACAGCCATTTCCAAGCGACAACCAATTACTTTATCAATATTTTCTTTTAATCCTTGCATTACTTGTAATTCAAAGCCTTGCACATCAACTTTTATATAAATGTTTTTTGACTTTGGGCAATGTTCATTAATAACGCTGTCTAATGTTGTTAATGATATTTTTTCTTTCCCCCGCAATTCACCAGAAGAACCTGCATTTTCTTCTAAATATTTAGTTGGTTGTAAAAAAGAAGAACAACCGCCATGACCAGAACAAACATAAATTTCTGCTGTACCTTTTTTATCAGAAACCCCTGCATTAATATTAATCCAATTTTTTTTATTTTTACTGTCATCAACTAATTTATCAAATAAATATTTAACAGGCTCAATTGCAATGATTTTTCCTTTAAAATTTCGTCTTATAGCCTTATGCCCCATAACACCTATATTTGCACCGACATCAATAAATACATCTGGTTTTAAAAAACGAATAGCCCAAGTTTCATCAAATAATTGATTTTTTTTACGTTTAATGTGATTGATAAATTTTTCTAACATCTTTAAAAAACCCATATTAAATGCCTTTTTTGTGTAATATATTAATTTTTTCATTATTTATCCCTTCCTGATAAAATAGGATTTTTACATTTCCATTTAATACCAATGCTTTCGTCATTCCATTTGAACGAGAATTGTTCATCAGCATCAATATAATCACCCTCATACGCTAGTGCATAATGATAAACCAAATCATCACCCATATTGTAATATGCATTACCACACATCGGAGGAATTAAAATTAATTGTGGTTTGTCTGCATCAATAATAAATTCTTCATACTGTAAATAAGTAGAGCTGTCTTCACGCATATCAACCACAATTTGTTGCATTTGACCATAAACACAAGTTACCAATTTCCAAGACTTTGTATCGCCGTGAATACCGCGTAAAACATTCTTTTTTGATTTTGAAAATTTATTATGTTTGAATTTTGCCCCATTGGTTATTAAAGGCTCAATATCTTGTGCAAGAAATGAGGTCCAGATATTACCTCTTACATCCTTGCCCACAGACGGGTTAATAATATAAACCCCATCAATTTTATCAGATTTTTTGATATCAAATTCGATTGCCATTTATTACACCAATTCATTATCGGCTGGGGGATTTCTATTATCTTTGTACCAATCGATACACTTTTCCAAACCGTTTTCCAAATTAACCATTGGCTGATAGCCTAGTTTCTTCATTTTTCCTATAGATGGACACCTTCTTGGTGTTGAGCCAGCATGAGTATCTGTATGTTCAAAGTTTAACTTAATATCCAATCTTTTCGCAATCATATTTGCTACATCCAACATTGATACTTCTTCGTCATTACCGATATGATAAATATTTCTATGATCACCTTTTTCTTGCATTGTTATAATACCATTAACCACATCATCAACATAACAGAATGATCTAGTCTCTTCACCAGTTCCGAAAATTTCAAACGGCACTTCTGTACCATATTTATCTTTACCATTTAGTGCACGAACTATAAATTGCGGTAGTACATGTTTCCACCCCATATTTGCGCCGTATATATTATGTGGACGAAATACCTGAACACGATCAAAAAAATCTGTCCCGTAGTTAAATGCTACTAATTCTGTTAATATTTTTGAACCACCATAAGAATATCTTGGGTTTAAACTATCTGGTAACATCAATGGAATTGTTTCATCTGTTGGAACTATTTCAGGGGTCTGATAAACTTCAGCAGTTGATGCAATTACAACTTGCTTTACACCTGCAATTTGACAAGCATTCATAACCGACATTGCTCCACGAACACCAACATCTAGAACCAACTCTGGTCTTTTATAAAAATTTTCTGTACCATTTACCGCAGCTAAATGATAAACTACATCCGCACCAGCAAAAGCTTTTGCCATTAATTTTTCATCACGAATATCATCATTACACAATGTAATTTTATCCATTAAATCGTCAATACGACTGGCCATTCCACGGATTAAATTATCCACAACAACAACATTGTTATCCAAACCGACTAATTTACGAACTAAGTGTGCACCTATAAAACCTGCGCCACCTGTAACAACTATTTTTTTAGACATTATCTTTCCTTCAAATAATTCATATTACCCAAACCACAGTAATTAACACTATCGATTGTATTATACATGTTACAAAAATCATAAACTATACCGCCAAAGTTCATTTTGCCAGACAATTCTTTTATATCTAGCTTTTGTAGATCAGGGTGATTGTTATGAAATATAACTAAATCAGCACTTGCAAAAGCTGTTTCGATATCATTAACACGAGTTAAAGGCAATGTCGCCACATCTTCATCGGTTGCCAATGAGTCATAGCCAAAATATTCAGCATTTTTCCATTTTTGTTTTAATAAATTCATTAAATCATAAACCGTGCTACCACGCATATCACCCGTTGGCGGTGAACCTTTAAATGCAAGACCCAACACAGATATTTTTTTTGGTGAAGGCATAATCCTCTCAATCTGATTAATACATTCATTAATTAATTTTTCATTTGTAATTCTTCCTTGCAATGATATTTCAGGTGTATAGCCCATTTCTTTTGAACCTTGAACTAAGATATGAGTATCTTTGGTAAGGCAAGGTCCACCAACCAAACCAGGTCGAGCAATATTAACACGAGAATAATTTTCGCTAATCGCATTAATAACATTTGAAACTGAAGCACCAATATTATCACATATACTTGCTACTTCATTGGCAAAACCAAAATATAAATCCCTCTGAGTATTACAAATTAATTTACATAGTTCAGCTTCCTTGGGTGAACTAACAATTATACACTTATCAACCATTATAGAAAATAATTCTTTTGAATGCTGATTTGATTTTTCATCAACACCACCAATTATTTGTGGAATCGTTGTTAATTCTTCGATAGATTTTCCTTCCACTGTTCGTTCAGGACAAAATGAAAGTTTATATGGAATATTGAGTTTATCCAACTCGGTTTTTACAATTTTTTCAGTTGCCCCTAATTTCAAAGTAGAGCGCAATATAACTGCATCGCCTGGTTTTAAATTATTTTTTAATTCATCAACTGCCGATAGCAGATAAGATTCATTAACTTTATTATTTTCACAAACTGGGGTACCAACAGTAATTATATATGTATCAATTTCATCAGTTTTTGGGATTTCATTGTGACAAGTTAATAATTTTTTTGCTGTAACATCAGATAATATTTTGTCAAATCCTTCTTCATAAAAGGTAGCCTCGCCAGAATTTAATTTTTGGACAATAAGTTGTTGTTTTTCAACGCCATATACTCGCACACCTTTGCTAGCAAAACCAACAGCCAATGTTGCACCTACATATCCCATTCCGATAATACATATTGCTTTTTCTCTAGACAAATTACCCCCCTCTTTACAAAATTTAATCAAAAATGTAACATTTAATAAAATTCCTTACAAGATTTTTTTGATAAAAAATCGCATTACATTTTTTGTAAACCGTCTTTTAAATTGACTTACCTTGAATAGATATCTTCAAATCTTTCAATATCATCTTCACCCAAATAGTCGCCTGTTTGGACTTCAATAATAACAACAGGTTTATCAGTATCATTAGAAAGCCTGTGTTTATTAGTAGCAGATATATATGTTGATTCATTTGGATTAAGATTTAATTTTTCACCGTTATTTTCAACAATTGCCACACCTGACACCACCACCCAGTGTTCTGAACGATGTTTATGTGATTGTAGTGATAATTTTTGCTGAGGTAAAACAATTATTTGTTTTACTTTGTATTTTTCGCCTTCATCCAAAACCGTAAATGTTCCCCAAGGGCGATGTTCTGTACGGTGAATATCAGCAACTTGGTGTTTTTTTAATTTAAGTTCCTTAACTATATCTTTCACATTTTGTAATTTATTATTATCAGCAATTAAAACCGCATCACGAGTTTCCACAATTGTCAAATTATCAAGACCAATTGTTGCAACCAGTTTATCGTCAGAGGTGGAAAATATTGTAGTGTTTTTTGTATCAATTAATTGTACATCACCTTTTATACTGTTACCATTTTTATCAGTTGGCAATATTTCGGAAATTGAATCCCAAGCCCCTAGATCATTCCAATCAAATGTTGCGGGCACAACCGCAACATTTTTTGATTTTTCCATTACCGCATAATCAATTGATATATCAGGCATAACGCTAAATATTTTTTCATCAATTGTGAAATCTTTTGTACTTGTATCAATTTTATTAACCACATCAAACACATCAGGAGCATTTTTTTGTAATTCATCAAGATATGTTTTAGCGCTGAATACAAACATACCTGCATTCCAATAATAACCACCATCAGAAATATATTTTTCTGCTGTTTTTTCATCAGGTTTTTCCACAAAAGATTCAACTAAATTATTTTCACCTGTTTTTATATAGCCATAGCCTGTATGAGGTTTCGTTGGGGTAATTCCCAATGTTACTAATTTACCATTATTTGCAATTTTAACGGCTTGATTGATTACATTTTCAAAAGATTGAATATCTTTTATTACATGATCAGATGGCAACACCACTAATATTGAATCATCACTAAAATGTTCGTTAGCATATTTTGCCGATACACCAATTGCCCCCGCAGTGTTTTTACCAAATGGTTCAAGTATAAAGTGGTTGTTAAATTTAAAATCATTGACGGTGCGTTCCACAAAAAATCGGTAATCCAAATTTGATACTGATATAATATCCGATACATCAAGACCTTGCAGGCGGTTTAAAGTACGGTTAAGCAAATTTCCTTCGCCTTGTACCCACATAAACGGTTTTGGTCTTTTCGTGCGCGATACCGGCCACAATCTTGAACCAACCCCACCGGATAATATTATAGGAATAACTTTTGCCATAAAAAATAATATAAAACTTTATCATAATTTAAGCAAGATTTTTTATTAGCGAAACAACAAAATTGTTTTTTAAAATTAAAAATTAAGTGCCGCCTATAAATCTACGCTTTAGAGATTTAAATTTCCAATATTTTCGATACATAAAATATAAAAACTTAAATAATATTTTTGCAACTCTTCCAGTTTGCCAGAAAGGTTTTTTTGAATTAGTATTTTGTATTTTATT
>JAQWUY010000040.1 GCA_029250225.1 Alphaproteobacteria bacterium | reverse complement strand
TTTTATCAAGTGTTCTAATTTACGAGATAATCAAATCATTCCGTATGTTTTCTAGAAAACTGTAATTGTTTTTAATTTACTCTATTATTTGTCGTGCTTGTAATGCAACGGCAAGAGTTCCATCATCTAGGTAATCTAGTTCACCGCCTACGGGAACACCGTTGGCTAGTCTGGTTATTTTAACATCGTAGGGGCGTAAAACTTCGGCTAGATAGTGTGCGGTTGATTGTCCTTCGACTGTTAGGTTGGTTGCTAGAATGATTTCAGATATGCCGTCTTGTTCAATTCTGCTTACGATACCGTCTATGTTTAAGTGTTTTGGGGTAATACCATCGATTGGGGATAATACCCCGCCTAGGATATGAAATTTGCCTTTGTATGTGCCTGTTCGCTCCATAGCCCATAAGTCGGCGACATTTTCAACAACACAAATTGTTGTTTTGTCGCGTTTTAAATTGTTACAGATATCGCAGGGGCTTTTTGTATCAATATTACCGCATACTTCACAATCGCAAACATTATTTTTTGCGGATTTAAGGGCATCGATTAGCGGGGTCATTAAAATGTCTTGTTTTTTTAATAATTGTAATACAATTCGTTTTGCAGAACGGGGGCCAAAACCAGGTAATCTAGATAAAACCGCAACTAAATTGTCTATTTCTTGCATAAATATTCCTTAAAACGGTAAAATTCCTGGTGGTAAGTCGATCCCACCTGTTGCCTTTTTCATTACTTCTGTTGTTTTTTCATTTGCCTGAGAGCGGGCATCTTTTAGAGCAATTAAAATTAAATCTTGTAACATATCTTTGTCATCAAGTGCCACTGGGTCAATAGTAATGTCGTGAAATTCACCTTTACAATTCATTGTAACTTTTACCATATCAGAAGTAGATTTGCCTATGACAATTGTTTTGTTCAATTCCACTTCAGCCTCAGCAATGTTTTCTTTCATCTGCTTTGCTTGTTGCATTATATTACCTAAATTTTTAAACATTAATCATTCTCCAATAGGTTGATTTTTTTTATTTCCGCATCAGGGAAATACTTTTTTACTGATTTAACTAATTCAGTTTGTTCTGCTTTATCAATATTTTGTTTATTTTGATATTGCTCAATCTCATAAAGAGTTTTTTCACCGCCTGTTTCAGTATATTCTATATTAATAGTTTTGCCAAAACTTTGTTGTAATAAATCGTGAACTTTTTTTCTTTTATTATGTTCTAATTTAATATTAATAGTGAATTTTTGATTTTTTGTTTCAACTTCTCGGGCGGTTTTAAAGAAATCAAAACCAATATTAGGTAATTTTTGCTGTATAAATTTAACTAGCTCAACAAATGTTTTAGGCGGTGTTATATCTTGTATCTGTTCAGGTTTTAAATCAAATTTTTTACTTGGTAATTCAGTTTTTTTTAAATCCGCACTTTTAACAGCTTGAACTGTTTTATTGTTTTGTAAATTTTGAGTTTGATTTTCAACCCCGCTAACAAAATGTGCAGGGCTATTTGAGTTATTTAACTTTTTTACCAAATCAACAGGGCTTGGCAATTCCGATGCATACATCAATCTTACTGCTATCATTTCAAGGGTCATTAATTGATTTTGTGCAACTTGCATTTCACCAAGACCTTTATTTAATATTTGCCAAGATTTTGTTAAGACAGAAACCGATAATTTGGAGGCCATTTTACCGCCCATATTTTTTTCAATTTCTGGTAATGTAGAATCATCAAGTAAAGATGGATTAACCTTAAACCTAGTCAATAACCACGATATATCAAGTAAATCACCCAATATTACAATCGGTTCAGCACCGACATTATATAATTCGTTGATTTTATTTAATGCTTTTACATTATCCCCTGCCATTAAAAATTCAAATAATTCATATAATGAATTTCTATCGGCTAGACCCAACATAGAATTAACTAGTTCGCTAGTAATTTTTTTATTTTCACTTAAAGCGAGTGCTTGATCAAGCATTGACAAACCATCGCGCACCGAACCATCGGCACACCTTGCAATAGTTTGAATTGCTTCTTCTTCGACTGAAAAACCTTCAAGATTTGCGATGTTTAAATAATGTTTGTATAAATCCGAAGCCTGTACTCTTCTTAAATCAAATCTTTGACAACGAGATAAAATAGTAACCGGAACTTTGCCAATTTCAGTAGTCGCAAAAATAAACTTTATATGGGCTGGTGGTTCTTCGAGAGTTTTTAACAAACCATTAAAAGCATTCTTGGACAACATATGAATTTCATCTAAGATGTATACTTTATATCTACCCATTGTTGGGGTGTATTGAGTCGATTCAATAATTTCACGAATATCATCAATTCCCGTATTTGATGCAGCGTCCATTTCAACAACATCAATATGATTACCGCTAGTAATTTCAGCACAATTATCACACGAACCACAAGGTTTTACAGGAGGATTACCGTTTTCATCAATATTAGAACAATTTAGCGCTTTTGCAATAATTCGTGCAGTTGTTGTTTTACCAACACCGCGAACCCCTGTAAGCATAAAAGATTGTGCAATGCGACCAAATTTTAGTGCATTGGATAATGTTCTAACAAGTCCATCTTGACCAATTAATGTATCAAAATCATTAGGGCGGTATTTTCGTGCCAACACGCGGTATGGTGTGTTGTCTTGGTTATTCTTAGATTTAATGTCAACAATATTGGCATCTTTATCAGATTCAACATCATCTTGAACAATATCTTGTAAATTCATTTTTATATTACTACTATCATTATCAAACATAAAAAAAATATATCATTTAAAAGATTAATGGTAAAGAGATTTAAAATAATTTTATGAGATTAAAAGTGGAAGTACAGGCGACCCAAACTAAAAAACTTATCGTGGCTGCTTTGTTTCCAATCTGACCAGTTCAATAAGAAGTCTGTCCAACTGCACTTCCATATGCTTTATTATACAAAAACATAATAAATAGCAAGGTTTTTTTTGCAAAAATTAAACGGCTTGCTTTGTATCAGGCTGTTCTGGATTGTCGTTTGAAAGTTCTTCGGCCATTTCAGAATTATCATTATCGATAATTTGTTCATCTTGTTCAGTTTGTTCATCTTGTTCAATGTTTTCTGAAACTTCTTCTGATTTATTATCAGATTTATCATTTTTTTCTTTTTCAAGAGTTGGATTTTCAATGCGCCATTCAACAATCATTCTTAAATAATGTTCAGATAGTTGTAATAATTCTTCTTCTCTTACTCTATCACCAGCAACTTTTGCTTCACGAGATGCGGATATATATTTATCAGCTATTTGTTGAGCAGTTCCTCTTATTCGACCTATTGGGCCGTTGGAATCGAATTGACTTCTTAATGGATTATAATTTTTTTTATTTCGACCATTATTTTTATTATAAGGTCTTCTCTTATTATTATTATTACGCATATTACTCTCTCTAAAAAAATTCATAAATAACAAGCAAAAAAATAAATATAGAATAAAAAGATACTGAATTGATACTAAATAAATACTAATGCTTGTTAATATTAACCACATTATACATAATAAGAGCTTAAAAGGCAAGCTTTTTTTAAAATATCACAATTTTTTGTAAGTATGACTACGTATTATTTTAGATAAATCAAATTGCCTAGATAATAATTTATACCCATTTAATAAAAACAAATTATTTATCTCTTGATGTTGATTGTATCCAAATTCCACAACTATTATAGAATCTTTATCGATATAATTATGCATTTGTTTTAAAATATTTCTATAACAATCTAAACCATCATTACCGCCATCAAGTGCAAGTACTGGATCAAATTTTTTTACTTCTTCTTGTAAATTTTTCAGTTCATATGTTGGTATATAAGGTGGATTTGAAATAATAATATCAAACTTTTGTGTTGGAATATTATCAAACCAATCACTTTGTATAAAATCAATTCGATTAGTTAAACCGTTATTATCTGCATTAGTTTTTGCAATTGATAATGCCTTTTGCGATATATCAACACCTATGCCAATGGAATTTTTATATTCTAATAACAAACTTATTAATAAACAGCCACTACCTGTTCCCAAATCTAAAATGTTATATTTTTTGTTTTTGTCAGTGCGATGCTGTAAAACTGATTCAATTATAGTTTCTGAATCTGGGCGTGGTGATAAAACATTTTCATTAACAACAAAATCAGAAGCCCAAAAACCTTTGCTCCCTGTAATTATGTCTATTGGAGTTCCCGTTTTGCGAATCTTTACTAACTTAGTAAATTTTTTATATTCTGCATCACTCAAATTATAATCAAATTTTAACGGCAAATCTGATAGTTCAATATTTAAAACAAAACACATTAAATATTTTGCATCAATTGTATCAATATCGCTTTCTAAAATTGCCGAATTTACACTTGTCATTTAGGCATAATAAAACATAACAACCAAAAATAAAATATTTAAAAAAATTATTTTATTTATCAAGGCTTAATGTATCAATAAATAATAAAAATCTAATCTATGTTTATCTTGCTTTTATTGATAAATCATTTATTATATAATTATATTATTTAAAAACAAACAGAGTGTGATAATGGAATATTTAAGTTTTTTAGAACCGTATATTAACGAAGAAAACAGCAAGCTATTTTTTAGCATAATATTTATAATTATTCTTTCATTATTATCGCGTCCAATAATATCAAAATATTTACTCGGCTGGATTCGTAAGTTTGTTGAAAAAACAGAAACCGAAATTGATGATAAAATCATCGATGTTATGGAACCACCCGCGCGCTTTATATCTATTGTTATTGGTTTATACCTAATAGCAGAAATTTATGTCCCAACAATGCAGGGAATTTTTATCAGAACAATAATAGCATTTTCTATATTCTGGCTATTATTTAGCTCAACTATACCACTAGCCGAATTATTAAAAGGTAAAGATAAATATATCAATAAATCTTTGATAGGTTGGGGTCTAAAAGTTATAAGAGTTATAATAATATTTACCGGTGCCTCAGCTATCCTAGAAATCTGGGGAATTAAAGTAGGTGCGATACTAGCCGGTCTTGGAATATTAGGTGCGGCCGTTGCCCTAGGTACACAAGATTTATTTAAAAACTTAATTGCAGGCTTCCTAATCCTGTCTGAACATCGTTTTGGTGAAGGTGAATGGATAAGAGTAAGCAATGTCGCAGAAGGCACAGTTGAAAAAATCGGCCTAAGGTCTACACTAATCAGAAGATTTGATCAAGCCCCAATGCATGTACCCAATTCTCAACTAGCCGATGCCCCACTAATTAATTTCTCGCGAATGAAACACCGCCGTATTTCTTGGACAATCGGTTTAGAATACAGAACAAATAAAAAACAATTAAAAGCTATTGTTGAAAGTATCGAACAACTAGTTTCTAAACAAGATTTCGTTCCAGCTAGTAAAGTTTCAACTTTTGTTGTAATAGATAAATTTAATGATAGTTCTATTGATTTATTAATTTATGCATTTACAAAAACTACAAAATGGGGTGAATGGTTAAAAATAAAAGAACAACTAGCCCTAGATATCAAGAAAATAGTAGAAGAAGCAGGCGCTAGCTTTGCATTCCCAAGCCAATCTATCTATATTGAAAAAAATGACGAACCTAATATAAAATTTAAAAAGTAGTTTGAGTTTAGTAGTTGGGGTTATTCTTTTCTATCGTCATTTAGCATATGTTTAATGCCACTTCGCAAATAGTTTTGCCCTGTTACGATAGTAAATATTGCTGAAACCCAAAGCAAGAAAACGCCTAT
>JAQWUY010000030.1 GCA_029250225.1 Alphaproteobacteria bacterium | reverse complement strand
TGTGTGTCAAGCCCTTGAAATATAACACTTTTTGTAGTGGCACAGTCCTGTTTCTAGGCATTGTTTAAGTTAATCGATGTTATTGGAAATGTGGCATTTTGGAAATATATTATTAATATGAATATAAAAAAAGAAAGTTTTGCTTCATTATTTGAAGAAACACTAGGTGAAAATAAAAATATCGTTGGTACAGTTGTAAAAGGTACAATCATTTCTATAAATGATGATATGGTATTAGTCGATGTTGGTTTAAAATCAGAAGGAAGAATTAACATTCGTGAATTCGCAATCTCTGGTGATATTCCTGAATTAAATGCAGGTGACGAAATTGATGTTTTCGTTGAAAGAATGGAAGACAGAAACGGTGAAGTTGGTCTGTCTCGTGAACGAGCTAAAAGAGAAGAAGCTTGGATTAAAGTTGCTGAATTATTCAAAAATGGTGAAAAAGTGGAAGGCGTTATATTTGAGCGTGTTCGCGGTGGTTTCAAGGTTGATGTATTGGGCTGTATGGCGTTCTTGCCAGGTTCACAAGTTGATGTTCGTCCAATCCGTGATATGGAACCATTAATGAATAAAAAACTATCATTTGAAGTATTGAAAATGGACAAAGAGCGAGGCAATATAGTTGTTTCTCGTCGTGCTATACTTGAAGAAGTGTCTGCGGAAGAGCGTTCTAAGATAATGGAAAACTTGAAAGAGGGCGATGAAGTAGAAGGTATAGTTAAAAACATTACTGATTACGGTGCGTTTGTTGATTTAGGTGGAATTGATGGATTATTACACGTAACAGATATTTCTTGGAAACGCGTTAATCACCCATCTGAGGCTTTAAAAGTTGGTCAAACAATTAAAGCTAAGATTATTCGTTTTAATCAAGAAACTAAGCGAATTTCATTAGGTATTAAGCAAATGAGTGATGACCCTTGGTTAGAAGCGGCTGCGAAATATAAAGTGGGTTCTAGATTCGTTGGTAAAATTACAAATATCGCTGAATATGGTGCATTCGTTCAACTAGAAGAAGGCATAGAAGGTTTAGTACATGTATCTGAAATGTCTTGGACAAAGAAAAATGTACAACCAGGTAAAGTTGTTTCAACTTCACAGGAAGTAGAAGTACAAGTACTAGAAGTAGAAGCAGAAAAACGCCGTATTTCATTAGGTCTTAAACAGTGTCAAGAAAACCCTTGGAGCACAATTGCACAACAATATCCAATTGGTACAGTAATTGAAAGTGATATTAAAAATGTTACTGAGTTCGGTATGTTCGTGGGTATTTCCGAAGATATCGATGGAATGGTTCATATGTCTGATATTTCTTGGGAAAAATCAGGCGAAGAAGCTATTGCTGATTTCAAAAAAGGCGATGTTGTAAAAGCTGTTGTACTTGATATGGATGTAGAAAAAGAACGAATTTCATTAGGTATTAAACAATTAACTGATAATCCAAATCCATCTTCTAATAAAGCTGGTAGTTTTGATATTGAAGGCGTTAAGAAAAATGATGTTGTAACTGTTGTTATAACAGAAATAAATGATGGCGGTTTAAAAGTTCTTGTTAATGAGAAAATACCTGGATTTATCAAAAAATCTGATTTATCTCGTGAGCGTTCTGAACAAAGAACTGACCGTTTCGCTACTGGTGAAAAAGTCGATGCTATGGTTCTAAGTGTATCTCGCAGAGAACAACGCCTTAATTTAAGTATAAAAGCCTTAGAAACACAACAAGAAAAAGAAGCAATGGAGCAGTACGGTTCTGCTGATTCAGGTGCTACACTTGGTGATATTTTAGGTAAAGTACTAAAAGACAAAAAGAAATAATCATATTTAATTGATTGTTAAAATCAAAACCCAATGGAAGTTTACTAAAATGTAAACATTCCATTGGGTTTTTTTATTATGGTTGAATTTTAATATTAAATACAATTAAAAGTATAAAATAATTATTTTTTATGTTAGTATGTCGCAACAGGTAAAAAAATACGAAAATTAATAAGGGGGTGAAATTATGGAAAGTAAAGAATTCGGTTTATTATTTGTTCAAAAAATGCTTAATTTAGAACACTTACATTATGGGTTACATAGCAAAGGTGAAAAATTAAATTTTGACAATTTTAAAAATGCACAACAGAAATATTCAAATTTCTTAATTTCTCATATTGAAAAAGCTATAAAAAAGAATAAAAAAGCTAGTATTTTAGATGTCGGCTGTGGTTTTGGTAGTAATCTTAAAATATTAAAAAATAAAAATTATAATATACAGGGATTAGTTCCATCAAAGGCAATGGCGCAACATTCTAAAAAAGTGTCAGGAGCAAAAGTTTATTGTGATATGTTTGAAAATTTTGATGCTAGAAAAAAATATGACTTAGTATTTTTTAGTGAGAGTTATCAGTATGTCGACATAGATCAATCTTTTAAACAATTAGAAAAAATATTAAAAAAAGATGGTAAAATAGTTATATGTGATTTCTTCGTAAGAGATAATTCAAAAGGGTTATCCAAAATTGGCGGAGGTCATAAAATGGGATTGTTTTATGAAAAGTTAAAAAATACTAATTATAAAATCCATACAGAGATTGATATTACAGAAAATATAATTTCAAATATTGATTTTATGAATGAGGTTATTAATGATCGTGTAATTTCGCCGGCAAAATTGCTTGATGAGTATATGATGAAAAAACAACCACTTTCTTATAAAATATTCAAATTTGCTTTTAAAAATAGATTAAATAAGATAGCTCATAAATCGGACAAAGATAGAAATGGTAAAAATTTCGGTAAAGATAAAGTATATAAGTTAATTGTATTAAAATAAAGTATTTTATTTTTAGTTTTTATGGGTTATAACAATATCTAGTTGTATGCTATATCAGTATACTATTAATTATAAATATAATAATTCGTTAATCTAAGAATGCCTTAATTCGCTTAGGTACTTCTTGTATTTTAAGCGAGAATGACAGGGGATAATATGGTTGCACATATTGATACGATTTCTTTTTGTGGATTAAACACAGAAACAGTTGATGTTCAAGTTCATATTGGCGATGGTTTGCCTTCTTTTCAAATTGTTGGATTGGCGGACAAGGCCGTTAGTGAGGCAAAAGAGCGAATTCGTTCTTCGTTGTCTTCAATGGGTTTGTCGTTACCACCGAAACGAATAACGGTTAATTTATCACCTGCTAATATGTTAAAAGAAGGTTCTCATTACGATTTGCCAATAGCACTAGGTTTATTGTGTGCTATGGATGTGATTGATATGGAACAAGCATCAGAATATGTTGCAATGGGTGAATTATCACTCGATGGTGGATTAGTATCTGTTGCCGGTATATTGCCAGGGGCGGTACATTCAAATTCGTTGGGCAAAGGTTTTATTTGTCCAAAGCCTTGTGGTGGCGAAGCAATGTGGGCGGGTGAAGATACAAAAGTCCTAGCTCCTAATAATTTACTAGAATTAATTAATCATTTAAAGGGTGATCAATTATTACCACAACCAAATATTACAGTTCCTAATATTAAAGAAGAAATAGAATATGATTTAAAAGATATTAAGGGGCAAGAATCTGCAAAACGAGCAATGGAAATTTGTGCAACTGGTGGGCATAATTTATTGATGGTTGGCCCGCCTGGTTCTGGTAAATCAATGTTAGCGGAAAGATTGCCATCTATATTACCATCGCTTAGTCCAGCCGAGGCATTAGATGTTTCAATAATATATTCTGTTGCTGGAATGTTATCTGATGGTTCATTAATAACAAAACGACCGTTTCGCAAGCCACATTTTGGGGCATCTAGTCCGGCTCTTATTGGTGGTGGGACAAAGGCAAAACCAGGTGAAATATCGCTTGCACATAATGGAGTATTATTCTTAGATGAAATGCCAGAATTTTCAAGAAATTCACTAGAAGCATTACGCCAACCAATAGAAACAGGCAATGCAGTAATTGCTAGGGCGAATGCACATATAACATACCCTGCAAATTTCCAATTAGTCGGAGCAATGAATCCGTGTCGTTGCGGGGATGTGGATAACATTACAACATTTTGTCGCCGTGGTGAAAAATGTTCTTTGGATTATCAATCAAAGATTTCTGGGCCGATGTACGATAGGTTTGATATGTTCATTGAAGTTCCGGCGGTAAGTGTATCTGATTTATCGTTACCATCAGCTATTGAAGGTTCAAAACAGGTTGCATCAAGGGTAAGAAACGGCAGAGATTTTTCTATAAAAAGATTTAATGATATGGGTATGAAAAATATTTATAAAAATTCTGATTTAAATGTTAGCCAGCTTGAACAAATGGTTGACTTGGACGATGAATGTAGGAAAATTATTAATGATGCTTCGCAAAAACTTAGTTTGACAGCTCGTTCATATCACAGAGTGTTAAAAGTTGCACGAACTATTGCCGATTTAGAATACTGTGTTAATGTTAATAAAGACCACATATTAGAAGCATTATCATACCGTAAAAAAAGAGTAAGTTAATAATTAATGAAGTAATAATTTTATTGTAAAATAACCTGATTTGTTTTATATTACTTTTAATTTAAATATCACATAATTTAGAAAGCAATAAAAAATAATGTCTGAAAAAAAAGCTTGGGATCAGAAAAATTCTTATTCATACGATGATTTAATTGCAACTGGACACGGCGAAGTGTTCGGCGAAGGAAATGCTAGATTGCCACTTCCTAATATGTTGATGATGTCTAGTATCAAAGAAATAAATGATAATGGTGGTGAATTCGGCAAAGGTTATATAGAGGCAGAACTAGATATAACCCCTGATTTATGGTTTTTTGATTGTCATTTTGAAACTGACCCTGTTATGCCAGGTTGTCTTGGCTTAGATGCAATGTGGCAATTAGTTGGTTTTTATCTTGGTTGGAAAGGTTACAAAGGTCGTGGTCGTGCCTTGGGTGTCGGGGAAGTACAATTCCGCGGGCAAGTTTTACCAACTGCTAAAAAAGTTGTTTACAAATTAAGTATATCTCGTGTTATAAATGGGAAGTTATGTATGGGTATTGCCAATGGTGTTGTAGAGGTTGACGGTCGTCAAATATATTCTGCCAAAGGTTTAAAGGTCGGATTATTTACATCAACAGATGGATTTTAAGGAGAATATATTATGCGTCGTGTAGTTATAACAGGTATGGGTGTTATTTCATCAATTGGTAATAATAAAGATGAAGTATTAGATAGTTTGCAAAATGGTAAATCCGGAATTGTTGCAATACCTGAATTTGCTGAAATGGGTTTTCGCTCACATGTAGCAGGCACAGTTAAAGATCTTGATTTAAATAAATTTATCGATAAAAGAGATTTGCGATTTATGGGTAAAGGTTCGGCTTATGCTCATATTGCGATGCAACAGGCAATATCTGATGCTGGTCTTAGTGATGATATTATTTCAAATGAAAAAACAGGTTTGATTGTCGGTTCTGGTGGTCCATCTGTTGATAATTTAGAAAAAACAATTGATATTACTAGGGAAAAAGGTCCTAAGCGAGTTGGCCCTTTTATGGTTCCTAAAACTATGTCTTCCACTTGTTCAGCAACACTTGCTACTTCTTTTAAAATAAAAGGTTATAATTATTCAATTACTTCTGCTTGTTCAACTTCTGCTCATTGCATAGGTAATGCATATGAATTAATTAGTTGGGGCAAACAAGATGTTATTTTTGCTGGTGGTGGCGAAGAATTACATTGGGGTATGGCTGTGCAATTTGATGCGATGGGGGCATTATCTACTAAGTACAATGATACACCTGAAAAGGCTTCCCGTGCATATGATACTGGTCGTGACGGTTTTGTAATCAGCGAAGGTGCAGGTATTTTAGTACTAGAAGAATATGAACACGCAAAAGCCCGTGGTGCAAAAATCTATGCAGAAATTGTAGGTTATGGTGCAAATAGAGATGGTTTTGATATGGTTGCTCCATCTGGCGAAGGCGCTGAGAGATGTATGAAACTAGCCCTTGAAAATGTAAA
>JAQWUY010000028.1 GCA_029250225.1 Alphaproteobacteria bacterium | reverse complement strand
CGGTAGCGATGCTAGTAAAGTAGATGAAGCTATTTCTGAAATTAAAAAACAATTGTAAAATTAAATATTGATATATAATTTTTTTTACATTTGACTCTACAACTAAAAATTGATATTTTTTTGCCTTAGATGAATAAGGGGAAAATAAATATGTCTACAAAAAATTTATTTAAAGAAGTTTTAAATTGTAATGATGAATATGAACTACATAAAATAGTTACATCTAATGAATTACTTAATAACCCTAAAAATTGGCATCCTTATGGTGATAACAAGGCCAACTTTGGTACTTTTGAAAATCAACAGTCTAATTCATCTTCCGCACTAATTGAAAAGGTAACAAATTCAATAGATGCTCTTTTACTAAAAGAATGTAAATTAAGGCAAATAGATCCAAAGTCTGATAAAGCACCCAATAGTATAGAAGATGCTACTGAAAAATTTTATGGAATCCCGAAAGGGGATATTGGTGAGCTGTTAAAAGCTAAAAGGGCTCAGATGGCTCGTGATAATATCCAAATAATTGCTACTGGAAATAGTAATTTGATGATTTGGGATAATGGTGAGGGGCAACATCCAGATGATTTTAAAAATACATTTTTATCTATTGCAAATGGAAATAAAACAGATATTCAATTTGTACAAGGTAAATATAATATGGGGTCAACAGGTGCAGTAGTATATTGTGGAAAGTATCGTTATCAAATGATTGCATCAAAGAAAAATAAAAGTATATTTGATTTAGAAAACAAACATAAAGAAAATTTATTTGGTTGGACTTTGGTAAGAAGACATATTCTTGACAAAGAAGAATCAAAAAAATGTAGAAGTACTTGGTATGAATATTTTGCAATTAATGGTGAGCATATACCGAGTTTTGAAATTGATGAATTAAATATTGGTTTATTTGAAAATCAGAGTTTTAAAACAGGTTCATTTGTAAAGTTATATTCATACGAAATGCCGAGAGGTTCTAAGGGGGCTATAACTAGTGATTTAAGCCGTGAGATTAATCAATTATTATATAAGTCTGCATTACCTATATGGTTATATGAGGGAAGAACGAAATATTCTAAATTGAAGAAACAATCAATTGCAGTATACGGAAACCATGTTCGTATTAATTCTGATAACCAGCGAGAAAATTTAGAAGTAAAACCCTTTTATGAAAAAAAACAAAACTCAGAGTATGGAGAATTAATAGTACAGGCTGTAGTTTTCAAAAAAGGTGATAATAATCAACAACATATTGATAGGGTAAGAAATTTTATAGGCAAAAGAAATGTTGTTTATACGCTTAATGGGCAAGTTCAGGGTACACAAGGTGTTTCATTTATTACACAATGTTTACAATACAATTTCTTAAAAGAAACTATGCTAGTTATTGTAGATTGTTCAAAAATTAATACAGAATTTAGACAAGATTTGTTTATGGCAAATAGAACTAATCTTAGGGAAGGTGATAAATTAGATTTCTTAAGATCTGAAGTTATAAATATATTAAAGAATAACGATAAATTAAGAGAATTAAACAATATTCGCAAAGATTCTATTTTACAAGGTGGTGATGATAAAAAAGAGAAAGAATTGTTGGAAAGTCTATTATCTAAAATACCATTAAACGATAAATCATTAGTTGATTTGTTAAAAAAGGGAACAGGTAAAGTGAATTTACCACACAAGAAAAAGAAATCTAATGATAAAGGAAAGAATGAGAAGCAACCATTAGAAACAAAAAGATTTCCATCAATATTTAAAATGAATTTGAAAGAATACGGAGAAAATGGCAAAAAAGTTAAGTCTATACCCCTTAATGGTAAGGGAATAATTCAATTTGAAACTGATGTTGCTGAAGATTACTTCTATCGTCCTTTAGAAAAAGGGGATTTTCAAATACAAATTATGGGTGGAAAAAGAAATAATGATACCGATAACCCAAATCCAGATAGTAGTGATAAGCCAACCAATATAGAAGATATATTTGAAGTTTGTGTGTCAGGACCAAATGATGGTTCAATTAAATTAACTTTAAACCCAAAATCTGAATTAAGTGTTGGTGAAGAAATAGAGATTAATGCAAGATTGACATCACCAGATGGTGATATGGAAAATATATTTTATGTTAAGATTGCTGATCCTCAAAAAAATGAATTAAAGCCTAAAAGCCATAAACCTGAGAACCCACAGTTACCCAAAATTATAAAAATTACAAAATCTGAAGAAAATGGTAATTGGGTGCAAGATAATGGCAAAAATTGGAATGAAGTTAATGGTTGGGATGAAAACAGTATTGTTCATATAATACCTAACGATAATGAAAATCAAGAAAAAATAATAGGTGGTGTAGCAATAAATATGCATAGTAATGCGCTTAAAAAGTATATTTCCAAAAATAATTCAAAAAATGAAAAAAAATTGAAAATATTAAAAAACCGATACTTAAGTAAAGTTTATCTACACAGTTTATTTTTGTACTCAATCTTGGATAAAATAAATAATAACCTTGAAAATTCAAAAGATCAGCAAGATAGTGGTGAGTTAACATCTAAAATATTTAAAAATTATTGTGATGTATTAATTTATATTGATACAAATAAAGAGATATTAGAATCTATAGGTGATGAATAATTAAAAAACAATTGTAATTATTTTATTTTTTTGTGAAAGAAATATTTATAAAAAAATCTATCAGAACAATTATTTACTACTAAGCTTAATAGCCATATTATAAACAGTGTAATAAA
>JAQWUY010000026.1 GCA_029250225.1 Alphaproteobacteria bacterium | reverse complement strand
TTAAGGGAAGAACTTTAATTTTGTTTAAATGCTAGCCCTATACTCAATCGCTAATTTTTCTAATATAGTATCAGTATTATCTTCTAAGCTTAATTTAACATTTGGTTTTCCTGTATTTACTACTTCTATATAACGATCCATTGAATAAAAATTATCTTTTTCTGATATAGATTTTTCTACTGATTTTAATTTATGAATTAAACAAAAATGTTGATATTCAGAAGATATTTCTTGAGTTTTTCCGCAGGGATGGGCTTCTGTTAAGTGTTGATCTGGTGTTAATGTTATGATATTTTCTTTATGTGCTGAAATTTCTGGAAATTCACTTTTCATAAATATGTGATGTGCGTGTATAGCATTTTCGGAATTATCTATCTCACTTATAAATTTATGATAATTTTTTATATCTTTTTTATTTATGTAAACAAAATATTCTTTATGTATTCCCACGCCTTCTGTAATTTCACGATATTGACTTCTTGTTATGTTTTTATCTTTACCAATGTCTTTAAAATTTTTCCTATTATACATTAAATCATGGTAATCTATCTTACATTTTGAAATGTGTCCACGATTTGTTCCGCAAGAATAGTGCATAAAAGCTATCACATTTATAATTGGTGTAAATATTCTGTTTGGTTCATAATCTTTATTGATAGGTGTATTATCCTTTTCAAGAATCCTAAACTTATTTTTAACATTTAAATATTGTTGTTTGTTATTATTGTTTATGAATTCATCAACATAATGAATAAACCCTGATTGCAAAAATGTTTCCATAACATATAAATAAATGAATAATAATGAATTTTTTTCTGTTAATGATATAAATTTTAGTATGTCAAAATTAATAACTTTATAATAATTTGTATTTTTATTGTTTTTTTCTTGCAAAACTCCAGCTCTAGCAAGCATTTTCAAAGGCTGAGAAGTAAATTTATCATATTCATTTTTAGCTGTAGACTCTTTTGCATCAGGTTTAGAAAAAAATGACTTTACAGTTTCATTAAAAAAATCGCTAGACCAAATATGATTTTTACAAAACTTTTTTTCCCTATCTTCTAAAATATATTCCAATATACAATCACAAATAAGTAGTAAAACATCAGGTTGGCATTTTTGATCAAACCATCTTCCATCTTTATGAGAGCGAATATCTAAATCTTGGTTTTTTAAAAATGGAATTAATAAATCTTTTGCTTCTACAGATAATTTATCACTTAATTTCATCGAAACACCCCAAAAAATTGAACCGAAAGCCTGTCTATGTTAAGACTTCTTGTTGAATAGTTTCTTGCTATTCGATAAAAACTATTAAATTCTTCAGACGAATAATATGCCAAATCTCTATCTTCAATGACTTCATCATCTATCGGTTCCAATAAAGCAACAGAGCCATCAACAGCACATTCTTCAGGTAACCAACAAGCTCTTGGGCTATAACTTAAATTTGGAATCATTACTAACTTTTCATTCATTTTTTTTGAAATAGTAAAGTTTTCTATATTTTCTATATAAGCATTATTTAGTGTTTTTTCTATCTTTCTATCGCCAATATTTCTTGCTTTCAATAAAGGAACTCCTTTGTTTTCATTATTAATATGTTTTTTTAATATTTGTCTATCTCTAAAAGAAGTAAATACGCCTAATTTCATTTTGTTTAATACATTATCAAATTGCTCGTTCCTATAAATCACCCAATAAGGAAGATTCTTATCGCAAATATATTGCTGTTTTTGTAATAAAGACAAACCTAAAGGAATTGACTTAATGTAAACTTTATTATCTTTTCTTATTTTACTATTTTTTAATGATATACCTACAGTTTCTATTTTTACACCCTCAAAACCTTTCTCACCAAAATCAACAATACAGGATATATTCATTTTTTCCATTATGTGCCTAGTCTTTTCATATTGAGGTGCAGATAAAAAGCTTTTAGGAATTATAAATGATAATTGTTTTGAAATTTTTAAAGATTTTTCCATAAACAAAATAAATAAATTATTTATTTTAGAATAAGACTGCTCTATTCTATAGTTATTTGAACTGTCTGTTGAAACAGTTCCATATGGGGGGTTTCCTATTATTAAGTCATATTTTTCATTTGGTTCATAATCAAAGAAATCCTTATTTATATAATTAATTTTAAAATTATTAGGAACACCTATCATTCCTATAATTTTTTTAACACTACTTAAAGAAGTAGAATCTATATCTAATAAATCTAACTCCACCAAATCATAGGAAGAAAAAGCCTTAAATATATAAGGAATAAAGTTACCGACACCAACAGAAGGTTCTAGTATTTTAATAGTTTTTGACTTCGGCAAATCAAGTTTATTTAATAATTCAAATACTGTTTTTTCAGGAGTGTAAAATGCTGAATTTTGCTCTCTATTTGTATTATTTATTTCTGATATAGCAAAAATCTCATTTATAGTATGCTCTTTATTTATTTTCAATTTCT
>JAQWUY010000016.1 GCA_029250225.1 Alphaproteobacteria bacterium | reverse complement strand
CCAATACCCCTATAATTTAACTTATTCGCTTTCCAGTAATTTTTGGGCTTCGAGGGCGGATTGACATCCCAAACCAGCGGCTGTTACGGCTTGGCGGTATGTTTTATCAGCCACATCACCGGCACCAAATACGCCTGTGATATTAGTTTTTGGTGTGCCTTTTTCAACTATTAAGTAGCCTTGTTCGTCCATTTCAAGTCCGCTATCTTTAAAAATGCCGGTTGCTGGGGAATGGCCAATTGCTATGAATACGCCGTTTAAATCTATCTGTGATAAGCTGTCATCGGTTTTTGATTTCAATTTTAATCCGTTAACACCGTTATCATCGCCTAAAATCTCGTCAACTTCGGAATTCCAAATAACAGATATTTTATCGTTATTAAATAATCTATCGGCTAGGATTGGTTCGCATCTTAATTTATCTCGGCGGTGAATCAATACAACTTCTTTGGCAATTCCTGCTAAATACATAGCTTCTTCCACAGCGGAATTACCGCCACCAACTACTGCAACTTTTTGATCGGAAAAGAAAAACCCATCACAAGTAGCACAAGCTGAAACACCTTTGCCCATATATTTTTTTTCGCTTGGGATACCTAACCAGTTTGCCGAAGCTCCGGTTGAAATAATAACTGTATCGGCGATATAAGTTGTTCCATCGTCTGATTTACAAACAAAAGGTCGCTTGGAAAAATCAACTGATTTGATCATATCATTAACAATTTCCGTGCCTACATTTTTTGCCTGCTTTTCCATTTGTTCCATAAGCCAAGGCCCTTGTATCGCATCAGCAAAACCAGGATAGTTTTCAACATCAGTTGTAATTGTTAATTGCCCGCCTTTTTGTAATCCAGCCACAAGAATTGGCTTTAAGTTTGCTCTTGCCGCATAAATAGCAGCGGTATAGCCGGCCGGACCCGAACCTATAATTAAAACTTTTGTTTTTACTTCGTTCATTTTTTATTTCTTTCTTTCATAAACAACAAATCTATATACTGTATTATTTTCATTAAAATCTTGGCTAACCGAGGTTTTAGTCCAATCATTTTTGTTAATTTCTGGAAACAAGGAATCACCCTTTATATCCATATCAACCTCTGTAACATATAATTTATCAACATCGCTAATAGTTTGTTCATAAATATTTGCACCACCAATTATCATTATTTCATCAACTGAATTTACAAGCCTCATTTGTTCTGCCATTTCGTAAGCATAAGGGATTGAGGTAGCTGTAACTGTTCCCTCACCCTGCCACGAATTATCGCGAGTAATAACAATATTTATTCTTCCTGGTAAGGCGTGACCGATACTATCAAAAGTTTTTCGCCCCATTATAATTGGTTTTTTCATAGTAGTAGCTTTGAAATATTTAAAATCACCAGGTAAATGCCACGGCATTTTATTATCATCACCAATTACGCGGTTGTTTGCAACTGCAACTATAATACTTTTTTTCATTATAATGTCCTTATATTGCAACATCACCCTTGATATGTGGATGAGCTTCGTAATTTTCTAGTTTGAAATCTTCGTATTTGAAATCAAATAAATCTTTTACTTCCGGATTAATCCACATTTTTGGTAATGGCTTAGGATTTCTTGATAATTGAGTATTAACTTGTTCAAAATGATTAGAATAAATATGCGCATCACCGAATGTATGAACAAATTCACCCAACTCTAAATCACAAACTTGTGCAATCATCATTGTAAGTAAAGAATACGAAGCTATATTAAATGGCACACCTAGGAATATATCAGCTGATCTTTGATATAATTGACAAGATAATTTATTATCCGCTACATAAAACTGAAACAAGCAATGACAAGGCGGTAATGCCATATCGTCAACAAATGAAACATTCCAAGCATTTACAAGCATACGACGGGAATCAGGGTTTGATTTTATTGTATTAAGTAACACCTTTATTTGATCAATTTCGTTCCCATCGGGTTTTGCCCAAGAACGCCATTGTTTACCATATACAGGGCCAAGGTCACCGTTTTCATCAGCCCATTCATCCCATATCCTAACACCATTATCTTTTAAATATTTGATATTAGTATCACCCTTTAAAAACCAAAGAAGTTCAATTATTATAGATTTTAAATGTAATTTTTTTGTAGTAATACAAGGAAAACCCTGTGATAAATCAAAACGCATTTGATGCCCAAATATTGATTTTGTCCCAGTTCCGGTACGATCAGTTTTATATGCACCGTCATTCATTACTTTTTGTAACAAGTCAAGATATTGTTTCATTTTTTTCCTACTATTTTTATCATTTTAAGATAACAAAAACACAATTACCTTGCAAGAATAAGATTGATTTTGGACAAATTTTGTTTTATAACCTTAACTAATGGTGCTTAACTGCTATGCGGAATAAGCGTTGTGGACCTCGGGGCGGTACCGAGCGTCTCCACCAATGGGGGCGAAATAGGATCGACACGCGTAATAAAGGTATATGTGGGTACTCGCTTAGATACGGCGTTACCGTTCAAAATTGTATAAATGCAAACGACAACGAAGAGTTGGTTGCTGTAGCTGCCTAAGCAGTGAAAGTAACAAGTTAGTAATTTATTACTATAATTCCTAAACTTCAACTAAGTGTAGGTGGGGGTTGGGGTCCCTAGCAACAGAAACCCCACTTATATTAAAAATCATTTACTTTTCCTTAAATAACCTTATTTTTTTGACTTTAAAAATTAAATATAGTAAAAAAAGCTGTAATCTAAATGATCTTAAAAAATAATAATTAATAATAAAGGAGTTTTATATGTCTGCAAACGATTTACTAGGGAAACCAACAGCCAACAAAATATTTGAAAAAGTTAGACGAGAAGCAGAAGAGCAAGCAAAACAAGGCTGGAAACCAAAGCTAGTATCTATAACAATCGGCGATACTGATGCTGTTGATGTTTATGTAAGAAATCAACGCCGTTCTGCCGAAAAATGCAACATAGAATTCGAAGAAAAACATATTCCTGCAAGTATTTCTCAGGATGAATTAAAAGTTATGATTCGCCAAATGAATACAAACCCTTCTATTAACGGAATCATAATTCAAAGACCCGTTCCAAAACACATCAATACAAAAGAAATGCAAACATATATCCACCCATTAAAAGATGTAGAAGGTATGCACCCTGCATCTATTGGTAATATTGTATATAATGAACTAGATCTTGCACCTTGCACAGCTGCCGCCGCGGTGGAATTGCTACACGCAACAAATTTAAAAATGAAAGGTCTAGAAGTTGTTATGATTGGTCACTCTGCTATTGTTGGTAAGCCCGCTGCTTTTATGATGATGGCCGAAGGTGCAACAGTAACAGTTTGTAATCATATGACGAACAATTTATCTAATCACACAAAACACGCGGATGCAGTAATTGTTGCAACAGGTGTTCCTAATTTAATCAAAGCCGATATGATTAAAAAAGGTGCTGTTGTGATTGATGTTGGTATCAATGTAATCAAGGACAAAGACGGACAAGAAAAAATTGTCGGTGATGTTGATTACGATAGTGTAAAAGATGTTGCAGGTTGGATTACCCCCGTTCCAGGTGGAGTTGGCCCTGTAACTGTTTCTATCTTGATGCGTAATATAATGTATGCCCTAAGAAGACAAAAGAAAACATATTCAAATAAATATGGTTCAGAATCATAAAATTATAATTCTAAGTTATATTTAGTTTTTATTTAAATTCTTGACTAGCCTTAACAAGATGCCCCCAAAGATAAGGAGCAAAGGAACGACGGAAGATAATATTGTAACTATTATTATCTTCACGGTGCAAGTTTATAACAGCTTTTTCATATCTTGTACCGGTTGCATACCCAATTGGAAAAGCGGAATCGTGCAAATCAACAACAACGCCCTTTTCTAGGGTTTCGCGAACATTATTGCCTGATATATTAGCAGACATATAATAATCACTTGTATCTATTAAAGCATAATGTGTATTTTCCAACGATTTATCTAAATCAGTTTTAACTTTTTCTAATTTGTCGTAATCACCTGTTAAAATCCATTCATCTGGTGAAACCCAAATTATTGTAATTCCAGATTTTTGATATGTTGAGTTAGGTTTTACCGGTAATTTATCAAATATTTTTTGTGCTGATTTCATAAATTTATTATCATCTTGCTTACCTCGTAATATTAAATTAAAGCGATTTAACTCTTTTAATTTAACATTAATACCTGTTGTTCCTGCCAATCCTTGTAAAGGACTATATGGTTGTAATTTATCCATTAATTCGCTTTCCCTCTTTATCAAAAAATACAGTGTCGACAACACTAGCAGAATATACTTTTCCTTCTATCGTTGCCACATTAACTTTTTTACCTTTTAGATTAAATCCATCTTCAATCAAAGCAAGAGCTATTGAATGACCACAATTAGGCGACATATAAGAAGATGTTACGTGACCTAGCATATTAACATGCGGTTCTATCGATTTGCTTTCTATTATATGAGCCCCTTCTGGTAGAATAATATTTTTATCATCAGTTAATAATCCCACGAATTGTTTTCGCCCTTGTCTTGAAGTATCAATTCTAGCAAATGATCTTTTACCAATAAAATCTGGTTTTTTCTTGGATACAATCCAATTCATACCCAAATCCATAGGCGTTAGCGTTCCATCCGTATCTTGACCAACAATTATAAAACCTTTTTCAGCCCTTAATACATGCATTGTTTCAGTTCCATATGGGCATATGTCGTATTCTTTACCAGCTTTAATAATTTCTTGCCATAATTGTAATCCGTATCTAGCTGGAACATTAATTTCATATGACAATTCACCGGTAAATGAAATCCTATATACAGTTGCAGGAATACCACTAATTGTACCATTGCGGAATGTCATAAAGGGAAATGCCTCATTATCTAGATCGATATCTTTACAAATTTTTGATAATACCTTGGCTGAATTAGGGCCGTTAAGTGTCGCAACTGCATATTGTTCAGTAACTGATGTAATAAATACTTCCATTTCTGGCCATTCAGTTTGGTGTAATTCTTCCAACCATTCATATACTCTACCTGCACCGCCTGTTGTAGTTGTCATATGATAATGATTTTCGCTAATTCTTGCTGTAACACCATCATCCCACACCATACCGTGTTCATTTAACATTAATCCATATCGGCAAAATCCTGATTTTAAGCTAGAAAATACATTTGTATAAACTAAATCTAAAAATTTTCCGGCGTCCTTACCGCGAATATCAATTTTACCAAGTGTAGAACCGTCCATAACACCAACACTAGTTCTTGTGGCAAGAGTTTCTCTTTGCACAGCTTCATACATATCTTCGCCATTTTTCGGGTAATATCTAGCTCTTGACCAATCGCCAACCGGTTCATATACCGCATCGTGTGATTTATGCCAAGCATCCATAGGTGTTCGTCGATCTTGTTCGAATAATTCCCCCACCGCTTCACCAGCAATTGCCCCGATAGTGGTTGTTGAATATGGCGGGCGGAATGTTGTTGTCCCAACTTCTGGAATTGTTAAACCGCGATATTCAGCCATTATAGCCAATGCATTTATATTAGAAGTTTTTCCTTGATCTGTTGCCATACCTGTTGTGGTATATCTTTTTAAATGTTCAACTGACAAGTAACCTTCACGCCCTGCTAGTAATATATCAGTAACAGTTGCATCATTTTGGAAATCGTGGAAATGTTTTCTATCTCTTGTAATGGGTTTTTCACCAGGTATAATCCACAAGTTTCTTGGCGGTTGTTCAGTATGTGAAACAGCTTTGTGTTTAGTAGCTGAAACAGATTTATTTCCTGATAATTTTCCTGCCTTAACACCTGAAACAGCTGATTCATTAAGAGTATCTGACATATCCATTGTACCGTTACAGCCACCAACACATTGTACATTTTGTTGACAGCTATCAGGTATAAACATAGTTCTTTGTTCGTCCCACTTTAATTTACCGCGGGCTTGTGAATAAAGGTGTACGGTAGGCGTCCAACCTGATGACATACCAACTAGGTTGCAACTTATCTCTCTTTTTTCACCTATGCAAGATTTACCGTCATCTGATAGTTTCATCATTTCAACAGCCTTGACACGGTGCGCACCTTTTACATTAACAATAGCACTATTTTTATGTACGGTGATGCCCTTTTCATTTACCTTTTCTAATAAATCAGATTTTAAATCCTTGCGAATATCAATAATTGTTACTTTTGCACCTGCATTTAATGCATCAAGCGCACTAAAATAAGCAGTGTCATTATTTGTTGTTATTACAATATTATCACCAGCTAAAACACCGAATCTATTAATATAGGTACGAATGCTCGAACTCATCATTACCCCAGGTTTGTCATTTTCAGCAAACAACATAGGTCGCTCCAATGCTCCTTGTGCTAGTATTACTTGTTTAGCACGAATACGCCAAAATCTTTGCCTTGGTTTGCTACCGCCATTGCCGGCTCCTAAATGGTCGGTTACTCGCTCAACAGCTGTTAAGAAATTATAATCAAAATAACCTATTACACTACATCTTGGAACAACTTGCACATTATCAAGCTTAGCAATTTTAGATAACATATCGCTAATCCAATCTATTGCCTTTTTGCCGTCAATTTGCATATTTGGGCTAGTTAATCCCCAACCCCCCATTTCGTTTTGTTCGTCCATTAAAATTACTCTTGCTCCGGTTTTTCCTGCATTAAGAGCAGAAACTAAACCCGCAGGGCCACCACCTGCGACTAAAACATCACAGTAAACTGTTTTTCTTGCATAATGATCAGGATCTGGTAATCCTGTTGATTTACCTAAGCCCGCAGTTCGACGAATAAACTTTTCAAAAAACATCCACCCCTTCATATTCGGCATAAATGTTTTATAATAAAAACCGGCCGGAATAAACCTAGAAATCAATCTATTAAAAGCACCAATATCATATTTAACTGATGGGAAGCAATTTTGTGATTTTGCGGTTAAATTATTGTATAATTCTAGTTGTGTTGCACGAGTATTAGGTTCGCCGTATTCACCTGTTTCAAGTTGCACCAATGCATTTGGCTCTTCTACCCCAGCACTCATAATTCCCCTTGGGCGGTGATATTTAAAAGAGCGCCCCACTAGATGCACATCATTAGCAAGTAAAGCCGAAGCAAGAGTATCACCATCATAACCAATATAATTTTTTCCGTCATATTTAAATGATAATTCTTTTTGACGATTAATTCTTCCACCTTTTGGTAAACGATTTTTCTGTGTCATAATTTTCAACCTTTAAGAACTCTTCTTTTTTAATTTTTTTAATACACCTGAAACTTTGATATCTTTTTTATCAATTCCTAAATCAGCAATAATTTTTTTCACATCTTCATCTGGACGATAAGTTGCTAGAATTTCATCTGTTACAGTGTTACGAATAACATTAAACCATTTGCGATGACCTGTGAAATTTACCCATCTTTCAAAATGTATACCCTTGGTATTGGCAAAAAAGAATATATAATCACCCCAATCTTTATCACTAACCTTTGATGGTTCCAATGGACGCGCTTTGTGTGCTTCACTGCGAATATGATATTCTGTTTGGTCTCGCATTTCATTTAAATAAGGATCTCTAACATACAACATAATAATTTCCCCCTAATGTGCTACACCAGCCGCGGCGGCTTCATCGATTAAATATCCATCATAATGACGATCAATAGAAAATGGTTGAGCAATAGGATGCATTTCACCTTTTGCAAGTGATGAAGCAAAAACATTGCCCGAACCAGCTGTTGCTTTAAATCCACCTGTACCCCAACCACAATTTATCATTATTCCATCAACAGGAGTTTTTGAAATAATAGGACTGCGATCAGTAGTACAATCAGTCATACCGCCCCATTGCCTTAGTTGACGCAATCTAGATGTGAAAGGGAATAATTCAATAATTGGAGGCATAATGTGTTCTATCACATCAAAAGAGCCTCTTTGTGAATAAGACACAAATTCATCAGTTCCAGCACCAATAACCAATTCCCCTTTATCAGACTGAGATAGATAAACATGCACAGCATTTGACATTACAACCGTATCAAGAACCGGTTTTATAGGTTCAGATACCAATGCTTGTAATGGTACAGTTTCAAGCGGTAAATTAAATCCGGCCATATCAGCAATTACTGATGAATGACCAGCACAAACGATACCAACCTTTTTGGTTTTTATATTTCCGCGAGTTGTTTTAACACCCTGTACTTTACCATTTTTTATATCAAAACCCTGTACTTCACAGTTTTGAATAATATCAACCCCCAATTTATCAGCTGATCTAGCATAACCCCACGCAACAGCATCGTGTCTTGCACTTCCTGCCCTTGGTTGAAATAATCCTCCTAAAATAGGATAGCGACCGTTTAAATTAATTAATGGAACTTTTTCCTTAATTTGCTCAGGATTTAAAAATGTAGTATCAATGCCGTTTAACTTAATCGCAGTTCCACGGCGACTCATTTCTTGTAAATCGTGTACATTATGAGCAAGGTTTAAAACACCTCTTTGTGAAAACATAATGTTATAATTTAATTCCTGACTTAAACCTTCAAAAAGCTTTAAAGAATGTTCATAAATCTTTGCTGATTCATCCCACATATAATTAGAGCGGATAATTGTAGTATTTCGCCCAGTATTACCACCACCTATCCAGCCTTTTTCAAGTACTGCTACATTAGTAATGCCAAATTCAGATGCTAAATAATAAGCTGTTGCTAGGCCGTGGCCACCACCACCGACAATGACAATGTCATATTCTTTCTTTGGTTCTGGACTACGCCAATGTTGTTCCCAATTTTCGTGATAAGATAAAGAATTTTTTATCAATGAAAATATATTAAATTTTGTCATACTATGTCCAATTCGATCAAAATGATAATTACTACTAAATTAGTAAAAAAGTATATACTTATTTTTAAAATAAAAAAATATATAAAACAAAAAATTAACTAAAAAACAGCATTTAATGCAAATAAACCGACATATTACAACAAAGTTTATTAAAAATTAAATCTAAAAAACCTACTTATTAACTTATAAAAAAATAATTATATTGTGTTGACAAAGAATAAAAACTTAACTATTCCTAAAATTATAATAAAAAAAAATATCGGGGAAATCATAATGCTCAAAGAATCATCTAGTAATGAACTAAATTCTGTAATTATAACAATTTTACTAGTTCCAAATTTTTCATTAATTTCATTATCATCGATAATTGAGCCGTTACGACTTGCTAATCGTAACCTTAAAAAAACCATATATTCTTGGAAAGTAATAACTAAAAGCGGTTTACCTGAAAAATCATCATCAGGTGTTCAAATAAAAGCACAAGGTAGCATTGAAGATGTGCCAAATCCTGATAATGTAATAGTGTTAAGTGGTATTAATGCTAATCTATATAAAGATGAAACAATTTTTAACTACTTGCGTTGTTGTTCAAGAAAAGGTTCATATATTGGTTCTGCTTGTACGGGGAGCTATATTCTAGCTAATGCAGGTTTATTAGATAATTATACTTGTACACTACACTGGGAAAATATCGATAGTTTTAACGAACAATTTACTAATATAAATACAAAACCCGAACTATTCATATTTGACCGTGATAGATTTAGTTGTGCCGGCGGTGAAAGCCCTGTTGATATGATTTTGGAAGATGTAAAATTAAGATTTTCAGAAGAAACTGTAACATATATTGCAGACCAGTTAATTCATAATGAAGTTAGGAAACCTACTGATAATCATAGGATACCATTACAAACAAGGGTGAAAACAAGAAATAAAAAAATTATAAGAGCAATTGAAATAATGGAAAAAAATATTGAGATGCCAATTCCTAGAAATACCATCGCAAAGGAAATTGAATTGTCACCTAGGCAAATGGAAAGATTATTCAAAAAATACTTAGGCATATCACCTGCAAAATATTATTTACAAGTAAGATTACAATATTCTAATCGATTATTACAGTATACGACACTTTCAATCACGGACATTTCTCTTGCAACAGGGTTTTCATCTGTTTCGCATTTTTCAAAATGTTACCGTGATTTATTTAGTCATTCACCGAAGCAAATACAAAATATTAATTAATATTAAAATTTCATTCCTAATGCTGACATATATGTTTCTAGAATCGCATTTTCTTCTTCTAAGTCGGCTGGGTCTTTTTTGCGTATTGAAATAATTTTACGCATAGCTTTTACATCAAATCCATCACCTTTTGCCTCAGCAAACACTTCTTTTATATCTTCTGCTATTTCTTTTTTAGATTCTTCAAGGCGTTCTATTCTTTCAAAATATGCTCTTAACCTTTGTCCCGTAGGTGTTATTCCTGCTTGCACTTGTTCATTATTTGGTGCTTCATTTGTTGTTTTTTGTGTTACATCAACTGTGTTGTATTCGTGTTGTTCAGTCATAATTTTTTATCCTATTTTTTAATTTCATCAAATGGTTATAATATTTTTACCTTGTTACTGGTTTATATTTAATTCGTGTTGGGTTTAAAGCCTCATCACCTAATCTTCGTTTACGATCTACTTCGTAATCTTGATAATTACCCTCAAACCATACTACACTAGAATTGCCTTCAAATGCTAGTATATGAGTTGCTATACGATCCAAGAACCAGCGATCGTGGGAAATTACAACAGCACAGCCAGCGAAACTTAGTAATGCTTCTTCTAATGCTCGTAAAGTATCAACATCTAAATCATTTGTTGGTTCATCAAGTAATAATACATTGGCTCCTTTTTTTAGCATTTTTGCTAAGTGAACTCGATTTCTCTCACCACCTGATAGTTGTCCAACTTTCTTTTGCTGATCAACTCCTTTAAAATTAAACGAACCAACATATGCTCTTGATGACATTACCCTTTTGCCTAGTTCAACATTATCCAATCCATCAGAGATTTCTTCCCATACTGTTTTTTTATCATCTAGGCTATCACGGCTTTGATCAACATAACCAAGTTTTACCGTTTCACCAACTTTAAATGTTCCTGTATCGGGTTTTTCTGTTCCGGCAATCATTTTAAACAGAGTTGTTTTACCAGCCCCGTTTGGTCCAATAATACCAACTATACCACCTTTTGGTAAATTAAAATCCATATTCTCGTATAATAATTTATCTTCAAAACCTTTTGAAACTGAATTTGCTTGAATAACAATATCACCTAATCTTTCACCGGCTGGTATAACAATTGAATTAGTAACTTTTCTCTCTTCGGTTTGTTGTTTTAATAATTCTTCATATGCTTGTATACGAGCTTTGTTCTTTGCTTGTCTAGCTTTTGGAGCTTGTAACGCCCATTGTCTTTCTTGTTCAATAGTTTTTGCTCTTTGATCTTCGGCCTTACCTTCGGCTTGCAATCTTTTTGATTTTTGTTCCAACCACGAAGTATAATTACCCTCATAAGGAATACCTTGTCCGCGGTCAAGTTCCAATATCCAACCTGTAACATTATCAAGGAAGTATCTATCGTGGGTTACCATAACGACTGTGCCTGCATAATCACCCAAGAATCTTTGTAACCAAGCAACACTTTGTGCATCAAGGTGGTTTGTTGGTTCATCTAGTAATAACATATCAGGTTTTGATAATAATAATTTACATAATGCGACACGACGAATTTCCCCACCAGATAGGTTATCGACTTTTGCATTACCATCAGGACATCTTAGTGCGTCCATAGCAATTTCAACAATTCGATCTAAATCCCAAGCATCAGCTGAATCAATTTTTTCTTGTAATTGTCCTTGTTTTTCAATCAAGGCCATCATTTCATCATTATCAGAAACCTCGCCTAGCTTCATCGATATTTCATTAAACTCATCAACTATTTTTTTAATTTCACCCAAACCCTCCATAACATTTTCAGCTACGGTCTTAGAATTATCAAGTTGAGGTTCTTGTGCTAGATAACCGATATTAACACCATCAGCAACCCAAGCATCGCCTTGGTATTCATTATCAAGTCCAGCCATAATTTTTAGTAGTGTTGATTTACCAGCCCCGTTATAACCCAAAACACCGATCTTGGCACCGGGAAGAAACTGTAAGTTAATACCATTAAGAACAGTTTTACCACCAGAGTATGTTTTAGTTAAATTTTGCATTCCATATACATATTGATACGACATTTTGGATCCTTTTATTTTTATAATTAATTATAGTAGTTCTTTATAGTAAAATTAAACAAAAATCAAGCTACGACATTGATTTTTTAATCCTATAAATATTATTTTATTACTAGAACTTGATTTTTTTATTCATTTTACTTATAAGAGCCTATAATTTAAAAGGACTATAAATGTTAAAAACAATAATTAATAAAGCATCAGTAAATAAAAAAGCAGATATATTATCAGGAATTACAGTGGCATTAGCTCTTGTGCCAGAAGCAGTGGCATTTGCATTTGTGGCAGGCGTTGAACCATTAGTTGGTTTATATGCAGCTTTTATTGTTGGATTAACAACATCAATTATTGGTGGTCGTCCTGGTATGATTTCTGGTGCAACTGGTGCATTAGCTGTTGTAATCGTTTCACTGGTATCTAAGCACGGTGTAGAATATCTATTCGCAACTGTTATTTTAATGGGAATATTTCAAATTTTAGCAGGAATACTGAGATTAGGTAAATTTATTCGCCTTGTTCCACATCCTGTAATGCTTGGTTTTGTTAATGGATTGGCTATTGTAATATTTCTTGCTCAAATGGGTCAATTTAAAATAACAAATTCCGATGGCTCCGTGCAGTGGATGGATGGTATCGAGTTATATACAATGTTAGGATTAACATTCTTAACAATGTTTATAATATATATATTTCCAAAGTTTAATAAAACTATTCCAGCTCCTTTAATGGGAATATTAATAACATTTATTATCACTATTACATTTGGAATAGATTCACCTAATGTAGGCGATATGGCATCCATAGCTGGTGGATTACCAAAGTTTCACATTCCAATGGTTGATATTAACCTTGAAACATTAAAAATTATTTTACCATATGCAATCATACTTGCATTAATTGGTTTGATTGAAAGTTTACTAACACTATCATTAATAGATGAAATAACTGAAACAAAGGGCAATACATCTCGCGAATGCATAGGGCAAGGCAGTGCAAATGTTATCACTGGATTTTTTGGTGGTATGGGTGGTTGTGCAATGATTGGACAAAGTATGATTAATATTCAATCAGGTGGTCGTTCAAAATTATCCGGTATTGTTGCCTCACTTGTATTATTGTTTTTTATATTATTTGCCTCACCATTAATTGAAATGATACCACTTGCCGCACTAACAGGTGTTATGTTTATGGTAGTAATTAGTACATTTGCTTGGTCATCTATAAAAATATTACATCGCATACCTAAAATTGATGCTGGTCTTGTATTAATTGTTACAGTTGTTACTGTTTTCACAGACCTAGCAATTGCTGTAATCGTGGGGGTTATTTTATCAGCACTAGCTTTTGCGTGGAAAAATGCTAGTGAAATATGGGTAGAAGAAGTAAAAGACAAAAATGGGACTAAAATTTATCTTGTACACGGAATATTATTTTTTGCATCAGTAAATAAATTTCGTGGATTATTCAATGCAAAAAATGATCCAGATAAAATAATAATTGATTTTAAATTTTCCCGCGTTGCCGACCATTCAGCGATTGAAGTAATTGACAGTATTTGGGAAAAATATAAAAAACAAGGCAAAGCCGTACAATTAAGGCATTTATCCAAAGATTGTCGTCATTTACTTAGTAAAGCGGGTTCTGATGTTAAGGTAATGCAAGACGATCCATCATATGGAATTGCAATGGATTACAGTAAATATTATAAATAAAGCCTATTTTTTACAACCAGCAAATATATCTAGTCTATCATTTCTTATTTTTGTAGATACACCGTATACGCCTAATAATGAATGAAATATATTATCGTGAGAATACTCATTACTTTTATCATTTGCATTTTTTAATAAACATTTTTTATCAATTCCATTGGCATCTGCATATTGATCAGGAACCCACATTATTAATGGAATTTTTGTTTGTACCTTCGAAGCTATACTATATGGGATACCGTGCAAATATATTCCATTTTCCCCTAATGATTCACCGTGATCTGAAACATATAACATCGCCACATTATATTTATCTTGATATGTTTTTAGTTTTTCTATTATTTCACTAAGAACAAAATCCGTATATAAAATACTATTATCATATGTATTAATTAAATGCTTATTATCACACCTAGATACCTCTGGGCTATTACAAGCAGGTTTAAATACTTCAAATTCCTTTGGGTATCTTTGATAATATTTGGGGCCGTGTGAACCAATTGTATGAAATACAACAAACTTATTATCTTTTTCCAATGCCGATATTTCATCATCAAAATTATTTAATAATAAAATATCGTAACATACTTTATCTTTACAATATTTCGCATTATCACGATCGGTAAATTTCTTTTTAACTCGTTCTTTTTTCGCAACATTATAATCTGAACTATTATTATCAATCCATAATACACTAGCGCCGGCTCTGTACAATATATCTAGTACATTATCTTGTGAATCAGCAATAGAATAACTATAATCTGTGCGTTTTAAACTGGATAACATACAAGGCAGAGACTTAGCGGTAGAAGTAGAACAAGACGAGACATTTTTCGGAACAATAACATCTTGCTTTTGTGTATACTTATTAGTTTCTCTTTCATATCCGTAATGAGAAAAGTTTTTTGCTCTTGCCGTTTCACCAATTACAAACACAAATAAATTTGGTTTATCATTTTTTGCTGGTATTAATTTTGCGTCCAATCCTTGTACTCTGTATGGTAAAGGGTCAGAAAAATAAGTATCGCGAACATATCTGTATACATTACCAAGATAAGCCGGAACCATTTTTGCATATAAATGATGATTATTACGAAGTATAAAAGTATATTCTTTATATAAAAAACTACCACAAGAGAATAAAATTCCCAATGCGATAATAATTAAATACAATCTATGTAATATGTGATTATACCACTTCATAGGTTTAAATTTTACCCTTGCAATAATTATAGCCGGTATTACACCAGTTAATGTCACAAACATAAAGGAATATAGGTTAAAATAAGAACCAGCTTCGGTGACATCTGTTTTAGCAAAGTTAACAACCATATCATAATCCATACCAATGCCATAGAATTTAATCATATATAAAACACTAGATGATATAATAAAACTAATCGCAATTATATACTTGCCAATAACAGGTGGAGTCATAATAAGATAAAAAAGAATAATCACAGATATTAATACAAATGGAATAGTAAGGGTTATAAATATATTGTCTGAAACCTCGGGTATTGACCAAAACCTAGTAATAAATTCAGAATTAAATACAATCAATGTATACATTGTTATGTAAAAGAAAAATTTAAGAAAAGAAACTTGTTGTGGTTTCATTAACAACTCAATAAATTTATTTTTTATCTTGTTTAAAATATTTTGTTTTTCCATTTTATTTATTTCCTTATCGCTAAATGCATTCCATCCCTAACTGGTAACAGAGAATTTTCAAATCTTTCATCATTTAATAATTCTTTGTTACATTCATCAACAGAAATTGCTTTTTCATCATTTTCTGTATTTAAAATATTACCACGCCACAATGCATTATCAACAATTAAAACGCCTCCTGTGTCTAGGTGGTTACAACATTTTTTAACATAATCTACATATGCTTTTTTATCGGCATCTATAAAAATAAAATCGAATTTTTCATTTGATAATATTTCATCTAGTTGTGTATTTGCATCAGCGTGAATAACATTAATTATATTATTACAAGGGTGAGCATCAAAAAAATCTTTTGCTATGTTAATTACCCTGCCGTCGTGTTCAACACAAGTTATTTTTGCATTTGGCGAACCCTCGGCCATACATAATGTAGAATAGCCGTAAAACATTCCCAACTCTAAAATATTTTTTGGTTGCTTTAACAGTGCGATATTGCGTAAAAAACTTCCTGATAATTGATCAGAGCACATATCGGCTTGCGGGGCAAAACGAAAAGCATCTTGACGGATTTTTTTTAATAAAGAATTTTCTCTTGATGAATGGTCTTTACAGTATTGTTCAATTTCTAAATCTGTTAAATATTTCATAAATTTTATATACACATAAAGCGTAAAAAAATCAAGATATTATTATTTTGATTTTTGCATAAAAACAGTGTAAAAAGTACATATTATGAAAATTAAAAAAGTTGTATTACCTGTTGCTGGACTTGGGACAAGATTTTTACCTGCTTCCAAAGTTATTGCCAAAGAAATGTTTCCTGTGCTAGACAAACCATTGATTGATTATGCAGTTGATGAAGCCATATCAGCTGGCGGAACTGACTTTATTTTTGTAATATCACCTGATAAAAAAAGTATTATAAAATATTTTGAAGATGATCCTAATTTAGTTCACGAATTAATTAAAAAAGGCAAACAAGAATTAGTTGATATTGTAAAGCCTAAAATATCCGGATCAATAACAACAATAGTACAACAAAAACAACTTGGTTTAGGGCATGCAATTTCCCTAGCTAAGCCTTTTATAAAAGATGAACCGTTTCAAGTATTGCTACCGGATGATTTAATAATGTCTGATAATCCTGTGCAATGCCAACTAGCCGATGTGTATAAAAAACATAAGTGTGGAGTTGTTGCTTTACAGCAAATACCACAAGATGAAATTCATAAATACGGGGTTGTTTCTGGCAAAAAAAATAACAATGAAATAAAAATTGATGGATTTGTTGAAAAACCACAAAAACAACAAGCACCAAGCGATTTAGCAATCGTAGGAAGATATATCTTAACACCTGAAATATTTGATGAACTCGATAAAAATATCGTAGGTAGTGGCGGGGAAATTCAAATAACAGATGCAATGGCTGGAATACTAAAAAAACAAGATTTTTACGGCCTTAAATTCACAGGTGAAAGATTTGATTGCGGTTCTAAAATAGGATTTTTAGAAGCACAAATAGCCTTCGCTAATAAAGACAAAGATATAAAGCAAAAATTAAAATCAATATTAGAAAAGTATATATAATGTCACATAATTTTAACCCAAATATCTTACGACAATACGATATAAGAGGAATTGTCGGAAAAGACCTTACGACAGCTGATGCATTCGCAATTGGAAAATCAATGGGAGCAATTGCTAAAAATAAAAAACTTGCACCAACCGCAACAGTCGGCTTTGATGGAAGGTTATCATCACCAGAACTAGCCCAACATTTAATAAAAGGCTTAACAAGTTCAGGCATTGATGTATTTGATATTGGCTTGTGTCCAACAGGAATGCTGTATATGGCCGGAAAAGAATATAATACATCAATAGCAATTATGATAACAGGAAGTCACAATCCAAAAGATTACAATGGTTTTAAAATAATGCTAGATGGAAAATCATTTTTCGGACAAGATATATTGTTAATTGATGAATATGCAAAAAACAATAAATGGGTAGATGGAAATGGTGATTGTAAAGAACAAGACTTTACAGCATTTTATGCCCAGCGAATATTACAAGATTATGATAAAAAAGCATCTTACAATATTGTATGGGATACAGGAAACGGTGCAATGGGTGCAGTAATTGAAAAAGTAATATCAAAATTAAGTGGAACCCATACCTTAATAAATGGTGAAGTTGACGGAACATTTCCAAATCACCACCCAGACCCAACTGTTGAAAAAAACTTAACTCAATTAAAACAAAAAGTGCAAGAATTAAAAGCCGATATGGGTATTGCATTTGACGGAGATGGCGATCGCATAGGAATAATTGATAATAAATGTCGCGTATTATGGGGTGACCAAATGCTTTGCATACTCGCAAAACCCGTATTAAAAGAAAACCCTAATGCCCCTATCCTATCTGATGTAAAAGCAAGCGATGTTTTATTTAATGAAATAAAAAGATTAGGCGGTAGACCAGTAATGGTTGCAACTGGTCATTCAATTGTAAAAACAAAAATGATCGAAGAAAAATCACCGCTAGCAGGTGAAATGTCCGCACACATATTTTTTGCTGATAAATTTTATGGTCACGACGATGCACTATATGTAGCAATAAGATTTATAAATTCCGTTTTTGCAGAAAACAAAACCCTAGCCGAATTAATAGATGAATTGCCACAAGTAATAAATACTCCTGAAATTCGTATTGATGTTGATGAAAAAGATAAGTTTCCAATAATCGAATCCCTTAAACAAAAGGTTAAAGAACAAGGCCTTGATATTTGTGAAATAGACGGGGTAAGAGTTCGCAATAAAAACGGTTGGTGGCTTTGTCGTGCATCTAACACACAAAATTCTATTACAATGCGTTTTGAAGCCGATACACAAGAAAATCTGCAAAAATCTATTGATGATGTAAATAAATTATTATCGCAACATAATATAGAAATTATTATATAATATTATCTTAATTAATATTTTTGAAATTATGGTTTTACCAATATGCACGGAATATTGGTTTCTGTCTGAATAACAGAACAAACTCTGCCCGCATATTCCTTGTCAAATCCTTCTACTCTTGCACGGAATAATGATTTTTTATTTCTTTGAATTTCTAGTATTTCAACTGTGATATCATTTGTATCAGGTAATAATGATAAAACCTCTTTTGTTGCATTTTTCGCAACATTTTTGTTGCGATATGCACCTACTTGTATCGCCCAAATTTTATTGGTAGGTGTTCGTGAACCTTGCTCAATATTATCTTTTAGCCTTACATCCCTTAAAATATTATATTTAAAAATTTGTGTTTTATCAAATGGTCGAGTTTTCATATGCTCAATAACCCTAAAACCTTTGTTTAATAAATAACGCATATGTAGATCACGCCTTGAACTAGAAATTCCGCCGAAAACAACACCTATTAACCTTGTTCCATTTCTTTCGACAGATACAACTAAATTAAATCCAGATGCCCTGATATAACCTGTTTTAATACCATCTGCACCTTTATACTGTTTTAACATTCTATTGTGACTTGAATATGTTCTTCTGGCGTATTTAAATGAACTTTCAGAAAAATAATGATAATACTCTGGAAAATCTCTGTAAATTCTAGAACCTAATATTGCCATATCATATGCCGTTGTTCGTTGTGCATAATTCGGCAACCCAGAAGCATTTTTAAAAACTGTTTTTTTCATACCAAGTCTTGTTGCAGTTTTAGTCATACGACGAGCGAAATTTCGCTCACTCCCACCAAGATTTTCAGCAACCGCAACAGCAACATCATTTGCAGATTTAATAATTAATGCCAATATCGCATTCTTAACTGTTATTTTCTCACCAATTCCTAAACCAATGCGACTAGGCGGTTGCCTTACCGCACGAGATGATGCCTTTAACTTAGTAGAAAGCTTTATTTTTCCCTTCTTTAAATCTTCGAACAGAATATAAAGAGTCATTATTTTTGTAAGACTAGCCGGATACCTCGCTAAATTAGCACCCCTTGAATAAAGTATTTTTCCTGTTGATTGCTCTATTATAATGGAAGCATACTTACTACCATAAACATTTCTAGCATACGATGAATTGGCACTTAAACCTAAGGCACAAAAAAAAATAAACGGTAATAATATATAAATAAATTTTCTATGCATAAGTCTTTTTAGAATCGATTCTAATTTGGTTAAGATATATTTTATATCATAACCAAATCATTTATATATGCAAGTAAAAAAACTAAAAAAACCTCTATACTATTCATTAAACAATCTCTATAATAAGCACATGCCAAATTTTGAATATGAAAATAAAATCAGCGGTATGATTTGCGGTGTCGACGAAGTCGGAAGAGGCCCTTGGGCTGGCCCTGTGCTTAGTTGTGCCGTCATACTAAAAGATAATGACTTACCAACAAGTATAAAAGAAATCCTAGATGATTCAAAAAAGCTTACCGACAAAAAAAGATTGGCATTATTTGAACCATTAAAACAACATTGTCATTACTGTATTGCAACCGCTTCCGTTGATGAAATTGATGAACTAAACATATTACAAGCAAGCCTATTGTCTATGAAAAGAGCAATAGAAGGTTTAAATAAAATGCTAGAAAATAAAATTTCACACGCATTAATAGATGGAAATCAAAAAGTAAATATATCAATCCCACAAACAACAATAGTAAAAGGCGATTCAATCAGCTTTTCAATAGCTTCTGCTTCCGTAATAGCAAAAGTATCAAGAGATTTGATGATGTCCGAATTGGCAAAACAACACCCCCATTATAGTTGGGAAAGAAACGCGGGCTATGGAACCCTAGACCATAAAAAAGGCATAGAAAATTACGGCATATGCCAACACCATAGAAAATCATTCGCACCTATCAAAAAATCTATGCAAAATAACCAAAAATAAATTACCTTGAACATACAATCGAAAAATAAAGAATCACCTAAAAATGATTCTTTTTTTATAAGTTATTGATTTTAAACACTTTTATATAAAACGCTAGATATTAAAGTATTTTTGTGTTTGACACCGATTCTTTTTATATGTTATTGATTCGGTAGTGGTGATTCGTTTTATGAAAGATTTATAATTAAATGACAAAAATAAAAACAAATATTTTAATAAATGAAGATTGCATCGAAGCAATGTCAAAAATGCCTGAACAATCTGTTGATATGATTTTTGCTGACCCTCCATATAATTTACAACTAGGCGAAGGTTTAACTCGTCCTAATAATTCGGTAGTAAACGGAGTAAATGATGATTGGGATAAATTCGACACTTTTTCTGAATATGATAATTTTTCACAACAATGGCTTACCCAAGCAAAAAGAATTTTAAAGCCAAATGGAACTATATGGGTTATTGGCTCTTATCATAATATATTTCGCGTAGGTGCAAAAATTCAAGATCTAGGATATTGGATTTTAAATGATGTAGTATGGGTAAAAAACAATCCTATGCCAAATTTCCGCGGGACTAGATTTACCAATGCACACGAAACTATGATTTGGGCATCGAAAGAAAAAGATGCAAAATATACATTTAATTACCACGCTTTAAAAGCTTTAAACGAAGATTTACAAATGCGTTCTGATTGGTATATGTCCTTATGCACAGGAAATGAACGATTAAAAGATAAAAACGGTGATAAAATTCACCCAACACAAAAACCCGAGAATTTGCTATACCGCATTATTCTTGCCTCTACAAATCCAAACGATATTATCCTTGATCCGTTTTCTGGCACAGGAACAACTTGTGCAGTAGCTAAAAAGATGGGTCGACAATACATTGGTATTGAACAAGATAAAAATTACATAGAAAATGCAGAAAAAAGATTGTCTGAAATAACCACAACAGATCCAAAAACACTAGAAGTTACCGTTGAAAAGAGAAAAGAAGTTCGTATTCCATTCGGTAATTTAATAGAAAAAGGTTTATTAAATGCAGGTGAGAAATTAATATCACCTTGTAAAAAATTTATTGCTAATGTAAGAGCTGACGGCTCTATTACATCACAAGAATTTTCGGGTAGCATTCATAAAGTTGGAGCTATGGTGCAAGGTGCGCCTAGCTGTAATGGCTGGACTTACTGGCGATTACCAAATGCTAAACCGATTGACGAGCTTCGCAAGCTTTTACGCGCGGAGATGGGGTAGCAATACCCCCTTCCTACTATCAAGCAAACTTGGTGGGGTTATGCCCCACTTTTTTTTATATTGCTTGATAGTCATTTAAATTTATTAAGCTCTGTTATTGCAATGATTACGTTTTCAACGATGCAATAACAACCGCGGGCAAGCAAACTTGGTGGGGTTATGCCCCACTTTTTTTTATATAGCCCACTTTTTTATACAAGTAAAATGAGTAAATAAAAAAGCCACCTAGAAAAGGTGGCTTTATTTATTTGGCTGGGATGGTAGGATTCGAACCTACGGTACACGAGATCAAAACCCGTTGCCTTACCACTTGGCTACATCCCAATAAGTAACTGTAAGCATATATATGTTTTTTTCATTCTTTTTTCAAGTGTTTTTTTTACTAAAATAATAATTATTTATAAACAACATTTATTGTGCTTTTAAATAATCGGTAAATCTCTTAAATAAGTAATGCGAATCTTGTGGTCCAGGTGAAGCTTCTGGATGATATTGCACAGAAAATACAGGCTGATTTTTCATCGCAATGCCTGCTAAGGTGCCATCAAATAAACTAAAATGTGTTATTTCAATGTTATCCGGCAAGTTATCTTTATTTACCACGAAACCGTGATTTTGTGATGTAATCTCAACCTTACCTGTTGTTAAATCTTTGATAGGATGATTTGCTCCACGATGCCCTAGATGCATTTTTTCAGTTTTTGCACCCAATGCTAGTGCTAACATTTGATGCCCTAAACAAATACCAAATATAGGTTTTCTACTTGCGATTAATTCTTGAATAACAGGAACGGCATATTTACCAGTTGCGGATGGATCACCCGGACCATTTGATAAAAATATTCCATCTGGATTGTATGCAAGTATTTCTTGCGCGCTTGTAGTCGCAGGAACAATTGTTATTTTACAACCTTGTGATGATAAATTGCGTAAAATATTTCGTTTTATTCCATAATCAATTGCAACAATATGATATTTTAAATCTTGGCTTTCAGTATAACCATTACCCAATTTCCAAAGGGTTTCATTCCATTCATACGGTTTTTTACAACAAACCTCTTTTGCTAAATCTAACCCCTTTAAACCAGACCAAGATTTTGCTTGTTCATAAAGTTTTTCTAGGTCAAAATTACCTGATTTATCGTGACATATAACCCCGTGCGGTGCGCCATTATCACGAATATTCGCCGTAACATGCCTTGTATCAACACCTGAAATAGCTGGAATATTATATTTTTTCAACCAACTATCAAAATCTTGCATATTACGCCAGTTTGATGGCTCTGAAATATCGGCTCTTAATATAGCCCCTCTTGCAACAGGTTCGATATTTTCAAAATCTTCTTCGTTTGTACCAACATTTCCAATATGTGGGAATGTAAATGTAATTGATTGCCCCGCATATGACGGATCAGTCATAATTTCTTGATAACCGGTAATGGAAGTATTAAAACAAATCTCTGCAACCGTAGCCGTCTCAGCACCAAGGCCGTAGCCAAAAAATACATTGCCATCATTTAAAACTAATACTGCTGTTACACCTTCAGGGATATTTTTTTTATCAAGATTTAATGTCATGTATATTTTCCTACTGTTACTATTATTATTTTTATTTAGACAAATTACCGATTATATTATAATAATTTTAATATTTCGTCAACCATAGTTTTATACATTACAATGCTTTTAAGCTAAAATAATCTATGTATATCAAGGGATTCCAAAAATTAATTAATTAATTGACTATTTGTCTTGTTTATATTATAAGGTTAATAATCTTTGATTCTGTCATTGATATTTATGATTTTATAAAGATGCTATTTGAGGTAAATAGAAGAATTTGCATAAATAAAAGCAAATCACCGTAAAATGCGAATATTAAAGTAAAAGGTCGTACAAAATGTATGCAATTATAAAAACTGGTGGTAAACAGTACAAAGTTACCAAAGGCGATGTAATTCGTGTTGAAAAGCTTGAAGCGGAAGCTGGTAAAAAAATTAAATTGGACGAAGTATTAATGATTGGCGGCGATAAGCCGGCTGTTGGTTCTCCGATTGTAAAAGGTGCTAGCGTAGAAGCAGAAGTTGTTGAGCAAACTCGCAATAAAAAAATTATTATTTTCAAGAAAAAGCGTCGTCATAATTACCGTCGCAAAAATGGACACCGTCAACCGGTTTCTATTTTGAAAATAACTGATATTAAAGCATAAGGAAAGGAACGAAAAATGGCACATAAAAAAGCTGGTGGTAGTTCAAGAAACGGTCGTGATACCGAAGGTCGTAGACTAGGTGTAAAAAAATTCGGTGGTGAAAAAGTAGTTCCAGGTAATATCATAATCCGTCAAAGAGGTACTAAATTCCACCCTGGTCGTAATGTTGGTATGGGTAAAGACCATACTATTTTTGCAACTGTTGAAGGCAATGTTTTATTCAAAAAAACAAAAGCAAGAACAACTGTTGAGATTGTACCGGTAAATTAATTCTTTAATTTATGAAATTAATAAGCGGGAAATAAATTAATTTCCCGCTTTTTTTAACCAATAAAAAATATTATAATAAAGTTATGAAATTCTTAGACCAAGCAAAAATATATATAAAGAGTGGTGACGGTGGCGGTGGCTCTGTTTCATTTCGTCGTGAAAAATACATTGAATTCGGTGGCCCGAATGGTGGTAACGGCGGACGAGGTGGTGATGTATGGGTTGAGGCAATCGATGGATTAAATACATTGATTGATTACAGGTATACTCAACACTTCAAAGCAAAACGAGGTGACGGCGGTATGGGGCGTGATCGCCACGGAAAAGATGGGCAAGATGTAATATTAAAGGTACCGGTTGGAACGGAAATATTATCAGAAGATCGTGATACTGTAATCGCCGATATGACAGAAGTTGGACAAAAAATAAAATTGTTACAAGGTGGTGATGGCGGAAGAGGAAATACTGCATTTAAAACATCTACAAATCAAGCACCTAGAAAATCAGAACCTGGTTGGCCTGGTGAAGATATGTGGATATGGCTTCGTCTTAAATTAATCGCTGATGTTGGCTTGTTAGGTCTTCCAAATGCTGGTAAATCAACTTTTCTTTCAAAAGTATCAAGGGCAAGGCCAAAAGTTGCTGATTATCCTTTTACTACACTTCACCCTAACTTAGGGGTTGTATACCAAGACCAACAAGAATTTGTGATTGCTGATATACCTGGATTAATAGAAGGTGCAAGTCAAGGGCAAGGATTAGGGACTAGATTTTTAGGGCATATTGAAAGATGCGGTGCATTATTACATTTAATTGATGGATCTGATGAAAATGTAGTACAAGCATATAAAACAATTCGTAATGAAGTTGAAAAATACGGTGATAAACTAGCCAATAAGCAAGAAGTTGTTGTAATCAACAAAATAGATGCATTAATTCCGGAAATAATTACGGAAATGAAAAAGGAATTAAAGCAAGCAACAGATGCTACAATTTTAACAATGTCTGGTGTAACAGGTGAAAATATTGAAACTGTGCTAAGAAAATTGCATAAAATGATAAAACAAGATAAAAATAAGAAAATAAAACAAAAAGAAAAAGAACAAGGAATAGAAAAATCGTGGCAACCGTAAAAAAAATTGGGGTATTAGGCGGTTCATTTAATCCTGCTCACAATGGACATCTAGAAATTTCCTGTCAAACGATGGAAAAATTAAATCTAGATGAAATTTGGTGGATAATCACATCGAAAAACCCTTTCAAAGATGCGAAAACATATTTATCACTAGATAAGCGTATAAAAATTGCCAAGGAAGTTATCAAAGACAATAAAATAAAAATTCATAGTTTTGAAGAAAAAATAAACAGCCCTTATACAGTTGATTTAATAAATCATTTAAAACAAAGTTATGATGATAATTTTGTTTGGATTATGGGTTCTGATAACATAAATGACTTTAAAAAATGGAAATCTTATGAAACAATTTTAAATAATATAAAAATTGTTATATGCAATCGCCCAAATTATGAATTTAACAGCGAAAACTTGCAAGATTTTCTAGGTTGTGGTACAAATCTTATCTTTAAAGATGAAATTAATGATTTTATGAAAAATGATAACGGTATTGTATTGATAAATTCGACTAATAATTATACATCTTCAACTAAAATTCGTAAAAATAAAATTTATGACAAGGAATAAAAAATGATTAAAAGCAAAGAAATGCTAGATTTAATAAGTAATACTCTTGATATTAATAAAGCACAAGATATTAAGGTTATTGATTTAAATGGCAAAGCATACTTTGCCGATTATATGGTTATTGCAACGGCCACTTCTTCTAGGCAATGTTCAGCTCTTGCTCGTTATGTAGAAGATGAACTAAGAAAAAAAGGTTATAAAGAGGCTATTATTTCCGGAAAAACTTCTGGTGATTGGGTTGCGATGGATTGTGGTGATGTTGTTGTTCATTTATTCCGCCCAGAAGTCCGTGAATTTTATGACCTAGAAAAATTATGGATTGATCCACCACTAATAAACGAATAAAATTATGAAGTTCAATATTATTGCTATTGGAAAAATGAAATCAAGTCCTGAACTTGATATAGTGAAAAAATATATAAAAAGATGTAGTATTCCTATTAACATCATAGAGCTTGAAACAAAGAAAACATTACTTGAAAATCAGATAAAAAAGGCTGAAGCTGATTTAATACTAAGTAAAATTTCAAATAATGACATATTAATAGCACTAGATGAAACAGGAACTACATTTTCTAGTGAAAAATTCTCTGAAAAAATAAAAACATTAACCGCAAATGGGCAAAATATATATTTTGTAATTGGTGGTGCATTTGGTTTAGATAAATCTATAAAACAACGAGCAGATATTATTATATCGTTCGGAGCAATGACCTTTCCACATATGTTAGTTCGTGTTATGTTGTGCGAACAGTTATATCGCGTTCAAACTATTATGGATAATCATCCGTATCACAAGATTTAAGTTTTATTTTTTAATCTTTTTTTGTTATTATATTTTTAATGTTAAAAGGAACAAAATCATATGAATAAAAGACCCGTTGTACTTTGCATACTAGATGGTTGGGGCGATGAAAAAAACAAAGAATATAATGCTCCTAAAATTGCAAATACACCAAATTTTGATAAATTGTTAAATTCTTGTCCAAATTCACATTTAAAAGCTTGCGGGCTAGCAGTTGGTTTGCCTGATGGACAAATGGGTAATTCCGAGGTTGGTCATATGAATATCGGAGCGGGAAGAACTATTATTCAAACTTTACCTAGAATTGATAAATCTTGTGTCGATAAATCATTTGCGAACGAAGAAGATTTTATAAAATTTGTAAGTTCATTAAAAAAAGCAAATTCTACGGCACATCTTATAGGATTAATTTCAGATGGCGGAGTGCATTCACACATTAATCACACAATAGCTTTTGCTAATGAAATTATAAACCAAGGTGTTAAAGTTAAACTACATATATTTACTGATGGACGCGATACAGCCCCTACTAGTGCAAAAAAATATATAACCCAAATACAACAACAAACAAGTGCGACAATTGCAACTGTTTCTGGGCGATATTATGCAATGGACAGAGATAGAAATTGGGACAGAATAAAGCTAGCCACAGATGTAATTGCACAAGGTATTACAAACAAGGATAATCCAACTAGCTATAACCCAATTGAATTAATAGAACAATCATATAAAAATGATATAACTGATGAATTTATTAAACCTACTGTAATAAATGATTATCAAGGTTTTGAAGATGGTGATGGAATATTTTGTACAAATTTCCGTAGTGATAGAGCAAGACAAATACTATCAGCATTATTAGATAGTAGTTTTGATGAATACACCGTTCACGATAAAAAAATAACAACCGCTTGTGGTGTTGTATCATATTCATATAAACACGATAAATATATGGGAATTGTTTACAAGCCAATTCCGATTAATAACACACTGGGTGAAGTTGTCGCAAAAGCCGGATTAAAACAAATAAGAACTGCTGAAACAGAAAAATATCCACATGTAACATTTTTCCTTAATGGTGGTAATGAAAGCGAATTTAAAGGGGAAACAAGATTACTATCAAATAGTCCAAAAGTTGCAACATACGATTTAAAACCAGAAATGAGCGCGTATGAATTAACTGATAATTTGGTAAAAGAATTAAATAAAGGGCAAACAGATATGGTTGTTCTTAATTTTGCTAATCCAGATATGGTGGGACACACAGGCATACTAGAATCCGCTGTTAAAGCGTGTGAGGCAGTTGATGAATGTTTGGGCAAGGTACATTCTTGTGTTGAGAAACTAGGCGGTATTTTAATTGTAACAGCCGACCACGGAAATTGTGACATTATGTACGATAAACAAAAAAAAGAGCCTCATACTGCACACACTCTTAACCCTGTTAATTTTATTATTTCAGGGGTAAATGATATAAAATTAAATGATGGTGTATTAGGAGATATAGCCCCTACTATATTATATTTACTTGGCATTGAAAAACCCATTGAAATGACAGGGGAAAACCTAATACAATGCGATTGCTAAGATTAATATTTTTTATTGTATTTTTGATGTCTAATAATGCTAATGCTAATAACAAAGTAAGTCTTGAACAAGCTAAAAACAATCTTAACAAGATAAAAAACGAGCAAAATCAACAATTAAAAATAAAGAATAATCTTGAAAAGCAGATTAAAAAATTAAATGTTCTTACAAAATCAATTGCCAATCAAAATCGTGAATATGAAAAGCAATTATATTTGCTAGAAAAGAATATTAATTCATTAAATTCCGAGTACGAGATTAAATTTTCTCAGCTACAAAATAATACAAAAAAATTATCGTCAATTATTATATCACTAGAACGAATATCAAAAAATCCGGGAAATTCTATTATTATATATCCTGGTTCTTCAAAAACTGCAATTCAAAGCACGATAGCATTAAAAACAATATTAAAACAAATTGAAAAAACTAGAATTGAAATAAGAAATGATTTAAACACACTAGATGATTTACAAAATGCACTTAGTGTAAAAAAAGATGTATTTTTACAAAAACAGCAAAATTTAACAAATAATCGTAAAAAATTAAATGAGCAAATTAATAATAAAAAATTATTGCAAAAAAACACTAGATCAAAAATTAATAATCTACAAAAAAAATCTAATGAATTATCAAAAAAAATAAAAAGTATAAAACAATTTCTTGATAAAATTGAAGCAGAAAATAAAAAAAGGAAATTAGAAAGATTAAATAAACCAGAATCGATTAGAAGTTTTCCTAGAAGAGGTAAAATTGAAGTACCTGTTATTGGGAAATTAATAAAATCATTTGGAAGCCTAAGTATTTCTGGTAAAAAAGATACAGGAATAACAATATTATCAAGAAGTAAAGCTACTGTTATTACACCGTTTGATGGTTATGTTTCATTTTCTGGTAAGTTCAAACAACTAGGCAATGTTATAATAATTTCACACGAAGGCGGATATAACAGTGTAATGATTGGATTCGATAAAGTATATGTTGATAAAGGCTCTTGGGTACTAACAGGTGAGCCAATTGGACAGATGCCAAAAACCAACCCTAAACTACATTTTGAAATTAGGTATGGCACAAAACCATTAAATCCATTAAGATGGATAAATAAGGATACGTTAAGGAGATAAAGCGTGAAAAAATTAACTACTATTATATTTTCTATATTACTGATAGGTTCTATTACATCATACAGTTTTGCATTTTCGGAAAAAACAGATAAAGACGATTTTTATAATCGTGTTGAAACATTTGTAAAAATATTAATGAATATTAAAAATAATTATGTAGAGGAAAAAACTTTTAAAGATTTATTTGATTACTCTATTGAAGGAATGTTAAATAAACTTGACCCTCACTCTGCTTACTTAACAGAAAAAGATTTTGAAAGATCGAAAGAAGCAACAACCGGTAAATTTACAGGTGTTGGTATGGTAGTACAACGCGATGAAAAAACCAAATTTATAAAAGTTGTTTCACCTATCGATGATACCCCAGCCCAAAAAGCTGGAATGAAATCTGGTGACTTAGTGATTCAAATTGATGGTACATATGTTGACAACTTATCATTTAACGATGGTATAGAAATGTTAAGAGGAAAGCCAGGAACAGAAGTAAAGTTAAAAGTATGGCGCGGTAAAGAAAAGCCTTTTGATGTTAATATAACTCGTGCTGTTATAAAAACTCCATCTATAAAAGCAAAAATAATAGAAGATAATATCGCACACATAAAAATTACTCAATTCCAAGAAAAAACAACTAAGGATTTAACAAGAGAAGTTAAAAAATTAAAGAAAAATAATAAAATAAAAGGATATATTATTGATCTAAGAAACAATCCAGGTGGTCTATTAAGTCAAGCTGTCGGAGTTAGTGATGCCTTTCTTGAACAAGGTGAAATTGTTTCAACACGCTCACGACAAAAAGATTCGGCAAGAAGATGGAATGCAAAAAAAGGTGACATTACAAGTGGAAAACCTATTGTCGTATTAGTTAATCGTGGCTCTGCTTCTGCTTCTGAAATCGTTGCCGGTAGTTTACAAGACCATAAACGAGCAATAATTGTTGGACAAAAAACTTTTGGTAAGGGTTCTGTACAATCAATAATTCAAATATCTAAGGACAAAGCAATTAAATTTACAACAGCAAGGTATTATACACCATCAGGACGAAGCATACAAAAGCTTGGTATAATTCCAGATGTTGTAATCCCAAGGCTTGTTGTTACGAAAGAATTAGAAGAGGTGGAATATGGTGAAAATAAATTATCAGGTGCATTATCTAATGAACAAGAGAAAAAACAAGAAAAAATATCCATCGAAGATAAATTAAAGCAAAAACAAGATGGGAAAGAAGGTAAAACTCTAAATATTACTGATTACCCTCTTGCAAGAGCAATTGATACATTAAAAACTGCTATATTATTAGAGAGTATTAGATAATATATGACTGATAATCGTCCGTATCGTCCCAATGTAGGGATAATGTTACTGAATAAAAACAAATCAAAAGTGTGGGTGGGTAGTCGAATTGACTACCCTAACACCCCAACACAAGAATATTGGCAAATGCCACAAGGTGGTGTTGATGAAGGCGAATACATAGAAAAAGCTATGTGGCGCGAGTTACAGGAAGAAACAAGTATATCGCAAAAACATGCCGAAATAATTGATTATCATAAAGATTGGATAAAATATGATTTACCAAATGATTTATCAAGTAAATTATGGAATGGTCAATTCAAAGGACAAAAACAAAAGTGGTTTTTATTAAAATTAACATCCGAAGATTCATCAATTAATATAAATACCGAAAATCCAGAGTTTAGTGACTGGAAATGGACAGATATTGAAAGCTTAGCTAAAAATATAGTGCCTTTTAAAAAAGAAATTTATCAACAAGTGATAAAAGATTTTGATAAACATTTAATATAAATTAATATTTTATTAAAGTAGATAAAATACCTTGTAACATTTTTAATTCTTGTTCATTTAAATCTATTCTTGAAAAAAGATTATAGATATTTCGTTTTACTGTATCTGTTGCATCTTTCGATTTAAAAAAACCTCTTGGTTCAATTTCACTTATCAATCTTTTTACAAATTGTTGTTTATCAACCCCTTTTGCTAATTCATAATCAGGTGCAATACTAGGCATTGGGAAATTTTCATTATTTAAATTTATCCACCAATTCCAAGATAATAATAATACGGCTTGTGATATGTTTAAAGATGTGAAATTTGGATTTAACGGTGCTGTTACTACTGAATTACACTGAGCAATATCAGAATTTGCCAACCCACTTGCTTCACACCCAAATAATATACCAACTTTTACATCAGACTGACTTTGTTCTGCCATTTTAACCCCTGCTTGCATTGGATTTAAGACTTCAACTTGCATTTGTCGAGGACGAGCTGTTGATGCATATATATACTGTAAATCAGCTGTGGCTTCTGCGACTGTTGAAAAAACTTCAACTTCGGGCATTTGTTTTAAGCAATCCGCGGATGTAGCCATTGCTCTGGAGGATGGATAATGTTCTCTTGGTTTAACCAATCTTAAATTCTCAATACCACAATTGTACATTGCTCTTGCCGACATTCCTATATTTTCAGGCATCTGAGGATTAACTAGTATTATTACAGGTTTATACATTTTTTACTCCTTAAAACAGTATTTTAATAAGGTGATTATCATATAATAGCTAAAAAATAAAATAATTATAATGATTTTAGAATTTTTTTTACAGACTAAGTTTATTCTACTGTAACAGATTTAGCTAGATTTCTAGGTTGGTCTATATCTGTACCTTTAATAAATGCACAATAATATGCTAGTAATTGAACGGGTACGGAATAAAGTATCGGAGCAACTAAATGATTAATTTTTGGCACACAAAATTCAGCAAAACTTGTACTTGTCATTTTTCGCATTTTTGCAATACCGTCACTATCTGACATAAATACAACTCTACCACCTCTTGCAATTGCTTCTTGTATATTACCTGCTGTTTTGTCAAATAATTCGTCATTTGGGCAAGATGCTATAATCGGAACACTATCATCAATCAAAGCAATGGGTCCGTGTTTCATTTCCCCTGCTGGGTAACCTTCGGCGTGAATATAAGATATCTCTTTTAATTTTAATGCACCTTCCATTGCAATTGGATAATTAACTCCCCTTCCAAGGAATAATACATCTTTTGCTTTTGCAACATTCTCGGCTATGGCTTTAATGTTATCAGCTTCTGCTAGTACTTGTGATATTGTTGATGGTAATTCTAGTAATGCAGAAACGAATTCTTTTTCAAGTTTTTTATCTAATTTTCCTATTTGTTTTGCAATAGATAAACTTAAACATAATAATACTGTCAATTGTGTAGTAAAGGCTTTTGTAGATGCAACACCTATTTCAGGGCCTGCTTGTGTTTGTAATATAGCATCAGATTCTCTGGCAATAGTGCTTTCCAATACATTAACAATTGATATAATTTTTTGATTTTGTTTTTTGCAATATCGCAAGGCTTCCAATGTATCCATTGTTTCACCACTTTGGGAAACAAATATAGCAACACCATTTTTAAACATTGGTGGCTCACGATATCTAAATTCCGATGCAACATCAATTTCAACAGGTATTCTTGTAAGCTTTTCAATCCAATACTTAGCAACTAAACCTGCATAATAAGCCGTTCCACAAGCAGATATCGTAATTTTTTCAATTTTATTAAAATCTACTCCTAAATCTGGAATAGTAAGAGTTTGTTTTGCAGGGTGAATATAGCTTGTAAGAGTGTCACCTATTACCGTTGGTTGTTCGTGAATTTCTTTTTCCATAAAGGTTTCATAATTCCCACGACCAACTGAATCACCACTCAGAGAGGTTTTTACAATCGGGCGTTCAACAACTTTATCTGAATTATCATATATTTTTATATTATCATCTGTTGCAATAACATAATCACCATCATTTAAATAACATATATCTTGTGTGTATGGTGCAAGAGCCAAAGCATCAGAACCAAAATAAGTTTCACCATCACCAACACCAATAGCCAAAGGAGAACCAACCCTTGCCCCAATCATAGTATTATTATGGCCTGAGAAAATCATACATAATGCAAAAGCACCTTTTAATTGTGGTAATATTTCTTGTACTGACTGTAAAGGTGTTTTTCCATCATTCAATTTTTGTGTTAATAAATGAACTATAACCTCTGTGTCTGTTTCTGATTCCATATCACTTGGTTTTAATCCTAAACCATCAGCTAATTCACGATAGTTTTCAATTATGCCATTATGAACAACTGCAACTTTTTCTGTCATATGTGGATGAGCGTTATTTTCGCTAGGCACACCGTGGGTTGCCCAACGAGTATGACCTATTCCCATTGTTCCGGATATAGGCTTCTTTAAAATTTCTTTTTCTAAGTTGATAATTTTACCAGAAGCACGACGACGATTAAGAATTCCATCATCAACGGTTGCAATCCCAGTTGAATCATAACCGCGATATTCTAATCTGCGCAGTCCATCAATCAACAATTCACTAGCTTGATTTTTGCCAATAATTCCAATAATTCCACACATTATTTTTCTTTCAAATCGCGGAATTCTTTTGAATAATTATCAATATTATTTTGTTCACAACGGCTTAATGCCAATTGGTCTTTTTCAACATTTTTTGTAATTACTGAACCGGCACCAACCATAGAATCATCACTCAAATTAACAGGGGCAATTATTGCCGTATTTGAACCGATAAATACATTATCACCGATTTTAGTTTTATATTTATCATAACCATCATAATTACAAGTAATAGTACCGGCACCAATGTTAACTTTATTACCCATTGTTGTATCACCAATGTATGACAAGTGATTAATCTTACTACCCTTGCCAATTACAGATTTTTTAATTTCAACAAAATTTCCAATTTTATTATCACCTTGTAATACAGTTTCTGGACGAATTCTGGCATAAGGGCCAACAACGGAATTTTCTCCTACTATGCATTTTTCAAAATGTGAAAATGCACGAATTGTTGTGTTATTTGAAATTTCCACACCTAGACCAAATACGACATTAGGTTCAATTACAACATCTTTTCCGATTTTTGTATCATGTGAAAAATAAACGGTTTCAGGTGAAAGCATATGAACACCTTGTTCCAAAGCCCTCATTCGTAAATTATATTGACAAATAGCTTCGGCTACAGATAAATCAATTTTTGAATCGCAACCCATAACTTCATTTTCATCAGCAATCGCGAATGTAATTTTTTTACCTTGTGATTTTGCAATCTTGATTATATCGGTTAAATAATATTCACCTTTTGCATTTTTATTATCAATCTTATCAACCAATTCAAATAATAATTTACTACTTACCGCCATTATTCCTGAATAACATAGGTTAACTTGCCTTTGTTCGTCATTACATTCTTTGTCTTCAATAATTGCATCAACAAAATCATCATCAGCAATCATAATACGACCGTATCCAGTTGGATTATCAGCAAGAAAACCTAATATGGAAATATCAGCATCAACTTCATTTTTTGTATCAATTAAATGAGCGATAGTATCAGTTTGAATTAAAGGAGCATCACCATTTAAAATAATTACCGTATTTTCAGTATTATTTTTAGCTGTAAATAAATCTTTGCAAGCACTAACCGCGGAACCAGTACCGTTAGGATCTTGTTGTAATACAGTTGAAACATCGCCTATAACTGATTCTACTTCATCTTTATTATCAGGATTAACAACCACACATCCAATATGTGGATTTAATGGTTTTACTGCATTAATAACATAATTAATCATAGGCAAGCCTGCGACTTTGTGCATAACCTTAGAAACCGAAGATTTCATTCGTGTTCCTCTGCCTGCGCCCATAATTATAAAACTAATTTTATTCATAAAAATATAATACAATCCTGTTTAAAATATATCCAATAAAACAATATTACAAAATATTACAGTATCTTATATACCTAATAATTTATCTAATTTACCTGATTGTTCTAATTTCATAACATCATCACAACCACCCAAATGTTTTCCATCTATAAATACTTGTGGAACAGTAGTTGCATTTGGAAGCCTAGTTTTCATTAAATTTGCGTGTTCTTCGCTTTCCCAGATATTATAAGATTCATACTTAACACCTTTCATCGTAAACAAAGATTGCACACGACTACAAAAACCACAACCATCACGCCAAAAAATTTCTACTTTTTCCATAAAATTCTCCCTCATAGAAAAATTAATAATAATTAATAATATGAATCATAACACTTTTTATGTATGATGTTAACATGAAAATATTTTATGTAATAATTTGCTCTTTTTTATTAATCATACCTGCAAAAGCCAAATTAAAAATTGGAGCAGAAATTGATGGTAAAGTATGGGTAATTGACGGAGATTCATTACGAATTAGTAGTAATGATTTTAAAAAATATGAAGTTCGTATATTCGGAGTTAATGCCCCAGAACTTAATACCAAAAAAGGTAAGATAGCAAAAACATTTATGATAAAATTAATAAAAAAAGGGAATCGAAAAGTATCTTGTAAAGTCATTGATATCGATAGATACAAACGATATGTATCAGTATGCCATAATAATCAAGGCGACTTAGCAGAAATAATGTTAAAAAATAAACAAGCCAAAGTGCTAACACGATATTTACACCTTGCCCCGCAAGAAATTCAAGATAGATATAATAAATATAAATAAATTATTATTTTATTAAATTAACAAATTCAGCATTCATATCGTGCTGTAATTTATCAACTAACAATCTAGCTTCAATAGGTTCATCAACATTTATGTGTGGTAATGCCTTTACAGTCAATTCAGCACTTGGAAGTAAAGACATATTAAGTAAGAATTCAAACATACCCACGCTATTACCCCAAGAAGATTTTTTTCTTTGTTCAGGAGTTATCTTTTTTCCTGAAACTTTTGTATATGTAATTACAAGAGGTTGAATGGTTGCAGAAATAATAAAGTTCTCTTTGTTTAAAGACCTAAACAATGTGCTTTTAAATGGTAATAGAATCAATGAATCAGATGTTGTCCCCTCTGGGAAAAAAGCTATATTTTTATATTCCTTCAATGAATTTAAAACTGCATCAATATGATCTTTGGAATCTTTTCGTTTTCGATTTATAAATATTTGACCTGCTCTTCTCATCGACCAACCAACTAATGCCCAACTTGCCATTTCAGATTTTGCAACAAAATGAGCAGGATAAAGACAAAATATAGCTAGTATTTCTGCTAAGCCAAAATGATTTGATATTATAATTATAGGGCGGTGTTTGTTTTTATATAAATCACCAACTACATTTAACTTAATACAAAACACTTTAAGACTTAACCAACCCCAAACACGGCATAAAAAAATACGTTGATTTTGAGGGATAGGTGAAATTAATACCAAAATAGAAAAAAATAGAGTCAGAATAAAAAACAATAAAATCTTTATTATTGCTAAAATAACATTAAATATAAACATTTTGTACTCCTTATAAATATTTTTCTATATTTATCATAAAAACACTTGCAATATAAGTTTTTTTTTGTTAAAAATCTCTCAATGTCAAGCCGACATAGCTCAGTTGGTAGAGCATCTGATTTGTAATCAGAGGGTCGGGAGTTCAAGTCTCTCTGTCGGCACCATAAACCAGCCACTTCTTATGAAGTGGCTTTTTTAATATACGATGAATTCAAAAAAAAAAAAAGCCCCTTTTATAAAAAGGGGCTTTTATTGTTGTTAAGAATAATTTTTTATAATTTTAAAACTTCTTCTTTATCATTTTTCCATTTTTCTTTTTCTTCTGGTGTAGCCTTAGGGCTAAATTTACCAGTTAATGCATAAATCATACCAATTAATGGTGAAATCCAACAAGCAAAAGATAATGGAATATACATTAAGTTTTCATAATTACCTTCTGATATACCCAAGCCTAGTGCGGACATAACAAATGCACCACCAACATTCCAAGGAATCAAAGGAGATATCAATGTTCCACCCTCCTCGATAGCACGAGATAGGTTTTTAGTAGAATATCCCATTCCACGATACGCAGGCGCTAACATACGACCTGGTAAAGCAATAGATAAGTATACATCACCTGAAATACCATTTGTTAATATAGAGCTAGTGGTTGCAAAAATTTGTAATCCAGCAAAAGATTTAATTCTTTGTAGGACTTTTTCCATAATAACTTCTAAACACTTGGTACGCTCCAATGCTCCACCTAAACCTAGGGCAAATAAAACTAATGTAATAACCCAGTTCATAGATGTAATACCACCGCGATTTAACAAGCTATCTAATTCAGCTAAACCTGTATCAATTTTGTAACCATCGTATGCATAAGATAAAATATTATGGAATGAAACACCTTGTATCATTGCAATAATAGAACCTAAAACAACACCTGCAAATAGTGCCGGAATTGCTGGAAATTTCTTAATAGCTAAAGTTATTACTAATAATATAGGTAATAATGTTAAAATTGAAACATTTGTTTTTTGTTCAAGAGTAGATGTCATTAAACTAAGTTTATCTAAAGAAAAAGATTCTTCTGAAACTAATGAAAAACCTGCAATCAGGTAAATAGTCAATGCTATCAACATAGCAGGAACTGTAGTTGGTAAAAGATTTTTAATGTGATCAAATAGACCAACACCAGCAACAGCAGGAGCCAAGTTTGTAGTATCAGATAATGGTGAAACTTTGTCACCAAAGAATGCTCCTGATACAACTGAACCGGCAATCCAATATGGAGGAATACCAAAACCCGCACCTATTCCCATAAGTGCAAGGCCGACAGTTCCGGTCGTACCCCAAGATGTACCTAAAGAAACAGAAACAAAAGCACATAACAACATAGATGTTGCTAAGAAATATGTAGGATTAATTATATTTAACCCGTAGTATATCATAGAAGGAACAGTACCTGATGCAATCCAGATACCAACTGTCATACCTACAATTAATAATATTGAAACAGACGGCAATGCTACGCTAATTACACGAAATATTCCGTCTTCTATATCATCCCATTTAAAACCATTAAAATATCCAACTAAACAGGTAATCGCTAAACCTAGTGCAATTGGTATATGAGGTGTAAAATCTTCATATACGAATAATTGTAACATTAGTAACGAAACTGTGGCAAGTATAGGAAATATAGCCATTATAAAACTTGGTCTTGCATGATTTTCCATATTTTGAAATCCTTTCTAAAATTAGAATGTAACACAAAAATTACGTTTATTAAATCATATTAACTTTAAATTATTGATTTTTTAATAAAAAATAAATTAATATAATCATATTATCTATTACGAAAACTCTGTTATTAAACCAAATATATATCACGATGAATAATGCATAGAATATTTTACATTAATAAGAATAACGAACATATGAAGCCAGTAGAATAACAAAGCATTCGTAACAAGCCACAATTAATACATTATATTATAATAAAAAGCAAATAGTTTAATTAATATTAATTTTATTAACTATATATTTTGCAATTGGTATTGAAGATGTTGCTGCAGGTGAGGGTGCATTTCCTATGTGTAAGCATCTTTTGGTTTCAATAAATAAAAAGTCATCTATTATCTTGCCGTTCAATGAAACCGCTTGTGCTCGGACACCTGCGGGATAATGTCCTAAATCATTCAACTTAATTTGTGAGCAATATTTATTAACTCTTTTTAAATAAGCTAGTTTTGAAATAGAATCTATTAATTCAGAAACAGCTGATTTTTTATTATTCCATAACATAATCCAGAAACCTTTATAAAAAATAGTATCTATAAATTCTTTAAAATTAAAATTTGTTAGTTTATAACCTTCTCGTTTAAATGCAAGTACTGCATTTGGGCCAACCGTAAAGCCACCTTGTATTTTAGGTGTTAAATGAACCCCAAGAAAAGGTCTTTCAGGATTGGGAACTGGATAAATAAGATGTTTAACTAAATCATTGGGCTGATTATTTAAACGGAAGAATTCACCTCTAAAAGGAATTATCTTATAATTTGGATTACAGCCAAATGATTCTACAATTTTATCAGAATGAAGTCCCGCACAATTTATAACTTTACTACATTCTATTGTTCTTTTATTTGTTTTTACTACGACACAATTATCATTTTCTTTACCTGATATAACTTTTTCCTCGTAGTAGATGACACCACCATTAGACTTAAAAATCTCTTCCATTTTAAATACTATTTGTTTGTAATCTGTAATGGCTGTATTAGGTGAATATAATGCCTGTAACCCATTTATATTTGGTTCTAACTTTCTTAGTTCTGCTTTATTTATAATTTCTACAACTATTCCATTAGCTTTTGCTCGTTCTTCTAACTTTTTTAATCTTAAAACTTCATCTTCGTTAGTCGCTACGATTAACTTTCCTACTTTGTTATAAGGCAAGTTATGTTCTTTACAAAATTTTTCAGTTGCTTTCAAACCCTGTGAACAAAACTTTGCCTTTAAACTTTCTGGTTCGTAATAAATACCAGCGTGAACCACACCAGAATTGTTACCTGATTGATGACAAGAAGAATATTTTTCTTTTTCTATCACAGTAATTGTCAAAGCTGAATTAGTTTTTTGCAATTCCAAAGCGGTTGCAATACCTACTATTCCAGCTCCAACAATTAATATATCGCTTGTTTCTTTCATACTCGTAATTTTTTATTTTTTGAGCTAGTGTAAAACATAACGAATAATATTATCGATGCACCAAGAATATTAGCAACTAAATTCAATGGTAAATAAGATAGGAAAGCACCTGTTGCTAATATAAATATTTCTTTAATGCCAATCGGCCCTTCACTGTATAATTGAATTATCGCATTAGTACCGTAAATACCAAACAATCCGAAAAATCCAACTTGCAATATTTCCCAAAATCCACCAGATATTAAAGGAGTGTATGCAAACATCAACGGAATAATATAAAGCCCTTTTGCAAGCTTCCAACTTTCAAATCCTGTTGCCATAGGACGCGAACCTGCAATAGCAGCCGCAGTAAATGCAGTAAGACACACAGGAGGTGTAACATTTGAATCTTGGCTAAGCCAAAAAATAATTAAATGCGCAATTAATAAAAATGTCGTTGCAGTTGTAGTATCAACTAAAACAGGACGAATAGTAGTAATTATCTCGAATGGAATTGCATACATTAAATCCCAAGCTTGACTTTCAGTCATACCAGTAGTTATTTTCGCTACATTAGGGTGATCAATTAACAAGAATAAGTTTGATTTAACTGGATCAGAAATACCAGCAACTAGTTGTTTTACAATTAATGTATCAGACATAATACCTGATAATGCAGGAGCCGTCAAAATAGCCAAAATTATATACGATGCCGTAGTTGGCAATCCCATACCAAGCACAAGTGATACAAGACCAACAAGAACAATAGCAAGTAATATAGAACCTTGTGACCATTGAGCAATCATTAATGAAAAGCTATTGCCAACACCACTAGTTACAATTGCATTATTGATAATACCAATACTTACTAATAGAATTGCTGTTACAATAGCACTGCGGATACCATATGTAATTGCTTCTGTTATTTGTACAGGCCCTAAAACAATCGAATTAAATATTTTATTTGAAAATACCTTAGATAAAATGTTAGTTGCCCAAGATGTTAAGATAACTGCTATAATTGCTCCGCAAGCTGAATAAGACGGCGTAACACCAGATAACAACATATAAATCATTACAGCTAATGGAATGATAAATACTAGTCCACCAGATAATAATTTAGCCTTATCTACAACCAAATCTATTTCTGAACCAACATCATACTTTACAGATTCGATTCTAATAACAAAAGCAACAGACATAAAATATAAAAGAGCTGGAACAATAGAAACCATAACTATACTATAATAAGGAATAGAGGTATAACTTGCCATAATAAATGCCCCTGCCCCCATAATTGGTGGCATCAATTGACCACCGGTAGAACTAGCCGCCTCTACTCCACCTGCAAATTGTGCACGAAAACCATTTGATTTCATTAATGGGATAGTAATAACACCTGTTGATGCAGTATTTGCAATAGCTGAGCCTGATATTGTTCCTGTTAAAGCCGAAGAAATAACAGCCACAAAGCCAGCCCCACCTTTTATACGGCCTGCCACTATTTTTGATAATTCAATTACAAAATCACTTGCACCAGAGACAACCAAAAAACCACCGAAAATCATAAACAAGGTTATATTAGTTGATGATATAGTAGTTAATGTTCCCAATATTCCCTCGTCATTATATAAACTACGGAATAAAACATCACTTATTGGCAAACTAGCTGAACGGAAAATACCAGGTAAATAACTTCCTAAGAATAATATATAAGATAAAGATATCATTATTAACAAAGGAATAATCCAACCCGAAACACGGCGAGATAAATCAAGACAAACAAAAATAACAAAAATTCCAGCAACCCAATCTATTAAGCTAAATTGCCATTGCTGTCCTGTTAATGATAAAGTTCTCTGATAGATATCATTTTCTATATACGCCATCCATAAAATCGCCGCCGCACTCAATAAACCATAAATGACATCAAAAAACCAAGCATATGGTTTATCTGAATTTTGTTTAAATGTACTAAAAACAATAGGAGCTAAGATACAGTAACCTGCGAAATGTATAGCATTTTGTGTATGAATAGGTTCAACAATATATATGTTTGTCGCGATATGCCATATACCAAAAGCAACAGAAAACAAAATTACAAAAATCGAACGATTTTCTTTGTCAAATATATCAAATGCACTGTTTCTTTTAAACTCTAAATTTTTTTCTATAGTGTTTGCCATTATTTATCACTTTCAATTAATGAAGGCACATTTTAATGTACCTTCATTAAATATTTTATTAATTTAAATTATTTTTATTCTAAATGAGAAGGGATTTTTAATCCTATTTCTTTGTAATATCTCTTGGCGCCTGGGTGTAAAGGGACAGGCAATCCAGCAATTGCTTTTTCAATAGCCATTTCTTTTGTTGCTGGGTGAATAGCTTGTAAAAATGGCAAGTTTTCATATATAGATTTTGTAAGTCTATATACATGTTCTTCGTCAACACTATTATTTACAGCCAAGAAATTAGGTTGTGAGATAGTATTAACATCTTTATCTTGACCTGGGTAAGAACCAGCCTTAATTTTATAGTTTCTCCATAATTTACGACCAGCATCAATTCTTACTCTTTGTTCATCAGTAATATCTAAAATTATAAATTTACCTTTATTACTAGCCATTAATTTAGTTATTGCACTAGTTGATATACCTGATGGAATACCTGATACTACAACTTGACCATTTGCCATTGCATCAAGAGTTGGACCATAACCACCGTAAACAAGTTGATAATCTTTATAAATATCAATTCCTATACCCGATAATATTACTTCATTAGAACCAAGGGCACCCGAATTTTCTTTGCCCATACCTGCTGTTTGTCCTTTTAATGCAACAAGATCAGATATATTACCTGTATTAACCTTATCAACTGGAATAATAAAATGTTCTATATCTTCCCATAACATTGTAATTGAACGAATATTTTTTTGTGGTTCAGTAACAGGTCCTGTGCCATTTAATGCATACAACCCATACAAACCCTGTAAAATAGCAAAATCAGCATTTTTTGAACCCAGTGCTTGAACATTCGCACCAGAACCGGCCGAATTAACTGCTGTTAATGAAAATTTATATTTTGGTAATAATTTAATTTTACTTAACGTTGAAATAGCAGTGCCCACAGGATGATAGGTACCACCTGTAGATGCAGTGTTCAAAATGTAATCTTTTGCTTGAGTGATTTGAGGTGTTAAAGTAAGTAATGTCGCAACTAATGCAATCTTTTTGTAATTTTTGAATATTTTCATAAAACTCTCCCTAAATTTAATAATATTGAAATTAATACGAAAAAGTATTAATACGCTACAAAATAATACACAAGACTAAAAATTTATCAATCATATTATATAAGAAATCTAAATAAATAATATAAACCTTTTTAACCTATACAGCGGTGAAATAGATACAATGACGATGCATTTTCGCCATAACTTTTATCTATTTCTAGTTGTTTTTATTACAAATAATTCATTAATTTCATATGTTTAAGTAATAAAGGGGATTGTAGTTTATTATATATAGTATTTGTTTTGTAAAGGTGTATTTAACCCCTATAAATCTTGTTTAATAAATAATTATAGGATAAATATTGTATTAATTAAATTCTGTTTTAATTGCTAATATTATGGCTTATTATATAATGTGATTCGCTATTAATAAGTAAAAATATACTTCATACACAATTTATTTTTATAAAAATTAGTTATTATTTAATTATGCCTAAAATTTTATCTAGATTTTGTGAAATAGTTTGTTCGCCAACTAAGTTTATGTGTCCAACTTTTCTTTTACTTCTAGGTTCTTTTTGATAAGAATGATATTTTATGTTTGGTAATTTTAAAGTTTTTTGCAAATCCGGCATTGAACCTATACAATTAACCATTACACTTTTATTATACGAAACATCGCCTAGGGGCAATCCTGCAACGGCACGAATGTGGTTTTCAAACTGAGATGAAGTTGCACCATCAATTGTCCAGTGTCCAGAATTATGAACTCTCGGCGCCATTTCATTAGCAATAATTCTTTCTGCGATACCGTTTTTGTTTGTTTTAACAAAAAATTCAATTGTCATAACTCCGACATAATTTAATTTATCTAAGAAATTACCCATATATTCTTCGGTCTGTATTTGTAAATTTTGTGCCTTTGATGGAACTGTTGATGTGTGTAAAATTCCATCAATATGTACATTTTCAGTTAGTGGGTAAAATAATTTTTGTCCATCTCTTGCTCTTACCCCTATTAATGAAACTTCATAATCAAAATCAACAAAACCTTCTAATATTAATTGTCCTTGATCTCCTAGCTCATTCCAAGCATCTTCAATATACGATGAATCTTTTAGTACAAATTGACCTTTGCCATCATAGCCACCGCAACAAGTCTTTAATATACAAGGTATACCAATTTCAGAAACAGCATTTTGTAAATCTTGCAATGAATTTACTGCTTTATAGGGTGCGGTTACCATATTGTTACCGTTAAAATATTTTTTTTCGTTTAAACGATTTTGTCCAATGTGTAAAACCGATACAGGAGGATAAATATTTTCTTTGTTTAATAGATGTTCAGTTTCAATATTTTCTGTTTCAAATGTGGCATAATCAACTTTATCAAGAAAATTGTTTATAGATTTTTCACAAGACATATCGACTTCAACAACAGTTGCTACATCACTTGCACAATCATTTTTATTTCCAGCACATATAACTTCAATTCCAAATGGGCGCACTGCTAATGCCATCATTCGTGCTAATTGTCCTGAACCAAATATACCAACTTTTGTCATTTTCTTAACCCTTTATTAAATCTTTTTCTGATAATGTTAAATCTGATAAAATATTATCTGTCGCTTTTTTACGATACTGAGTTAAATTTTTATCAATTTCTGGACAAGAATTTGCCAATATTGAACTTGCCAATATTCCCGCATTCTTAGCCCCTGCTTTACCAATTGCCAAAGTGCCAACAGGTATTCCCCCCGGCATTTGTACAATAGATAACAATGAATCCATACCGTCCAATGCCTTACTTTGTATTGGAACTCCTAAAACAGGCAAAGTAGTTTTTGATGCAATCATACCAGGTAAATGTGCCGAACCACCCGCACCTGCAATGATTATCTTTATACCTCTTGTTTTTGCATTTTGTGCATATTCAAATAATAAATCAGGTGTTCTGTGTGCCGATACAACTTGTTTTTCATAAGGAATATTTAATTCGTCTAAAATTTTTGTTGTTTCAATCATTGTTGACCAATCGGATTTTGAACCCATAACTATACCAACTTTTGCCGTCATTTTATTTCCTTTTCCAATTTTTTACTACTTCTAACAAGGCCTGACTTTCCAATTCTTGTACTTTTTTCTTTAATGTTTCTACATTATCAGTGTCTAGTACATCACAAGATTTCTGTAAAATTATTTCTCCGCCATCGATTACTTCACTAACATAATGTACACTACAACCGGTTGTTTTTTCATTAGCATCTAGTACAGATTTATGAACATTATTATTAATCCCGCCGGCAAATTTTGGTAATAAAGAGGGATGAATATTTATCAACTTTTTATTCCATTTTTTTACAAATTCATCACTTAAAATACGCATATAACCTATTAAAATAATAATATCGATGCTTTCATTTTTTAACTGTTCATTTAATTTATTATCATATTCACTTCTAGATAATCCATTAACCGGCAGAAATACACCATTAATATCATATTTTTTAGCTCGTTCTAATATTCCCGAATCTTGCTTATCAGATATTATAAATGATATTTTTGCATCAATTTCATCACCTTTAACAGCATCAATTATCTGTTGTGATGATGTACCTTTTGTTGAACCAATGATAGCAATATTTAATGTCATAATACAATACCTAATTTACATCTTATTATATGTATTTTTTCCTCTTAATTTATTCATATGCTCGATACGAATATTAATTAATTCAGCTGTTCCAATATCTTTGCGGTGGAAAAAATTACCTTGTATTTTTTCGACTTCTGTTTGTGCAATTTGTTCCGCCTGTGCAATAGTATCAGCAACCCCGACAATTGCTAATGTTCGCGAACCTGTGGCTATCATATTACTATCTTGCATATCCACAGCCCCCAAGAAAATTGGTATATTATCGGAAAAGTTATCAATATTAATTAATTCACCTTTTAACGGATTATCTGGATATCCATTAGGCACGACATATTTACATACAGTTGCTTTATTTAAGAATTTAACTTTTACTTTATCAAGTTTTTTATCAATTATCGCATCGATTATTTCAACGAAATCAGTTTCAAGTAATGTTAATAAATTCATTGCTTCTGGATCACCAAATCTAGCATTATATTCTATTAACTTTATCCCATCACTTGTTGCCATAAAACCGCCGTACAATATACCTTTATAATCATCATTATATTTTTGTTTTAATGCAAGGGCGACATTTTCATTAATTTTTCTAGCTTTATCTATATCATCACTACTAATAAAAGGTAATCTATGATTTGAATCAGTATATGTTCCCATACCACCAGTATTAGGGCCTTTATCACCAATAAAAGCTCTTTTATGGTCTTGGACTATTGGCATATGAATTAAGTTTTCACCATCACAAAAACTAATAAGTGAAAATTCTTGTCCTATTATTTTTTCTTCTATTACGAACTCACCACCAGCATTTATCAATTCGTTGCAATAATCTAGTCCATCTTGTAGTGAAAATAAATGATCGCCATAAACCTTTACACCTTTACCGCCCATTAAACCATCAGCTTTTATAACATACTTATCTTGTAATTTTTTTAAGACTTTTTTTGCCCCTTCAATAGAGGTAAATTTTTGAAAGAATGGATTACCCGATATATTGTAATCTTTTAATAATTGTCTTGTAAAACCTTTTGATGTTTCTAGCTGGGCTAGCTTTTGTTTTGGCCCAATAGTTGCAATATTATTATCCCATAATACATCAGCTAAACCTTTTTCAAGGGGAGCCTCGGGTCCAATTATTACTGTTTCAATTTCATTACTTTTAACACAATCCAAAATATTTTTAACATTTAAAATATCGCCTACAAAATAATCAACAACTATGTTTTTTATTGCTGGGTTTATACTAGATGAAAAACAATACACACTAGGCTTTTTATCTGATTTAACTATTGATTTAACTATTGCGTGTTCCCTAGCACCACTTCCAATAACAAGAATTTTTTTCGTCATAATTTTATCCATACTTTAATAAATTATTATCCATATAATTTTTAACATTGTTTATAATTCGGTCATTAAGTTTGCTATAATCGGAATCAGCAATAAATTTCTGATTAGTAATTCTTTCAAATAATTCAATATATCTCGATGATAATTCAACTACTAATTCACTCGGTGCTTGCGGTAAGTCTTGATTAGAATATGGATTGCAATTTTGCCTAAACCATAAACGGAAAAATTCTTTGTCTATCATATGAGGCTCTTGTTGATTTTCAAAACATTCATCATAACCTTCACTTATCCAATATCTACTTGAATCTGGTGTGTGGATTTCATCAATTAAGATAATATTATCATTTTCATCTATTCCAAATTCATACTTAGTATCAGCCAATATTAATCCGTTTTCTTTGGCAATTTTCTGTCCATATTCAAATAATTCAAGTGCTTTTTGGGAAGCAAAATCCCATTGTTGTTTTGTAAGCCAACCCTCTGATATAGTTTGATTTGGTGTTATTAAACGATCTTGGTGTTGTTCTTTGGTAGTCGGAGTGACAATATTTTTTTCAAGTTTTTGATTTTTTTGTAATCCATCTGGTAAATTATGTCCACAATATGAACGCGCTCCGTTTTTATAATTATACCATAATGAAGTATTTGTTGAACCAGTTATATAACCACGCACTATAAACTCAATAGGTAAAACTTTGCATTTTTTAGTTATAACAGCATTAGCATCAGGACTATCTACAATATGATTATCTATTATGTGTTTTGTTTTTTCAAACCAAAATAAACTAATTTGATTTAATACCTGACCTTTAAAAGGAATATGGCCTAATAACCTGTCAAAAGCACTTTGGCGATCTGTTGTAATAATTAATAAATCTTTTCCTAAATCATAAGTATCTCGAACTTTACCTTTATACTTATTATCTAGTGGTAATTGCACATTATCAATGCAATATTTAATTGATTCCTTAATTGTTTCTTTATTCATCATTTTCTACCTTATAAGTTTAATAATTTAACTTCATTTCCCACAACTACATCACCGATACTGCTTAACGTTAATGTTGGGTAATCTTGAATTACATTTTGTAATTTATTTTCTATTGTTTTATCACCAATTATAACAATACCAACACCCATATTAAATGCACGGTGCATTTCTAGGCTATCAACTGAACCTGTTTCTTGTATTAAATTAAATATATTAGGTGTATTCCAACTATTTGTATCAATTTCAACCGTAAGATTATCAGGTAATACACGCGGTATGTTTTCTATTATACCGCCACCTGTAATATGTGCCATACCTTTAATATGAATACCATCATCTAATATTTTGTGAATTGGATTGGTATAATTTATATGATATTGCAATAATTCATACCCTATTGATGCACCTTGTAATTGGCTAGGTTTATCGTCTATTTTAAACCCGCCGATATCAAATAATATTTTTCTTGCTAGCGAAAAACCATTTGTGTGTAATCCACTTGAATTAATTGCATAAACTTTATCACCAGCGACAATATCCTTGCCATTTATTATATTTTCTTTTTCTACAACGCCGGTAATAATACCCACAACATCTATTTCATTTTTTAAATATACATTAGGCATTTCAGCAGTCTCACCACCTACTAATGAAACATTGCTTTCACAACAGGCTTTTGACATACCAGAAACTAATTCTTGTACAGTGCTAGGTGATAATTTATCAAATGCTATATAATCCAAGAATGTTAAAGGTTTCGCACCCATAACAATAATATCATTACAAGTAGCAGAAAATAAATCTCGCCCTAAGTTTTCATATTTTTTTGCCATATTTGCGACAATGGTTTTAGTTCCAACTCCATCTATACTTTGTACTAAAACAGGATCATCATAGTTTTTTAAAACATCTTTTAATGAAAACAGCGAACCAAAACTGCCCAACCCAGTTAAAACATTTTTTGTATGTGTTTCCTTAACACATTGTTTAATTCTTTCGACTGATTCATTACCAGCATCAATATCAACACCTGCTTGTTTATAATCAATTTTTGCCATTATTTTTAACCTTTACTTATAAATTATGATTGAGTTGTCCATTTATACGCATTATAAAATATTTGTTTCCAAGGACCATCTTCATCTAAATCACGAGTCCACGAATTTTGAACACCTCTGTAAAATCGCTCTGGATGTGGCATCATCATTGTTATACGACCATCATCTGAACAAATACCTGTAATACCATCAATTGAACCATTCGGATTTGCTGGGTAATTTTGTGTTGCATTTCCATTATTATCAACATATCTAAGTGTAATTTGTTTATTATCATACAATGAATCAACAGCTTGATTATTTCCAAATTTAACTCTGCCTTCACCGTGTGCAACAGCAATAGGCAACCTAGAACCAGCCATACCTTCGAAGAAAATAGATTTTGTCGCTTGAATTTCAACCATTGCTATTCTTGCTTCAAATTGATTCGATGTATTTTTTACAAACCTAGGTATATTTTGCTCGTTTAACATTAACCCTGATAATTGTGATAACATTTGACAACCATTACACACACCTAGGGTAAATTTATCTTTTGCTTCAAAAAATTTAGTAAAATCATCTTTTAATTTACTATTAAATAAAATAGATTTTGCCCAGCCACCACCTGCACCTAATACATCACCATATGAAAAACCACCACAGGCAACAAAACCATTAAAGCTAGATAAATCAACACTGTTATTGATTAAATCAGTCATATGCACATCGTAACAATCAAACCCTGCACTATGAAAAGCATTTGCCATTTCCACTTGTCCATTTACACCTTGTTCTCGCAAAATAGCCATCTTAGGTGCTGTTTTTTTAATAGCTGGTGCCGATATGTCGTATGTCATATGAATATGCAATCCATTATCATCATCTTTGTCTATTTCCATAAATTCTTGCTTAGCACAATCTGGATTATCACGCATTTTTTGAATATGATAAGATGTTTCAGCCCATATTTTTTGTAATTCAGAACACTTTGAATTAACTATTAATTGTTCATTTTGGCTTATCAATATTTCTTGTTTTAATGTTGGATAACCAATTACTTTTGCTTGAATTTCATTATCGTTAAATTCTTGCAATATAGAATCAGCATCGCATTTATTAACTTGTATAATCCCACCTAATTCTTCGTTAAACAATACCTTGTTTATATGTTCATTACAATTAGATAAATCAATATTTAAACCCATTCTACCTGAAAAAGACATTTCAGCTAATGTAGTAAATAATCCACCATCACTGCGATCGTGATAAGATAATATTTTATTATCATTATTTAATTTTTGTATGGTATCAAAGAACGATTTTAATTGCTGTGGATTTTCAACATTTGGGGTAATTGTCCCAGTTTTATTATAAACCTGTGCCAAAGATGAACCACCCATTCTATTTTTTCCATTACCTAAATCAATATATATAATTACCGTATCTTTTTTATTTTTTAATTGCGGTGTTAAAGTTTTTCTAACATCTGTAACCGGAGCAAATCCAGTTAATACCAATGACATTGGCGATGTTATCGATTTTTCTTGATTATTATCATTCCAAACAGTTTTCATAGACATTGAATCTTTACCAACGGGAATTGTCAATCCTAATTCAGGACATATTTCCATACCTAATGCATAAACAGTATCAAATAATTTTTGATCTTCGTTGCCTTGCGAAGATGCTACCATCCAATTTGCAGATAATTTTATATCAGATAACTTATCAATATACGAACCCGCCATATTTGTAATTACCTCGCCCACTGCTAGCCTACCACTTGCAACAGCATCAATTACCGCAACCGGTGTTCTTTCACCCATTGCCATTGCTTCACCGGTATAACTATCAAGTGTAGTCGATGAAACAGCACAATCAGCAACCGGTGTTTGCCAAGGGCCAACCATCTGATCTTGTACAACCATACCTGTTATAGATCTGTCACCGATAGTAATTAAGAATGATTTTGACGCAACCGCGGGCAATGACAATACTCTTTTAATAGCATCATTTGTATCTAGAACAGTGCAATCAAATTCATCTTGATTAATATTAACTCTGTTAAATTTACGGTGCATTTGCGGTGTATTCCCAAACAAAGATTCCATTGGTAAATCGATAGGTTTATTTTCAAAATGTTTATCATTTAATATTAAATGGTTTTCACAAGTTGCTGTACCTACAACCGCATACGGGCATCTTTCGCGATTACATATTGCTTGGAATTCATTTAATCTTTCAGGTGCAATCGCAATTACATACCTTTCTTGCGATTCATTTGACCAAACTTCCATTGGTGACATATGCATCTCGTCATTATTTATATTTCTTAGTTCAAATTTGCCCCCGCAACCACCATCTTTTACAAGTTCAGGAAATGCATTTGACAAACCACCCGCCCCAACATCGTGAATAAAACTTATTGGGTTGTTATCCATTTGCCAACACCTATCAATAACTTCTTGGCATCTGCGTTCCATTTCTGGGTTACCCCTTTGTACAGATGCAAAATCTAGGTCTTGGTTTTCATCACTGTTTTTAAGTGATGATGCCGAACCACCGCCCAACCCGATTAACATAGCAGGCCCGCCTAGACATATTAATTTATAACCTTGTTCTATTTGTCCTTTTTCAATATGTTGTGTGCGAATATTTCCCAATCCACCTGCTAGCATAATAGGTTTATGATAACCATATTTTATTTTACCATTCACAGAATTTGCTGTTTGTTCAAATGTACGAAAATAACCAGTTAAGTTTGGTCTTCCGAATTCATTATTAAACGATGCAACCCCTAATGGTCCATCAATCATAATATCAAGAGACGAAGATAAATGATTAGGCTTGCCATAAAAATCATTTTCCCAAGGACGAATATATTCACTAATATTTAGATTTGAAACAGAAAAACCCGATAAACCAATTTTAGGTTTTGAACCAACACCCGTTGCCCCTTCATCGCGAATTTCACCACCTGAACCAGTTGCGCTACCTTCAAACGGTGCAATAGCTGTTGGGTGGTTATGTGTTTCAACTTTCATTAAAATGTTAACATCTTCGTTATAGTATTCATATTTATTATTATTTGAACTCGGGAAAAATCTTCCGCATTTATTTCCCTTTATTACCGAAGCATTATCTTTGTATGCAGATAACACCCCTGTATTATTTTTTTCATATGTATTTTTAATCATACTAAATAATGATTGGTTCTGAATCTCGCCGTCAATTTCCCAAGATGAGTTAAATATTTTATGCCTACAATGTTCTGAATTTGCCTGTGCAAACATATATATTTCTACATCTGTTGGATTGCGATTTAATTTTGTAAATACTTCAACAAGATAAGATATTTCTTGTTGCGATAATGCCAAACCTAATTCTTTGTCCGCTTTAACAAGGGCATCTTTACCCATAGACAAAATATCAATATGTGATAATGGTTTTGGTTCAGATGTTACAAATAATTTTTTTGCATCATCAAAATCATATAATACAGATTCAACCATTCTATCATATAAATTGCTAGCTATTGCCTCTTTATCTGTCCCGTTAATATAATATGCTATTGCTCTTTCAATTCGCTTAATTGAATTCAATCCAACATTATGTGCAATATCTGTTGCTTTCGATGCCCAAGGGGAAATTGTCCCTATTCTTGGGGTAACAAGAATTAATGAATCTTTGTCATTAACTGTAATATCATCATCAAAACCATAATTTAATATTTCTTGTAATATTTTTTGTTTGTTATCTGGCACTTCCCCATCAATAAAATAAACATAACGAGCAGAAATATTGTTAACTTTACAACTTGATTGATTTATTTTTTTTAATAAAGAAGATTGTTTATGACTAGATAAACACGATTTACCAAATAAAGTTAGCATATAATTATTCTTTCTTAATTATTGTTTTGAATCCACGACAATATTTTGAATTAATGAAGTTATTTCTTTATTATTTTGATTTGAATCATCACGAAGAATTCTTAAATCATTGAAATATTCATCATTTAAATCACCTGCAATATAATTACCAGAAAACACGGAATCATCAAATTCAGTTATATTTGGATTTATATCCGACACAGCTTTTTTTAAATCTTCTAAATCTTGATAAATTAATTTATCACAAGCCAATATTTTACATATTTCATCGTTATCTTTATTGTATGCAATTAAATCTTCTTTGCAAGGCATATCAATACCATAAACATTTGGATAACGAATTTCAGGCGCCGCAGATGCAATATAAACTTTTTTAGCACCTAATTCACGAACCAATTCAATGATTTTTCTTGATGTTGTTCCCCTTACAATAGAATCATCAACCAACAAAACTTTTTTTCCTTTGAACTCACTAGGTATAGCATTTAATTTCCTGCGAACCGATTCAGAACGATTTTCCTGAGATGGCATAATAAATGTTCTACCCACATATCTATTTTTAACAAACCCCTCTCGTAAAGGTATATCAAGTAATCTAGCCATTTCAATAGATGTAGTGCGAGATGTTTCCGGAATAGGAATAATTACATCAATATCATCTTTGTAATTTTTCCATTGTTTTTTAATTTTATTTGCTAAGGCAAAACCCATATTAGTCCTGCTTTGATCAACAGGGATACCATCTAGTACAGAATCAGGTCGCGACAAATAAACATATTCAAATAAACAAGGACGAATTGGTTTATCACCAGCACACTTTTTACGGAAGGAATTACCTTTTTTATCTATAAATAATACTTCCCCTGGCAATATATCGCCAACCCTTGTAAATCCGGTTATATCAAATGCAACACTTTCTGAGGCAACCATATAAGATGTTTCTTTGCCAATGCCAACAGTCCCAAAACATAAAGGACGAATCCCATTTGGATCACGAAAAGCAACCATTCCAACACCTGCTATTAATGCAACAACAGCATAACCACCTTTACATATTTTATGAACTTGTTCTACCGCATAAAAAATATCATCTTTTGTAGCACTAACAGAATTTCGCTCACTTAATGCGTGAGCAAACACATTTAACAAAACCTCTGAATCCGATGAAGTGTTAATATGTCTTAAATTATTATGATATAATTGTTTTTGAATTTCCTTAGTATTTGTTAAATTACCATTATGGGCTAAAACTATTCCATAAGGTGAATTAACATAAAAAGGTTGAGCCTCAGTAGAGGAAGAACAACCAGCCGTTGGGTAACGAACGTGACCAATACACATATTACCCTTTAACTTCATTAAATTATCTTGATTAAATACCTCAGATAACAAACCATTGTTTTTATGTAAATAAAATGTTCGATTGTCGCACGATGCCATACCTGAAGCATCTTGCCCTCGGTGTTGTAACATTTGTAATCCGTCATATGTTAATTGAACTGCTAACTCTTTTGTGAAAACACCGACTATACCACACATTTTTTACACTTCCCTATAAGTAAAAATAATATTATTACAACATACGATTTAACACAAATAAAGAAAGGAATACAAGCACTTTTTTTAAAAAAATATAAAAAAGTGGTAAATAGTTGAGCTGTTTAAAGACAATTATCTCTATAAGTGGTTATATTTTTTCTTATTTTATTGACTTTTTAATGAAAAGTGATTATATTTTCACCAGATATGCAAAGTAATTAGGAGAATCCATTATGGAAATAAGAGAATCTTTAACATTTGATGATGTTTTATTAACACCAGCACATAGCGAAGTGCTACCAGACACAGTAGACATATCAACTAAACTGACAAAAAATATAAGTTTAAATATTCCTTTAATTTCAAGTGCAATGGACACTATTACCGAATATAATATGGCAATAGTAATGGCACAAATGGGTGGAATTGGTGTTATACATAAAAACCTAACTATATCTGAACAAGCAAATCAAGTAATGAAAGTAAAGAGATTTGAATCTGGTATGGTAAAAAATCCAATTACAATTACTAATGATAAAAAACTTGGCGAAGCATTACAAATTATGCGTGATAATGACATAAGCGGTATTCCTGTGATTACCCCTAGATCTGGTAGATTAGTTGGTATTTTAACCAATCGCGATGTTAGATTTGCCACAGATATGGAAACCCCTATTGATAAGTTAATGACAAAAAGCTTAGTAACAATAACAGAAAATACAAATTTAGAACAAGCAAAAGCATTATTACACAAACACAGAATTGAAAAATTATTAGTTACAAATGATAAAAAAAGATGTGTTGGATTGATGACTGTAAAAGATATCAATAAGGCTTTTGAACACCCTAATGCATCGAAAGATGTTAACGGGTCATTATTAGTCGCAGCCGCAACAGGAACAGGTATTGCAGGCTATGAAAGAGCGGTTGCATTAATAGAGGCAGAAGTTGACGCACTAGTTGTTGATACAGCACACGGTCATTCACAAGGTGTAATAGATCAAGTGGCAAAAATCAAAAAAGATTTTCCCAATATACAAATTATCGCGGGTAATATTGCAACCCCTGAGGCGGCAAAAGCATTAATTGGCGCAGGTGCAGATGCAGTAAAAGTTGGAATCGGCCCAGGTTCTATTTGTACAACAAGAATAGTTGCAGGTGTCGGTGTTTCCCAATTATCAGCAATTATTGAAACTGTATCTGAAGCAGAAAAGCAAAAGGTTCCGGTTATTGCTGATGGTGGAATTAAATTCTCGGGTGATATTGCCAAGGCTATTGCCGCTGGTGCATCGTGCGTTATGATGGGTTCAGCCCTAGCCGGCACAGAAGAAACACCAGGGGAAACATTCCTGTATCAAGGAAGAACTTATAAATCATATCGCGGAATGGGTTCACAAGGTGCGATGATGCAAGGTTCCGCAGATAGATATTTCCAAGGGGAAATAAGTGATGCAAATAAATATGTTCCCGAAGGTGTAGAAGGTCGTGTAGCATACAAAGGATATGCTTCAAATGTTATTTATCAAATGATTGGCGGACTTCGTTCATCAATGGGTTATACAGGTAATAAAAACATACAAGAAATGCGAAAAAAATGCATATTTAGAAAAATCACTAATGCGGGATTGAGGGAAAGTCATGTCCACGATGTGACTGTAACAAAAGAATCACCGAATTACAGTTCTTCTAAATAAATTAAACACTAGCTCTTTTTATTTTATCATTAATTGCAATACCTATGCCGTAATTAGGAATAGGTGCAATGGCTATCTCGTTAAATTCAGATTCATCGGCCTTGTATAAAGCATCGAATAAATTACTAGCAACTTCAACTAAATTACCATTTTTAGAAAGATTTATAAAACAATCTTCACAATCGCCATAGCCTAAAAAAGCTTGTTTTGAATTAGGCTTTTCGATGTTTATAAATAATTTTTTCTTAGGTTTATAGTGTGATTTTAATTGCCCTGGTGCAATTGGATTATTACCTTTTGCAAAAGTTCTTTCGACTAATGCAATACCAATAAATTTTTCTAGTTCATCTTGTGTAATCGCCCCTGCTCTTAAAATTGCAGGTTTATCATTACTTAAATCAATTATTGTAGATTCAATTCCAACCGGAGATGCTCCACCGTCTAAAATCATATCAACTTTATTGCCCAAACTTTTATATACATGTTCAGCTTTAGTCGGAGAAATACCACCGCTGTAATTAGCAGACGGAGCAAATAAAGGAAATCCACATTTGCGTATAATTTCATTACATATTTTATTATTTGGTATACGAATTGCGACTGTATCTAGGCCAGCACAACCTAGTTTAGATAAATTTGTATTATCCTTACTCGGTAAAACAATCGTTATACTACCACGATTAAAATGATTCAAAACTTTTCTTGCCATATCATTAATAACGGCTATTTTTTCAACCATTTCAATATCACAGCAATGTGCAATTAATGGATTAAATTCAGGACGGTTTTTTATATTGTATATTTGTGCTACTGCTTTGTTATTATTGGCAATACCAGCAAGTCCATATACAGTTTCAGTGGGCATAACTATATTGCCCCCCTTTTTTAAAATATCGACAGCTTTATCTATATTTTTAACACTTGGATTATATATATTTTTCATAATAAAAAAATAATAACAATATATATTTTTTTTACAACTTTTTTATGGTATAAAATTGCATATGGATATGAGTATTTTATTTTATATTGAAAATTTGCAAATAATATTTGTATTTTTAACATTAGTTGTAAGTTTTTACCTGTATACTTCCGGAAAATTACCCATAGATATAGTTTCGGGTTGGGTTCTTGTCCTGTTAGCATTGTTTTTCTATATATTTCCGATATATGACGAAGTCGGCAATAATAAACTAGATTTTATCCATGTATTTAAAAGTTTTATCAATCCTGCGGTAATAACTATTATGTCACTTATGATTATTGGTGTTACAATGGGCGAAACAGGAACACTTGAAACTATTTCCAGTAAAATTACTAAAAATACAAAAAAGAACCCATTTTTAATATTAACTGTTATATTAATATCAATTGGATTTTTATCGGCTTTCTTGAATAATGTTCCAGTCGTAGTAATATTTATTCCAATTATCGTAGCATTAAGCACAAGATTAAAACAATCTCCGACCAAATGGTTATTACCACTAAGTTATATTACAATATTGGGTGGTATGACAACTTTAGTCGGCTCTTCAACTAATCTAATAGTTTCAGGAGCTATATCACAAACTGGCGAAGAACCTTTTACATTTTTCTCTTTTACTAAAATCGGTGTTTTACTAGCATTTTTTGGTTTAATCTATTCTCTTTTAATATTGCCTAGGTTATTGCCCAAGAAAAGACCCCTTCGCAATCAAATTCAAGACGAAGAAAATGAAAGAAAGTTTTTTGCAAATATAAAAGTTGATGCATCATCACCTATATCGGGAAAAATGATTAATGGTTGGAAAATTGAAGGTTACGATGCCGAAATAATAGCTATTACTCGTAATAATGAAACATTCGAGAGACCATTTAATAATCGTATTATAGTACCAGAGGACGAAATACTAGTCCTATCAGACAGAGAAAATTTATTATTATTTGCATCTGGTGATATTGAAAATATGACAGACCACGATATGATTGAAGGTAAAAGACAATTATTAGCTGAAATTATAATATCCAACAAATCACCATTTATTGGAAAATCATTGCGTGAAATACAATTAACCAAAGAAAGAAAACTCGTTCCGGTAGGCATAGAAAGAAATACCGGAATATTGCAAAATGAAATAATGGATATAAAACTAAGGTTAGGTGATGTATTATTAGTTGTTGGGAGTCGTAAAAATATATTAAGTGTAATGGATTATACGGATTTCATATTAGTACAATCATCTTCGGATGAGATTCATCACCGTCATCATACACTTCATACTCTGATAATTTTTATATTAACTATTATTACGATTTCAACAAATATATTGCCTACCGCTATTGCTACATCTATTGGAGCAATGGTTATGATTTCAACAGGTTGTATAACATTTAAAAAAGCAATGAAAGCAATTGATAGAAAAATAATAATGCTACTAGCAAGTACACTATCATTAGGGCTAGCATTACAAGAAACAGGTGGGGCAATGTTGATAGCGGACTTTATGCTATATGCATTAGATGGATTTAGTCCTGCTGTAATTTTAAGCATATTTTTCTTACTTATAGTTATGATGACAAATATTTTATCAAACCAAGCAACAGCAGTAATATTCACTCCGATAGCAATTTCCATTGCAAAAGGTTTATCCGTTGATATAAACGCATTTGCATTTGCTGTAATATTTGCTGCAAACTGTTGTTTTATTACACCATTTGCATATCAAACTAACTTATTAGTTATGACACCAGGGCAATATAAAGTAATGGATTTCGTGAAATTTGGGACTCCTCTTGCCATTTTAATATGGGCTTTATATAGTATTATTGCCCCTATATATTTTGGTTTTTAAACTCTGCATTACATACTTGAAATTATTCAATGAATCGTTTAAGTTATAGCTGTTGTAAATTAAGGCAAATAGGAATAATAAAATGAATAATGTGGTAGTAGTTGGTTCACAATGGGGCGATGAAGGTAAAGGTAAAATAGTTGACTGGTTGTCTGAACAAGCTGATGTGATTGTTCGTTTCCAAGGTGGCCACAACGCAGGTCATACATTAACCATCAATGGTAAAGTTTATAAACTTAATTTACTACCAAGTGGTATAGTTCGCAAAGGAACTTTATCAATAATTGGTAATGGTGTTGTAATTGACCCTTGGGCATTAATTGATGAAATGAAAAGAATTTCTGAACAAGGAATTGAAATATCTCCTACTAATTTAATGATAGCTGAAAATGCTCCTTTAATTTTACCAATCCATTCAAGACTTGATATAATTCGCGAAGAATTAAAAGGCAAGAACAAGATTGGTACTACTGGCCGTGGAATTGGCCCTGCATACGAAGATAAAGTTGCTCGTCGTGCAATTCGTGTTTGTGATTTATTTGACGAAAAAATTATTATTCAACGAGTAGATAATTTATTAACTCATTATAACCCTCTTTTTAAAGGAATGGGACAAGAAGCGATTAATCGTGATGAATTAATAAATCAAATAAAAGATATAGCATCAAAAATAACACCATTTGTTGGTGTTGCTTGGAAAAGATTAGATGAAGCACATAAAAAAGGCGAAAAAATATTGTTTGAAGGGGCACAAGGTGTCTTACTTGATATTGACCACGGAACATATCCTTTTGTAACATCGTCTAATACACACGCTGGACAAGCAAGCGCTGGAGCCGGTGTTGGTGCTGATAAACTTGGTTTTATACTAGGTATTACTAAGGCATATACAACTCGTGTTGGTTCAGGTCCATTCCCGACAGAATTATTTGATGAGGTCGGAGAAGGTCTTGCAAAAAGAGGTCACGAATTTGGGACTGTAACTGAAAGGCCTCGTCGTTGTGGTTGGTTTGATGCTGTGTTAGTTCGTCAAGTAAACAAAACTATGGGTGTTAGTGGTATGGCATTAATGAAACTTGATGTCCTAGACGGTATAGAAGAATTAAAAATATGTGTTGGTTATGATATTGACGGCAAAGAATACGACCATTATCCAGCATCAACAGAATTACAAGCAAAAGCAAAACCAATTTATGAAACTATGTCTGGTTGGAGTGAAAGCACATATGGTTGTCGTGATAAATCTAAATTACCAAAAAATGCTATTGCATATATAAATCGCATAGAAGAATTAGTTGAAACGCCGGTAGCTGTTCTAAGTACATCACCTGAGAGAGACGATACAATTTTAATACAAGATCCTTTTAAATAATGTCACTTATAATAACAGCACTTATATTAGTAGTAGCAATTCCATCGATTGCGATTGATATATTGTTACCTGCTCTTCCTGAAATAGCAACTTTTTTTGAAGCTGATGTTCCACAAGTACAATTTTTATTAAGCTCTTATACTTTTATTATATCAACTTTTGCAATATTATACGGCCCTTTAATTGACAGGTTCGGAAGAAAGAAAATGGCATTAGTTGGTTTATCTATATTTTCAATAGGTTCATTAATGCTATTTATAGCAACAAGTATTAATGTATTGTATATAGCACGCATAATACAGGCAATAGGCGGAGCTTTTGCAACACCATTTGCAAGTGCATATGCAAACGATTTGTTTAGCAAAAAACAAGCAAGAGCGGTAAATCTAAAAGTGGCGATGGGTTTTGGAATTGCACCCATAATAGGCCCGCTAATTGGTGTGGTATCGATTTATTTATTTGGTTGGAAAGGGCCTTTCTTGATTATGTTTATATTTTCAATAATTACTTTGTTATTGATAAAAATTTTTCTAGTAGAAACATTGAAAACCCCAATTCCTATAAACTTATCAAATTTAATACAAAATGGATCATCATATTTTAGGAATAAATTATTTATTTTATATGGTATTATATTGGCTCTTGTATTCACAAATATATTCTCGTTCATATCATTTTCACCATTTATAATTATAAATGAATTAGGATCAGATAAATTTACATATTCTATTATTTTTGGGTTAATTGCATTTCAAATTATTTTATCTGCTATATGGGCTAATAGAATAATAAGTAAACACGGCATACATAGATTTTTTCAAAACACAATTCTTATGTTATGTCTTTTAATATTATTTATATTTGTTGTAAGTATGGTAGGATATAATGTTTATAACTTTTCTGCTATTCAATTAATATTAACTTTTATTACGGGATGTTATTTTAGTGTGGCAAGGACATCAGCAATTGCTGAATTTCCAGAATCAGCGGGTTTTGCAAGCAGTATATTCACATTAATTTCAATTGGAATTCCAACTATACTTGTTAGCTTAATATCGCTTATTTACCAAGACATAAATACATACATTAGCGTGTTATTAATATGCTTAATTTTACTAATCATAACAATATATACAATTTTAAAAATAGAAACTGATTAACAAATATAAATATTTTTTAATAATTTAATAACAAAGGTTATTCAAAAGTACTAGAACTAGTAATTATTGTAAAAACGGAGTCTGAAAAAATTTCAATATGCCCATAAAACTCAACTCCTTTAAAATCACCTAATGGGCGTATAACTTTTATTTTAAAGCCACTTATATCAGAGTTTATTTCTACTTGCGCACATTTAAAACCAAAAAAAACTCCTACAACCGGATACAAAGTTTTAAATAAGCTTTCCTTAGCTGAAAACACAATTGTACAATACAAGGAAAAACTTATTTCCATCTGATTAAAATTTTTTATTTCGCTATCTAATAAAATTTCTAATGAAATATTTTTTGCAAGTGGTGATGAAATTTTTTTTTCACAATCAACCCCAATTAACGAAGTATTTTCTTTCTTAGATACCGCTACAAATGCTCTTTCACAAGTATGTGTTATAGAACCAACACAACCTTCTGGAAAAATTGGCATACGATTATTTCCTACGGAAACACCTGTATTCTTTATTCCAATTTTTTCAAGAGCAAACATAGCCGTTATTCTGCCTGCTAAAAAATCTGCTCTTCTTTTAACAACAGAATTTTTAATATGCATCGGTTCACTAAATGGTAGAAAATCATAATATTCTTCACAAAAAGAATGACGATTATATTTACAATTCATCAAAATTACATCTTTATTGCATTTAGAAAAAGTCTGTTGTTCACATAAAGTGATAAAATTACCAAACATTTTATACAAATTTTATTTCCTAAAATATAAATTAATTTCATCAATAAAGTCTTTAGGATCTTGTGTAATATAAAAATGTCCACCTGATAATTGTACAGGCTCCGAAGATTTACATAACCATTCTGACCATAAAGATACCTCTTTTTTTGAAACTTCGTTATCAGAACTACCATACATTAATAATGAAGGAGTTGTAAGTTTATGTGTAATTGATGATACAGAATTATGATAAGATTCAGTAATATTAAAATCTGAGCGCAACATTGGAAGGAAAAAATTTAAAAGTTTTTTTTCTTTTAATAATTCCTGACTTAAACCACCAATTTCGCTTAACTGTTTAATAAATTCATCATCATCAAGATGACTTAAAATTCTTCTTCCTTTAAGATGAGGGGCGTGACAAGCGGAAATTACAATACCAGCAGGTGGAGTATTATTTTTTTCCAATAGTAAGCAGGTTTCATAAGCTACTTGTGCTCCCATACTATGACCAACTAAAATCGTATTTCCCAAATCTAAATTATAATCATAAATATTCCTAATAATATCATTGGCAAGTTGATTTATATCAGTTGCAAAAGCCTCTATCATTCTATGCTCTCGCCCTGGATATGTTGCTAAGAAAAAATTTATATCATCAAAATCATAATTAAACCAATTTTGAAAAGAGCTACTACTCCCCCCTGCAAATGGGCATAATACTAAATTAACAGCATTTGGTATTTTCGGATAAAGACCATTTTTAAACATATTTTTAAAGTTTGTACTATCCATTTTCAATTCATTCCTTATTTATAAAGCAAATTATTGGGGTTTATAGTGCGTGGTTTTGGCATCTCACGCTCGTTTACTAAATCAGCCTCGCGTAGAATTTTTTGCCATAAATCAGATAAAAATACTTGATAACTTTCATCGAATATATCTGGAATATCATCTCCGTTTAAATGAGCAACAAGTAAATTTAAAACTTCTTTTACTCCCTTTGCATTATCAATCTCAAAAGCTTCACCCCAACTTGCAGGCGGAGAATATAAAGTGGTTGTTATTGGATCTGAAAGAAAGTTTTTAGATTTTTCATTATTTCTTGAATAAAAACTTTCATCAATATAATTGTGCTCTTCATCATATAAAGAAGAAGTCCATAAAACCGGCCCATAACTAGATTCTAATGATAAATAACCAGATGTCCAACCAACAGTTAATTTATGCATTACTAAGCTGTGAAAATCTGGTTCCCTAGGATCCATATATTTTTGTAACCTTAATGTAGCAGTGAAATCTGGAAAATTTAAATTTATAAGGCTAAATAATGGATTTTCATTTTCCACAACACGAATATCTACTTCTCTTTCTTTGCATCCTTGTAATAATAAATCAAGCGAGGAATACAAAAGCTGTCTACTAGTTGTAAAATTAACATAACTAGGAGAACCTTCATTCAGATTTTCAATTATATGTTTAGTATTATTTATCCAACATTTTCCTGCTGGTGTATGAGCATAACAACTATTTACCCAATATATACATTTATTTTTCTTTGCTAGATCTTGTAATTTAATAATATCATCAGAATGAACAGGATGTTCTTGAATGATATGAATGCCTCTTTTTAATAACTCTTCCACTAATGTTGTTCCATCACCACCTACGACTGTTGAACGAACAACAACACAAGCAATGTCAATATCTTGTGGCACTTGACTTATATCAGTATACAGAGATATTCCAAATGAATGCGCTAGCTTTTTTGACCTCTCACTTCCTGTTGAAAGTAAACCAACCAATTCAACATCTGGATTTGGACATAAAAATGCATTTAAATATGTTTCTCCGAACTTAGCACCTACAACCAACAATCTTAATTTTCTTTTTATTAATGTCATTTTATTATCCTCCGATTACTTTATTTTTGTCTACCCACGAGTGGAATAATTTAGCAAGAGTATCAAGTGTATTTTCATTTTCCATTAGATCCCAGTGACTAACATTTAAAGAGTGATGTTCAGATTTAGAGATCCAATTTTGCCATTCTTTTTCAGATGGTGTCCAATGTGACGGTCTATTAAGGGAACTTATATATAAAGAAGGGAAAGATGTTTTTTCCGATTCAGAATATTTATTTAGAATTTCCAATAAATCATCTATTTGTTTAATCCATTGTCTTACATTTTTAATTTTTTTTCTCTTAATTAAAGATGTAGAAAGAACATTTTTAATAAAAATATTTATCTGTTTTTTCTCACCTATCTCATCGAAATTATCCGGTAATGATATATTTATGGGTTCTTTAGATAACAACCTTAATTTTGAAGTATTATTGTTAAAAGTAAAATCAGATTGGCAAATAGGATCAATAAACATTAAAACTACCTCTTCATTAAAATCTTTTAAGATAATAGAAGCCTCTTTTATAAGGAATGCTCCGTAAGACCAACCAGCCAATAAATAAGGGCCTTTAGGCTGTAATTTACGAATAGCATTTACATAAATACCAGCAAGTTCTTTCAAACTATTTACTTTTAATGGATAAGGTGCCGGCACACCGTATACATCTGCATCTAGCTTTTGAGCGAAATTAATATAACTTGTGACTCCACCAGAAGAAGTATGGAATAAAAATATTTTCTCATTTCTACTTCCTTTACTCAAAGGAATTAAATTCACAATGTTATCAACATCATCTGTTTCATATTCTGACTCCAATATATTTGAGCAAAAATCTGTAAACTTAGAGTTTTCAAACAGTATTTGTAAATTGGCACCTTTTATACCTATATTATTTAATTTTACAATCATTCTTGTTGCGATAAGGCTATCCCCACCGCTTAGGAAGAAGTCGCTATTGGAGTAAATTTTTTGCGACAATAATTCTTCCCAAACTTCCTTAATCTGATTTTCTAATTTAATAATATATTTATCTTTTTTTACTTTATTAATTAAAGGTTCAGAATTTTCTACAATGATATTTTCAACATCAGAAGAAGAACTATTTGATTCTAACATTCTAATATTATTATGAAGTTTTTCACATTGATGTAGCTTAATATTGTTTGATAATTCTTTAAAATTATCATTAATATATTCATTTATTTTATCAGCCTCTAATCTTGCAAAACTTTTAGGCTTAATTGTTATCAAATGTTGCCCCATAATAGATTGTTCTTCATTAGGTAATAAAACATCTATAACAAAACCAGCTTCTTCTAGAGCATTACGCCACATAGGTATATCTAGCATAGGTTTGTTATCTAACATCCTTATATCATTAAATCCTCCAATACCTTCAAGGAATCCTATACTAGCTGCCTGTAAATTACTATCTCTTAGTGTTGCTTCTACGATAATGATTCTACCACTATCTGATAACAGTAAGAGTAATTTTTTCAGTGTTTCAACAACATTATTAGAATCGTGTAAAACCTGATTGGCAATAATAAGGTCATATCCTTGATGCGGGTGTTCATTAAAATCAACTTCTTTATTAATATCAAATAAAGCAAAGTCCAATTCTTTAAAATCTGCAAATTCTTTTTTAGCATCATCAAGGAATAAAGTAGAAACATCAGTAAAGTTATACTTTTGAATAGAACCCTTTAATATTTGTTTCATACTTTTCAAAATAGCACCTGTGCCCGCACCAACTTCTAATATATTTAAAGATGGATTTTCATCAATCATTTTTTGCACAATATAAGTTGCATTTTCATAAAGATATTGCACAACCGGATTTTTAGTATAAAAAACATTCGCAACAGCACTGTTATTTCCAAAAAGTAAATCTAGTGGTGATTGACTACCGTTAAGTAAAGATGGGTGCTTTTCAACACAAGTTTGAAGATATTCAGCTATCGTACGATACCATCCTTTATTTGGAAGTAAATCAAAAGATTCAAATTCATTAAGTAATGGCTTAACACATACAAATAAGTTACCATCTTTTTTAACAAATTCATTATCTTGTAATAAACTCAACCACTGTTTCACAATAGAATCAAATTTTGGTAACACAGAGAGTTGTTTTTGAATTTCAATCAATGTATGCCCTTGGCCTAGCGTATTAAACAATTGATGGTCATTCATAGTCTTACAAATTCCTTGTAATGCGTATTTTTCAAACCATTGTAATGCTTTTATAACTTCTTGTTCTTGTTGCTTATCCATCTTACTCAATTCATCTGGGCTAACTATTACAGGTGAATTATTGACACTGCATTGTTCAACTTCAATATAAGCTTGTAATTGTTCATTAGATTGTACTAACTCCGTTCTTCTTATGTTTGGTAAACAACGAAGAGATTTCTCAACTTCTAATAGATTGAAACTCTTATCACCCGCATCAAATACATAAGGGTAATTAGAACAAGAGACAATATTGCCCTTATCATCTGTTTTAAAACTATCTTTTTGGTTTATTAAATCAAGGTTTTCAGATAAAGCATTTAACATTGAATTATATTCTTCAAACATAGCCTCAACAGTTCCTTCTTCCAAGACACCGTCCATTACATACCAACCAAATACTAAATCTCCATCTACTTCCATAATTTGATGATCAAGCCATACTTGTGGTGTTTGTGTAAATAAATAAGAAGGTTCACCAAGGAAACTTGTAATCGCTTGATTAACATTAAGACCATCAAGTGACATTCCAAGCATACTTGTGAAAACTACTGGCATTAAGGGTTGTTTATTAACACCGTGTAATTTACTAAGTTCACGTATTATTTCCACACCATTAACTTGATTATGTGCAAATGATTCCCAAAGTTTTTGCTGAGTATTCTTAATATGATCAATTAATTTATCTGTATTTCTAAAATCGAAATCGATTAATAAAACAGATGTAAAATCTCCTATTATTTCTGATACTTCTGGGTGGACATCTTTACGATCAAAGAATGTTAAATTCAATGTAAATTCTGGCTGTCTAGCATATCTTTCAATAGTTTTTGCAAATAATGTCATCAATACTGTTGAAGGTGTAACACCCCAAGATTTACAAGATCGTTTTATATTATCCCACAACTTTTTATCCAGAGTAGATCGATGTGTGGTAAAGGTTGAGTTACCCTTAGGCTGTATCTCTGCAAGAGGTAGTCTTGGAGCGGGCGGTAAATCAATAAGTTTTTGTTGCCAGTAACACCAAGATCTTTGCCAAGATTCAGTTTGTCTTTGTTGTTCTTGTAACAACACATAATCTCTAAAAGTGATAGAAAAAGGTTTTAATTCTTCACCATCATATGCATATTGTAAATCATCCATCATTACTTTGAAGCTTTGCGCATCAAACATTAATAGATCTAATTTCATATGTATAGAATAATTATCGTCATCAAATTCATTAACTACTAATTCAAATAAAGGCCATTTATCAGCAGGTAAAACAACATATGCAAGTTCTTTGCGAGTTTTAATAATCTCTAACTCTTTTTGTTCCTGCGTCATATTCCTTAAATCGCGCTTTTTCAAGTAATAATAAGGAACATTAGGTAAAATAACTTGTTCACCGTCATTATTTACAAACATTCGTAGCATATCGTGTCGTTTTATAAGTTTATTCCAAGCACTTTCAAAACGATCTAAATCAAGATCAGCACGAGATTTATTCCATTCAAATACCACTTGACAAGCAACACCACCATATTCAATTAAATCAGTTCTTCCCATCCAATAAGAATGCTGAATTGGTGTTAATGGAAACGGTAAATAACGCTCTTGGCTGTTGTGCTCTAATACTTGCGTTGAGCTTTGATTTTCATCTAATACCTGTGTTTCTGCTGTTATTAAATCAGACAGTCCTTCTATGGAAAGGTTTTTATAAGCCTTATCTGTATCGATATCAATAAACAAGTCTCGTTTTATTAAACTCTTTAATTCCAAGAATAATAAAGAATCTAGTCCCATTTCCATTAGATTTTTCTGTTCAGAAATAGACTCTGTCTCTGATATTCTTAATTGAGTTATAATGTTTCTTGTTATCCATTCTTTAACAGATTTTTTATCTTTAATATCAACATTAGATTTAACAACTTTAACATCTGATTTCTTTAAAGGGGTTTGATTATCTTCTATCTCTAATAATTTACGATGAACTGTGTTTAATTTTTCTGGGATAATACGCATAGCAATCCTATAAGGGGCACAACGCATTATTGCTTGTTCTAAATTCCATAAACCTTCATCATCACTTAATAATCCCATTCCACCTTTTTCTAGATTCTTTTGAAGATTAATATCTGATGCTTTACCTGATTTACCCCAAGCACCCCAAGCGATAGATATAGTTTTTAGATGTTCATTATCTTGATTAGAAATAGCAATTCCATCTAGGAATGAACTTGAAAACGCGTGAGCGGATTGACCAGTTGAACCAAGAACAGATGCCACAGAAGAAAACAGAATTAAATATTGTCCCTTATTTTCATTTAACCATTTATGCAAGAATAATGCTGAATTTGCTTTTACATTAAATGCGTGTGTTAAGTCTTTTTTACTTAACATAGAAATAGGAGAATCATAAAGAACACCTGCGCTATGAATAACACCGTTAACACCAGCATCTTTTTGTAATTTTGCCATTACATCAAGTAATTTATTTGTGTCACAAATATCACACTTAATCCACTTGATTTCACAAGAATAACGCTTGGCAAAATCTTCTTTTAAATCTTTCCAATTTTCCTTAGACCTTGGGGCTAATAATGCAATTTTTTTAGCTCCTTTTTGTGCTAGCCATTCAACACAAAGTAATCCTAAGCCACCAAAAGCACCTGTAACAACATGCCAAGAACTACTATTCATACTTTGATATGGTAGATTTGGAGCACAATGTTTACTCTCGACTAATTTCTGAACTTTTATTTTAGAGTTACGAACAGTTATAAAATTATGTCCATTTTGAATTGCTGATAAAGCAGGTACAATTTCTTGCCAATCTGCATTTTCATTAATATCTATAACAAATATATTTTTTTGTTCATTATCAACAACTTTAAAAATACCCCACAACGCGTGATGTGAAATATTTAATTGTTCATCTTTTTCAATTTTCCAAGCTGAACGGGTTACCATTATTAATGGTGATTTATCATTGTGAACAATTTTATTTATAACTTGTTCGGCAAGTTCTACATTATCTATATCAGAATTTGGAATTACTACAATATTCCAATTTCCATCATCAGAAACCGTAACACCATTTTTTTCCAATGTTTTGGTAAGTTCTATATTTTTTTCTTCTAAGCAAACACTGATTTTTTCATTAGATTCACTTTCGATTTCAAACCATTCTAATTCATAATTTGTATCGGTTGCAGGACTATAAACTTTATTTTCAATATTGTTATCAACATTACCTAAAACAGTATTCCAAACACCATCATTATCACAAGCATCAATTTTTAAATTAGGTGCTTTAAAAGGTTTTACTTCGTAAGAAATACTAACTATTGTCAAGTATTCAGGAACACTAGGAATGTTATGTAAAGATAACTCTTTGTGTCCGTGACGCGATGCTAGTTCAGCACAAACATTATTAATTTGTTTTTCCCAAAGCTCTTGATTACCTGCACATTTAGACCAATTCGCAATATAACAACCATCATTTGTAATAGATTGTCCTAATAATGAATCCACTCCATTGTAATTAATAGCCAAACCATTATTTAACGAATTACTGTCTTTTGTAGCTAATATGATATGTTCGCTCATTTCTGACATCGGACTTCCATCATCAGGTAACCATTCAACCTTATCAAAACCAACATCAATACATTGTTTTTTCCAAATATCAGTTGTTAAGAATAATTGACCATCGCGTTGTTTTTCATCGTGTAAAGGAGAAACTAAGGGGCCAAATACAAAATCAAACAATCTCATTGGGCGTGTAAGTTCACGCATCAATAAACGACCACCAGATTTAAGTAAAGGATATAAGTTTGCAAGTGTTTTATTTACATCTTGTGTGGCGTGAATAACATTTGCACCTATAATCAAATCGTATTCACCTGTTTTAAAACCTTGTTTTCGCGGATCTTTTTCTATGTTAAATTCTTTGTAAGATAAAAAGTCATACTCAGAAAATTTACTTTCCGCACGCCTTGTAAAAATAGATGATATATCTGTAAAATCATATTGAATATTATTTTGATCTTTCAATGCTTTTAATATCCAAGAAGTTGTTCCACCGGTACCACCACCAACTTCTAAAATTTTAAATTTCTTTTGTTTAATTCCTGAATTATATTCTTGCATAATTCCCTTAACAACGGCTGTTGCGATTTGGTTAAAATAGCGACCAAAACTAAAATCTTGATATAAAACTTCTACTCCACCCGAAGAACTTTCCGGAAATATAATAGCAACAGGTTCAACTTCACCCGTCATCATTTCATAAAGTTTTTCCCCTGCATTAGAAATTATTTCCGTAATTACTGAATACCCTTCACAACAACTATCTAATTGTTCTAGTAAATGATCTATGTTTTGATGCTCTGTATTGTTATTTGGCTTAAAATAATCCCCATCTTTTGAAAAATATCCATCTTCCACACAAGAATTAAGCAAGCGAACAAGAAGCTGGCTATATCTAGGTAAAATTCGCCCTCGTCTTAATATAGTTGATGCACTAAGACCTTCTTCAATACTACTTCCCACACATTTATATATTAATTTTTCTACATATATTACATGCAATTTTGTAATGCATTCATACATTTTTTCAAGCCTTGGAATCTCTAAATTTTTCACAGCTTGATAAGCAGTTTGACGACCAATTTCAATAGGCATATTAATTGAATTTTGTACAATATTTACAGCCTTAGGCTTATTTTCTATCCAATATGATTGTGTATCAAAATGATAAACAGGTGCATTTATTTTATTTCCACTAGATGGTAATAAATTCACCCAATCCATTTTAACGCCTGCTACATATAGCTTTATCAATGCTTGTTCCATTTGAATAGAAGATGAAATAAAACGCTTAGAAGTTGCAATCCAATTTACATCATCAATTTTTCTATATGAACCAATTTGGGTTAAAATTGCATCAGGCCCCATTTCTATAAATACATTAGCCCCTTGTTTTAAAGCTACATCTACGGCCTGTTTATATTTCACAGGTTCGCGCATATGTCTAGACCAATACTTAGGAGTTTTTAATTCTTTTTCATTAATAACTTTACCTAATAATGTAGAAATAATAGGAATATTGCCTGCTTTACAATCTAATTTTTTCGCCTCAATCTCGAATTCTTCAAGAATTCCATCTAATAATTTAGAATGTGCTGCACCTGTAACACTCAACTCGCGATAATCAATATTTTTCTCTTCTAGCATAGTAGTGAATTTTTTCATTGATTTTTCATCACCAGAAAATACTATGTTATTTTCACCATTCCAAACAGCAATCTCTACGCCTGCATCATTTCCAATTGGCATAACTGTATCTTCATCAGCAAAGACTGAAACCATATTACCATTAGGACATTTGTCCATTAATAAACCTCTAAGTTTAACTAATTGTATTACAGGTTCCAATTCATAATATCCTGCTATTACAGCACCAGCAAATTCGCCAACAGAATGACCAATAATAAAGTCAGGTTTCAATCCCTGCCCTTGCCAATGCGATGCCATCGCTAATTCAAATGAAACTATTGCGGGTTGGGCATATTCCATATATTTAAGAAGATCGGCCGATTTACCTAACATAACTTCTCGTAAAGAAACTTTATTTGGTGAAACTGTATTACCATCTTGTATAGCTTTATCAAATGCAACAAAACATTTATCAAGAGTATCAGCAAAATACTGGGAATTTTTATATAATTTATGTGCCATTTCTTCCCAATGTGAACCTTGCCCTGTAAACAACCAAACTTGTTTATTAGGCGTAGTAGAATTCATATGTATACGAAAATCATTTTTCCCATCAGAAAAAGATTTTAATGCAACCTCTGTTTCTTTACATATTTTTACTGCTAAACGATAAGGCATATCAATATGACGACAATGTAATGATGTATATGCTAAATCTTGAGGTGATAATTTTACCATAGATTCAGCATAAGATTTTGCCATACCTCGCAGAGATTTTTCACTTGATGCACTTAATAATAAGACACCATCTGTTTCAGAAACACTCGCCTTAACATTATCTTTTTTAATTGTTATTTCTTGTAACTCTTGTGGTAAACAAGATACTATCATATGACAATTAGTTCCACCTATACCAAAAGAAGAAACACCTGCTATACGATTTTGACTATCCCAATTTTCTGGTTTTGTAGGGATATAAAATGGGCTATTTTCTAGTTGTAATTCTGGATTTGGATTGTCGAAATTTAAACTCGGTGGAATAATTCCCTTTTCAACCGCCATACTAGCTTTAATTAAACTAGCTATTCCCGAAGCTGTATCAAGATGTCCTAAATTACTTTTTACCGAACCTAAAGCACAAGAATTATCATTTTCCCTTACATCAAAAACATTCTTTAAAGCTTTTACTTCAATAGAATCTCCTAATGGTGTGCCTGTTCCGTGTGCCTCTATTAAACCTATGTCTTGAACATTTACATCTGATAATTCAATAGCTTCTTGAATAACTCGTTTTTGCCCAAAAACAGATGGAGCTGTATAGCCTGCTTTTTCTGAACCATCGTTATTTATTGCACTACCAAGAATAACAGAAGTAATTTTATCGCCATCTTCTAAGGCATCTTTAAGTCTACGCATTACAACGACACCGCCACCGTTTGCTCCGAAAGTACCTTGTGCCTGTTTATCAAACGGACGACATCTTCCATCTGGTGAAAAAATCATTCCTGATTGATAAATATATCCAGTGTGTTGTGGGAATGAAACAGCTATACCACCAGCTATAGCCATATTACACTCACCAGACCTAAGGCTTTCACATGCCATATGAGTTGCAACTAATGAACTAGAACAAGCAGTTTGAACTGAAATAGCAGGGCCTTTTAAGTTTAACTTATATGCTATGCGAGTTGCTAAATAATCCTTGTCATTTCCCACAAGAGATTGTAATCCTTTTACTTGTGCTATCTCTGCCATATCTATTTTTTTTTGTCCAGGATAAGTACTTATTCTTGAAGAACCAAAAACACCAGTTTTATGTTGAATATTAAGTGGTGGATAACCTGCATTTTCTAGGGCGTGCCATACTAATTGAAGGAAAATTCTTTGTTGTGGATCAATTGTTTCTGCTTCTTGTCTAGAATATCCAAAAAGTTCCGCATCGAATTTATCCGCATCTGTAACCTCTGAACCTATGTTGACAAAATTAGGATCATCAATAGTACTAGCATCAATACCTGCATTAAGTAATTCTTGCCTTGAAAACTCTTTGCTTAATTCAACGCCGTTAATAATATTGTTCCAAAATTCTTCATTATCTTCCGATTTAGAAAATTTTCCTGAATGTCCGATTATTGCAATTGGATCGCAATCAGGGTATATATCCTCAATTAACTTATCGATATTTAAAGTCATAATATTTCCATTTCTTCATTAAATTTTAATGTATTTGTGTTTTTGAATAATTTGTCATGTAATAGTACGATTGTAATTATACTAAGTAGTGAGATTCCCGCCATTAGTGAGTATGAAACATCGTATCCATAATGTGCTAGACGAACAGCAATAAACGACATAATCATTGCAACACTCATATCAATAGATTGGAATAAAGCATAGTCAGAAGCAGGCTGGTGCGGTCTTACCATTGACATTAATATTGAATAAAGTGTAACAAAACCAATGCTAGCAAAAATGCTAAAAATAGCATATAATAATATCCAACCCGTTAAGCTAAATTGTGATTGTCCAGCAACGAATAATATAGCAATTATAAAATTCATCAACATTACAGTGATTATACATTGTATATTATTAAGTTTACGAAGAATAAATCCACCTAGTAAAATTCCAATTCCACTAAAAATGGTATTATTAATTGTTAAAATTGTACCAACTTTTGAAATACCTAGTCCTTGATCTATCAAGAATACTGTTTCCAAAGACATTATTCCGCGATTTGCAATGTAATAAATTGCAGATAACAAAATTCCAGACCAAACTTCTTTAATACAAGATAAATTAAAACTTGGTTTTCTAGAACCAGCCGGTATTTCTTCAATAGTATTTAAAAAGAATATAGATAAGAGCAATAACGATGATGCGCCTGCCATAAACAAGAAACCAATTTGCCAGTTGGTGTGTTGTGTAATTGTTAAAAATGCAAAAACCCCTAAAATAATACCTGAATAACTTCCGCCTATTTGCGTTACTGTCGCATAAGAATGTTCATCTTTTTTAAAACTAAGCAATAATATTCCATTTGCATAAATACCGTGTAAAGATGATAAGAGCATAAGAAGTGTTGAAAATAATATTACGACCCACATAGGAGTTGTTTTTTCAATAAATGAACCTACAACAAAAAATAATATTATTGTAACTTGTATAAGAACTAAACTTCCCAAATAGCGATTTTTAAATAATGTTAATGAATTTCTTTCAAACCAAGGAGACCAAAGAAATTTCCCAATCCAAGGCATCATTGCAATGTATAACCAACTTAATTGCGCAAGGTTCATACCCTCATTACGAAAGTATCCAACAATTCCTTGAAAAATTAACGCTGTAATCATTCCCTGATGCAAATAAAAAGAGAAAAATGGTAAATAACGAAGAATAGTCTTTTTCATTTTGGATTCAAACATAATATTTACCTCCTTTTTGATGCACGAGATTTTCGTCTATTTAAAAGTTCTTTTTGTTTTGAAATTGAATTATTATTACTAACCTCATCGATCTTATTAATACTACTTAAATATTCTGATAAAAAACTAGGATTTGGATAAGTGAAAAAGTCCGTAATTGTTAGTTCTTTGTATAAACTTTTTTGTAATGAAGCATGAATTTCAATTAATTGTAAAGATGATGCGCCTGCTTCAAAGAAATTCTCATCAGGATTTATTTTACTTTTAACTACTGTTTCAAATTGTTCACATATATTTTCTAATATTTGATTGTCCAATGTGTCAAATACTTCTAATTTTTTATTAATTTTTGGACTTTCAATTTGTATATTTTCTGAATCAACATTTTTTGGTGTTAATTCATTGATAGTTTTATCCCAAACATCTTCATTATTAGCAATTTGTAACAACATATTTTTATATTGTTTAAATATTGTAGATATTTCATCAAAATTAAATAATTCCTCTAATACATCCCAATTAAAGTGTAACTCTCCGTCAGTTTCAAATACTTGATTATCTAAACAAACTTGTGGTGTTTGTGAAATACCCCAATTTTGTTTTAACCAAGAGTTTTTAGATAAGAATTTTTTATCACCGTTACCAAGTGCACTAGTAAATACAATAGGCATTAATGCTTCATTATGTCCTCGCTCTAATGCTAGTTTTCGCATAATATACATTGGTGAAACATCACTATGAACAATATCTTTTTGAAGTCTTTTCTGTAATTTTTGTACACTTTCACGCCATTTATTTTCAGGTTCCCAAGACACTAATAATAAAGAGGTAAAGTCTCCTAAAACCTGTTCTATATGCGGGTGTAAATACTTGCGATCGAACAATATCAAATTGATACTTAGACTATCATTTTTACTCCAAGAAGAAAGAACAGAAGAATAAACTGATAACAATAATGCTGATGTCGTTATACCTTCTTTTCTAGCAACATTTTTTAATGCAGACCATTCATTTTCTTCTAGTTTATCAAAAAATCTAATAAATTTAGGTTGTTCAATCTTAGATAGTTCTTTGACAAATGGAAGCTTAGGGGCTGAAGGTAAACTTTTTAATCTTTGATTCCAATAATCAATAGAATTTTTTGAAGGTTCGCGATTATTTTCACTTACTAAGTAATCGCGGAAAGTAATACCTATCTTTGGAAAATCTATTTCTGGGAAAAGATATTTTTGTTCCAATTCTATAAAGAATATTCTCATACTAAGGCCATCTAGCATCAAATTATCTAGACAAATAAAAATTCTATATTTTTCATCTTTGTTTTTCATTGCTTGTATGTCAAAAACTGGCCAAGAAGTAGGGTCTATGACTTGTTTTGAAAGTTTATCTCGCAACTCTTTTGCTTCAATATCATCAAAATCATTAAAACTATGAGTTTTTAAAATAAATTTAGGAGTTTCTTTAAGTACTTTTTGATTTTCGCCCTCTACAACAGTCTTTAACATATCGTGTCGATCAACTAGATAGTTAACAGCATTTTCAAATCTTGTAATATCTAGCTCACCCACATCAAATTCAACAAAAAACTGTGAACCAACACCACTTAATAAAAATCCTTTTTTTCGCCCTGATAAATAAGCTCGTTGAATATCAGACAATTCGAAAGGTTCGTATCTATTAGTTTCATCTAATGTTAAAGTCTTTGATTCACCATCTGTTTTTGGAACTATTGTCGCAGAAAACTTTTCGAATACTGGGTAATTGAAAAGGTCTGCTAATTCTGCACTATATCCAATTTCGTCTAGTTTACCGATTAAACGAGTTGCTAATAAGCTATCCCCACCAATTTCGAAAAAATCACTTTTTCTATTTATAGATTTTATACCAAGTAATTCACATAGTATCTTAGCCAAAGATTCTTCTATCTCATTCTCAAATATATTTTCTATAGATTCTTTTTTATCAACAGATTCTTCTTTTTCATAAAAATTTGTTAATAATTTATAATCAATTTTACCATTCACGGTTAATGGAAATTCTTCAATAATATTAATATTTTTAGGTATCATATAATTAGGTAAATGATTTGATAATTTATTTACAATTTCTTGTGGATTCTCAATCAAGATTTCATTTGGTGCACGAAACACAAATCTATCTATCCCTAAAACTTGATCAATAAATTGATATTCTAAATTATATTCTGATAAATATTTGTGCCATTCTTGCGAACTGCGTAAAACACTATCAGCACCATCACCATCTGGTGAAAATAAATCCACCATAACAAGACCTATATCAGAAGCAACGCTTTTTTCAAGTGCATATATTAATCCAGATGGTTTTGCCAAATCATATAAATATTTTATAGCAGAAATGTCTTTTGTATGTAAAAAGTTATTAGAAAATACAATATCAGCTTGATGCTTAATCGTATTAATAAATGCTTTTTCTTGTCTATGAGCATTTGCATTAACAAATCCCTCAAGACGATTGTTAGTTCGTAAAACCATTTCCTGAGATTCATCAAGTGCAATATATTCCACACAATCCGCATCTAGTTGTTGTAATATTTTTTCAGCTACAATACCACTACGGCAACCAATTTCAACAATATTGACTGGTCTTTGTAATGATTTAGAAAGGATTTTTATTATATCTACCAATGTATTTATGCAATTTTTAACGCCATCAAGTTCACTTAAAAAACTTTCCGGAGCTAAAACAGGATGATTTAATAATGTTTCTACCCTTCGTTGCCCTTTAATAATTTGTTCAATAGTTTTATGATAATTTGATAAAGATTCCGATAATGCTAATAAATGACTGTTTTTCGGTAAGATTATGTCTTTTTGACAATTATTATTAACAATATAACTATTGGTATCTTTTTCTGATATAATATATTCTTGTTTTACAAGAAATTGTAACCAACGATTAAAAATTTTCGTCCAAATAGATTCAGCACCATAACAATCCATTACTTGTTGCAAGTTTATACTACTAGTAAAATCAATACCTTGTTGTTGCAAATGTTTAAAAAGAAAATCAGCTATAATATTACTTAGAATTTCTTCATATTCTTTGTATTCCAATTTTGTTACATCATTATTTATCGTATTATCGTTTCTTTCAATTAATACATTGTAATCACTAGGTAAAGATTTATCACCATATACAGCACTATTGAAACTATCTTTTTCTATCGTCGCAAATGCGATAAGTTTTTTTTCTTTCTCTCCTACGGCTAATGATGCTGACATTTTCACACCATCAATTTTGTTTATTGCAGTGTCAATTTCACCTAATTCGATTCTATAACCACCAATTTTTACTTGTTTGTCTTTTCGTCCAAGAAATTCAAGTATTCCATTATTCCAATATCGTCCCATATCACCTGTACGATACCATCTTGAATTATCTTTTTCTAAAAATTGAGCTGATGTTTTTTCATTATCATTGAAATAACCTAGTGCCACACCTTCTCCACCTATCCATAACTCACCTGCAACCCAATCTGGACAATCTCGCCCGAAAGAATCAACTACACGATATTGTTGATTAGCAAGGGGAAATCCATAAGGTATAGATGACCATTCATTAGGAATATTTTCAACTTCTAGTGCATTAGACCAAATAGAAGCTTCTGTTGCACCACCCATTGCTATAAACTTTCCATTTTTTTGGAAGGTGCGATATCTTGGTAATAGATCTAACCCAATTAAATCACCAGAAAGCATAACAGTATTAATAAATGCAGGAGAATTTAAATTAATACCCTCAGAATATGTAAGTAACATATCGAAAAGTGCAGGTACTGTATTCCAAATCGTAACATTATGTTGTTCAATTAATTCACACCAATGTGATGGATCACGGCGACTAATTTGATTTACAATTACAATACTACCACCTGCGCTTAAAACACCGAAAATATCATAAACTGATAAATCAAAATGAAGTTCTGATAATGCTAATATGCGATCATTAGAATTTATATTATAGCGTTTATTAATATCATAACAAGTATTCAATGCCCCTTTGTGCGATATCACTACACCTTTTGGTGTGCCGGTTGAACCTGATGTGTATATAATATATGCAGGTTGTTGTGCACTAACAGGTGTAATATCTTGTAAAGAAGAAAAATTGATATATTCTTGCCACTCAATAACATTAAACATAGATTTATCGTAAGAATCTTTTTCTGCTATAATATCATTTTTACATATTAATATAGCTTTCACATTTGCGTTTTTGCAAATTGTTTTTCGCCTTTCAATAGGCTGTTCTAGGGCAACAGGTACATAAACGGCACCTATTTGCAAAATAGCTAGTGATGAAACAACTTGTCCTATGCCTTTTGACATACTAATGACAACTCTATCACCTGAATTAACACCAGTATTTTTTAACATTTGAGCGCATTTTTGCACCATATCGTTTAACTCAGAATAAGTGATAGATATGGAATCATATATTAAGGCTATTGAATTTGGATTATTCTTTGCATTTTCTAAAAAGCCATAATGCAATAAACCTTCTGGTATATAACTATCAGTTTTATTAACAATTTGACGCTGTTTAATTTGCGATTGTGGCATCAAATCAGGAAATTCTTGATGTAAAGCATCAGGATTATTTATAATTTCGCGAACAATAGAAATGTATGCATTAAACATTACCTCAACTAGTTCATCTGGGAATAATTCATCATTACTATCCCATCGCAAATGTGTTGATGAACCTTGTTTAAATGCAAAATGGTCAATCCAAGCTTGCGGTGTTTGTGATATTCCCCAAGCCGGTTCACCAAAAGTTTCAATTACATTTTCTCCGTAAAGTGAATCCCCAAGACTACAGGTAAATATAACAGGAGCCCCTTGTAAATGTGTACCTGATTTTCTTAATTGTCTTAGAACTTCAACTCCTGTCCAGTGGCGATTTTCATAAGCTTCAATAAATGTATTTTGGTTTTCCTTTGCCATTTTATCTATGGTTTGACCTTTACATAATAAATCTATCAATAAAATATTTGTAAAATCAGCCATTATTTTATCAACAGATTTATGTAAAGGTAATCTGTCAAATAATGTTAAATTTAACAATAATCTTTCCTGAGAACTCCATCGCGATAAGACAGCCCCCAAACAAGTTGCTAATACCATAGTCGGCGTAACCCCGATAGAAGCAGAAGCTTTTTCCAATTTTTCCCAATCTTGTTTATTTATTTCTTCAGAACGCCTAGAAATAGAAACTTTTTTTATTTGTTCAGGTTTTTTATCTAAGGGTAATACAGGGGCAATCGGTAATGTTTTACATTTCTCTTGCCAATATAATTTAGAACTTTCCCTTTCATTAGTATTTTGCTGATTAAGATGCGATAAATAACTACAAAAATCATAGTTTGGATCAATTGGTTCTAATTCCTTGCCGAGAATTAATAACGATAATTCTTGGAAGAATAATGAAAAACTAACTGCATCAAGAATAAGTAGATCTATGTTTACATGAACTCTATGTTTTCCATCAGGTAATAATGACAACTGAATATCAAATGTTTCACCTTTTTCAACATTCAATAAACGATGATCTAGTTGTTTTCGAATTCTTAATAATTGCTTTTCGTAATCACTACTTTTTTGAAAATCATGTACAACCAAACCATTCCAAAAAGATTTCTCTTGATATTCTTGCAATCCGTCACCGTTAAATTTCACCTTTAACATATTATGACGATTTATTAAGGTATAAATAGATTTTTCTAGGACTTTTGGACAAAGACCAGATCCATCAAATTCTTGATAAAGATGACAACCGACACCACCTAAGGTCTGATGTGAAGACCTACCAATAAAATATGCATGTTGTACAGAAGTTAATTCGAAAGGATGACCTTCTTTCATAACAGGAAGATTTATAACCTTAGGCAGATCTTCCTGTTTTGAAACAGTTTTTTGTTTTAATAATTTAAACCAACTAGATGGTTTCGGGTTATCATACAATTCTTTAAGACTTACATAGCATTTATATTCTTTGAATTTATTTACCCAAAAAATTATATCCATTGAATCCATACCGTATTCAAATAAATTAGATTCACCATTTATTTCATTTGATTCTAAGTATAAACTTATAGAAATTTCATTGCATAATTCTTCTAAAGTTATATTTTTTTTCATATGATTACCCTCAACCTTCTTGTTTTAATTTATGACATACTTTTTGCCTTAATGTTGGTGTGTTAAAATTTATGTTTAAACATAAATTCTATACCAATATCCCTTCTCTTACCAATTTGTATATATTCATTTGGTGATGTTCCCCCAGCATATGTCCTATAAGCTTTATCAAATATATTATTCGCAAACAATGACACATCAATAAGTCCACCAGTTTTATAAGTAGTGCGCAAATTAACCAATGCATAAGAATCTTCTCTAAAATTGTTAGCTAAATCTAAATAACTTTTACCGGTATAAAAAATATTTAAATTTGTGATCAAATCACCTTTAACATTAAATTTAGACATATCTAGATAATGCCTAACACCCAAATTACCACTTAATACTGGGACATACGGTGTTTGTTTTTTCGTTGAGCCACTAATAGAAGATTTGTTATATTGAACACCTACAATAAAATCAATATCTTTAATCTTATGAATTGTTGCATTTAAATCCACACCGTATGATTTTGAATTTTTATTAACAACAACTTGTGCCCCTGGATCGCCTTCATAGAATTGAGTATTATTCATATTGTTATAGTAAACAGAACCATCAAAAGATAAATCTTTGTTTGGCGTTTCATATCGCAAACCTGTTTCATAATTTACATTATATTCTCGTTTAAATAAGCTAACTTTATACTCTTGCACAAATGTACGCTGAAATCCACCTACTTTGTAACCACGATTGATTGTAGCATACTGTGTTACATTACCACCCCAATCATAGGTTAAACCAACTTTTGGCAGAATAGAAGTATAGCTTGTACTAGCATCTAAATTTTCATTGTTACTACTTGCGGATTCACGAGCTTTAAGTAAAATTTTATCTTTTATAATTCGTCCACCAACTGTTAATTTGGTAGCACTATTAATATTATAGCTTGTTTCACCATACAAAGAATAACTCTTTTTATCTATGTTTACTATATGTGGAGTAGTGTAATAGTAGTAACCTTCATAACAAGTAGTTACAGGATCGGTGGCACACGCAGTAGTTGCCCCATCTGTGACAATTCTACTTGTACCATCATAATAAGTCATAGAAACAGAATCTCTATTAAATTTATCTTTTGAATAATAGAACCCAAAAACACTAGACATTAATTTATTAGGTGAATCATAATTCATGATTATTTCTTGTGTTGTTGATTTAGTATCTTCGTTTTGCTTAAAAGACAAATTTCTTGCCATAAAACTTTTTTGAAAGGATGTGATATAAGTTAATTTATAATTATCATAATCATAACTAGCTTTTAATGCTGATTGATTGCTCTTTATTTCGCTTCTATCAAGATATCCAGCAATAAAATCTTCTCCTTTTTGCCAGGTGGCAGTTTGATAAAAACGCCCTGCTGATTTCTTATTAACAGATGAATGTGTAAAAGAAACATTAAGCGGATTATTAACAGGAGCATATTGAAGTTTTACAGAAAAATTATCATTTTTTATGCTATTTTCAGCCTCTTTTCTGCTCGCATTACCTTTATCTTCTGAATTAAGCAGGGAAGCTCCAAAATACAATTTATCTTTTACTAACGGTGAAGAAATATTTAATAAACCAGAACCACCCAATGATGAATGTCTTGCAACACCGGAAATACTATCGGCATTTTTTAGACTTTGCGTAACAATATTAATTACACCAGAATATGAATTTTTACCATAAAGAGAAGACTGTGGCCCTTTCAAAATTTCGATTTTTTTTACATTTAATAAAGAAGGTGCTAACCTTGGATCTTGCGCTACACCATCTACATATATAATTAGAGATGGAATATAATGATTACCATCGGCCACTCCACGCAAAGAATACGAAGTATATGCTTGATTCCCAGCTTGATTTATTTTCAAGCTTGGAACCAAAATACCTAAATCAGATATATCTTTGATATTGTTTTCTTTTAATTCTTGCGCACTAATAATTCTAACGCCAGATGTAAATTCTTTTTTCTTAACATCTCGCTTAGAAGAATTTACGACTTTTTCTAAAACTAATTCTTCGGCATAAACACCATTAAATTTAGAATCAAGCACAAGCAGTGCAAGAGGCAAGATTAATATCTTTCTATTTTTAAACACTTTAACATCTCCATTTTAAATATATATTTATTTTTTTTAGGTAAATGTTAATATTAAAAAATTAAAAATACTTCGAATCAATAACGAATTAATATAATACTTTTATTAGACTAATATAGTGCTATATAAATTTTTGCAAGCTTTTTTATGATAATTAGTAATAAATTTATATTAAAAATATACATATATGTAAAATATACTTATATGCATGGTGCCTCCGGAGAGAATCGAACTCTCACTTCCCGAAAGAAACTAGATTTTGAGTCTAGCGCGTCTACCAGTTCCGCCACAGAGGCATACCAGAACAATTTATATTATTTCCAATTGCATAAGTCAATTTAAAAGTAATATTAATTAGTATTTTTTTGAAAATATTGCAGTTGTATTAAATTTTAAAAAATAGTATTATCTACCCTAGGTTTAAATACAGCACATAAACATCAAGTCATTAGAGTATAAATTATATTTTTTAATATTACTGTTAAATAATGTGATGTACTAAACTTAATCTAAGAATTATGGAGTTGATAGTGCAAAGGAATTAAAAATGATATCAGAAAGATTTATAAAAAATATTTTTTCTTTAATTAAAGAAATACCAAAATTAAAAGAACATGGTATAGATTCCCCGGAAGTAAAAAAATGGTATAATAGACTTATTGTGGAAATTACATTGCGTTGTGGTCGTGGTTATCAAATAAAAGAAATAGAAAAAATAAATTTTCTAATGCCGAGCTTCAATCGCAAAGTTGATAATGAAAAATGGGATGAAATTGAAGTATTGCTAAAAACCTATGTAGATTCATGGTGTGATATTTATGAGAATAGTACAACCCCAACAAGCTCAAAAACTATCGACATATCTATGGATCAAACGAGTGATTTTACAAACCAGCAACAATCTCCTAACAAGAAAATATTTATCGTACATGGTCACGACACAGCTTTAAAATCAGAGGTTGCCAGATTTCTAGAAAAAGGTGATTTAGAGCCCATCATCCTAGATGAACAAAAAAATAATGGCAAAACTATTATTGAAAAGTTTGAAGCACATACAAATCAATGTTCTTACGCTATAATATTATTAACAAAAGATGATATAGGCGGTGAAAATCATACAAGTTTAAATAAAAGAGCACGTCAAAATGTTATTTATGAAATGGGTTACTTTATGGGGAAATTAGGAAGAAATAAGGTTGCTATCATCATAGACGAAGGAATAGAAGAACCTAGCGATATAAAAGGTATCAGTTATATAGAATCTAAAAACTGGAAATTTAAACTTTTAAAAGAGTTACAAGAATCAAATTTTCCTATAAATTTTGATAAAATTGCTTAATCATAAAAAATAAAAAAAGAGAAGTTTAAAACGACTAAAAACACTATATTCAATAAGATAATATTTTTTTATTAAAATAAATTATTAATTAAGAATATTTTGGGCTTTGCATTTCTTTTAATCTAGATAAAGTTCTTTTATATTCAAATTCAACTTTTTTACCGGTATATAATTTTTCTGCGCTTACTTCTGCTGACATTATTAATCTTCGGCGTTTTTCATACAAAGAATCGACTAGTAATATGAATCTTTTTACTGTTGCTGTATCTTCTGATGGAATTTTTTTCATACCACTCATTACAACTATTTTAAAGTTTTCTGCTATATAATTAAAATCTTCTACTCCGTAAGCTGAACCCATCAAGTCTTGATATGTTGTATAACAAACATCTGAACCGGCTTGATATAAATGTAAATTATGGCCACGAATTTCAACTTTTAATTCTTTTAATTCTGAAAAATCTGAAAAATCATCAATAAATCTTTGTAATTTACCTGCAGTTTCCGGTGTTAGCGGGTGTAAATAATATGGGAATTTATCAGCACCTGCTTTCGCACGGTAATCAATTACGCTATCCATATCATAAGGAATAGTTTTTTCGAAGAATTTCTCAACATAAGGTTTAAATATAGAGGAACCACCACCCCTTGGTGTTAATTTTTCAGGGGTAAAGTTTGATGTGCATATCATCACACCGCCACCTTGTATTATATAATTAACGATTCTTCCAAATAAAATAGCATCGCCAACATCACCAACAGAGCATTCATCAAGGCATAATAACCAATTTTCCTTTAAAATATCATTAGCAACTTTTTTTAAGGGGTCACTTTCCTTCGAAGATTTTTGTTTCATTCTGTAATTTAGATCAAGCAGAAAGTCATTAAAATGCATATATTTTTTTTTGTTAGTAGGAGCACTTTCGTAAAAAACGCGCAACAATAATGATTTTCCATTACCAACAGAACCGTACATATATATTCCGCAGGGTTGCTTTTTAGAAAAGAAAAATCTAGTAATTCCTTGTCTAGGTTTATAACCTTTTAAAAGATTATGTATTTGGTTAAGTTTTTTTAATGCATTTCTTTGTTTAGGATCATCTTTTATTTCACCAGAAGTTACTTTTTTTTCATAATAATGTTCAGGAGTAATATTTTTCATATCCGTAATTCAATATATAAAGCTTAAAAAAAGCTATTTAATTAATTTAGTTCCTACCAATTCGTAAGAATCTTTCAGCTCTCATCTCAACAAGCTTATCCTTATCAATTGATTCTAAATCTATTATGTCTTGTTCCAATTTATCAGCAACATTTTGAATTGTTTGCTTCTTATTTCTTTGCGCTCCACCAAGTGGTTCAGGGATAATGCCATCAATAACCCCTAATTCTAATAGGTCTTTTGCTGTCATTCTTAGTGATTTAGCCGCTCGTTCCGAATAATCAGCTGAACGCCATAATATTGAAGAACAACCCTCAGGTGAAATTACTGAATAAATAGAATTTTGCAACATATATACTTTATCTGCTGTGGCAATAGCAATCGCTCCACCGCTACCACCTTCGCCAATAACTACTGATAGGAAAGGAGTTTTAATAGTTAGCCCCTTTTCAATTCCTGTTGCGATTGCCTCGGCTTGACCGCGTTCTTCGGCGCCTAAACCGGGGTATGCACCGGCTGTATCAACCAATGATATAACTGGAATTTCAAATTTTTCTGCCATATCCATAATTCTTTGTGCTTTTCTATAACCTTCTGGTCTAGCAGAACCAAAATTATGCAACATACGGCTATCTGTATCGTGTCCCTTTTCCTGACCCATAATAGCAACAGAGCGACCACGAAAACGGCCGAAACCGGCAATTAATGCTTTATCTTCGCTAAATTTTCTATCCCCTGATAATGGAGTGAAGTCTGTAATCATTTCATTAACATAATCAAGTAAATGTGGGCGATCGGGATGACGCGCAACCTTAACAATTTGCCAATCATCAAGATTTTTGTATGTATCTTCTATCAATTTAATAGATTTTTGTTCTAACTTTTGTAATTCACTGGCAATATTCATATCACCTTTGTTTGACATATGGCGTAATTCGGATATTTTTCCCTCTAATTCAGCTATGTTATGCTCAAAATCTAAGTATGTTCGCATTTTCACCTCGATAAGTTAGAATATTTTTGTTGCGATATTATCATAACATTAAAAAAATATAAACAAAATATTAAATAGAATCTATTTTATAGTCATTTAATGGGTGGTTATCAAAAACCAGTTCTTTCATTCGTTCGCTTAATATATGGGTATATATTTGTGTTGTTGATATATCGGAATGCCCCAACATTGCCTGAACGGCTCTTAAATCAGCTCCGCCATTTAACAAGTGTGTTGCAAATGCGTGGCGTAATGTATGTGGTGATATACTACTTCCATCAAGACCACAGCTATCACACAAATATTTTATATACTGGAATACTCTTTGTCTTGTTAAATGTGGCGTTTTTTTACCATTTGATGGAAATAAATATTTTTCTCCTCCGTTATCGATAATATAAGAACTTCTAATATCAAGATATTTTCTTAAAGCATTAATAGCATCTTTAGATAGAGGAACAATTCTTTCTTTTCCGGCCTTACCGCTAATTAGTAAATATTCAAGAGTTTTAACATATTCTTTATTACGAATTACAGAAATAGGTAATGAAACAAGCTCACTTACCCTTAATCCTGTTGCATACATTAATTCAACTAAACAAGATAATCTAACGGAGTCATAATCAACTGTATTCCTTGCCATTTCCAATAATTTGTTAACATCATCGATACCGATAAACTTTGGAATTTTTTTTGCTTTTTTAGGGATTGATAATTTGCGTGATGGATCATCTTTTCTAATACCATCAATCATTAAAAATTTATGGTATTGTTTAACTGATGATATATGCCTTGATATACTTGAATTTGAATTGCCATTTATATGTAAATCTGTAATCCATTTCTCAATATCTTGAAATTGCACAGTCAATTCACATTTATTATTTTCTTTTAAGAATTTGTGATATTTTTTTAAATCATATTCATAAGAAATTATTGTATTTTCCGCTAGTTTTTTTTCAACTTTAAGCATAGCAAGAAATGAGTTTAAATTTCTCATAAATAAATAACTGACCTTTCTAAAATCAATTCACGGATTATAGCTATAAAATCAGCACGATATAATGCATTAATTATCTTAGCAAATTCAGTATCATTTACTTCAACCTGATTAACGAATTGCTGTGTAATCATTAATATATGAATTGGATCCTGAGCATTTTTTATATATATTTGTAATGCTTTTGACTTCGCAGGGTCTAAAACTCGAACTTCTTGATATGAACTGTTTTGTGATGCAAATAACCACGAAGCATCACTTATTTTATAACCAATAGATTCTAACATAGAAAAGGCTGATGACATTTTTAAACCTGAAATTTTTTCGTTATTTCTTAGTTGTTTTGGTTCTTGATTTTTTTGATAATTCATCCAAACTACTCGCTGTTTTGAATTTTCAGCCAGAGGGTTATGATTAACCTTTTTAATTCGCTTTACATTATTTTTCGCAGGTTCTTTATTGCTAAATATAGATGAAAATATGCCTTTATCTGATTTTTCAATTTCAATACTTGTTTCAAAATCATTGAAAACACCATATTTTTGATCAAAAACAATTGGGTGTTCAGTTGGATTGATAGGTTCAAGAACAGCCCTTTCAAACCATAAAGCATTTTTGTTTTTCTTCATCCATTTATTACCATTTTTGATATCACCTATGGAATAAAATAGTTTTGCAACCTTAGCTCCTTTTTCACCTTTAAATGGGATAACATTTTCTAACATTGGGAAAAACATACGAACAGCATTTATTTTTTCACTATAAGATTCTGCACTAGATACTATATTTAAGACCTTATTAACTTTATTTTTTCCATTTAAAATCATCAGAGATTTATAATACAAATATCTTTGATAAGTTTTTGGGTAATATTCATTACCTGTTTCATCATCAACTATTTTTTCAACATTAAAATCTTTGTTTAAACTATTATAAATGGTGTATAATTTATCATTATCAATTGCATCATTAATAAATAATTCTTCTGCTATTTTTAATCTTTTATATGAATCAATTTCTTTGTTTAATAATAAACCTCGTTTTACATATATATCGTCAATATCATCACCTATATATGTTCCAAAGCCAATTAGACGCATAATATTTAATGACCAAGGATTTACATCAATTTCTTGGTTTACTGTTATTTCTTCGTCAAAAACATAATACAATACTAGTTCTTTTAACCCAGTTGGAATTTGAATATTAGAAACTTCGATTTCATTAATTTTTTTATTAATTTCTTCTTTCTTAGCATCTGAACCATCATATGCGATAGTTAGGCAAACTAATTTTGTTGCTTGCCAAAATGGTGAATTCAATACCTCTTGGCTTTGTTCAGACAATGTTTCACAAACTAATCTATTATCAAAATCAACCAATCCCATTTTTACAAGTTTTTTAACAAATAACTTATTTCTTACATCAGCGGGCATAATTTCGATCATTTGTTTTGCATCATCAAATCTACCGGCATTTATTAATAAATCTATTTTTACCTTAGCTATTTTCCCTATATCTTCTTTTGAATCTGGTTTAGGGATATTTACCTTTGATAAAATAATACGGCGAAGTGCGGAATTATAAGCATAACTTTTAGTGTTAATTTTAATTCCTTTTAATATATTTAAAATATCATTATAAGAACGTTTTTTCCAATAATCTAAATCAACACCACCGTTATATTTATCATAAATTCCAATCGCATCAGCAACTGAAATATCGATATGCATATTTTCTTTTTTATTTTGATCTTGTTTTAATGCATTATTATTATATTCGACCTTAGCAATATCAGAATTAATGTCTTGCACTTCTATTTCTTCGATATTTAGTATTGTGCCAGCATCAGCAACAGGTTCTATATTTTCAGCTGATTCTAAGTTTTCCTGAGCAAAAGAATTAACGGAAAAACTTAAAGAAATTAGGAGTAACGAAAAAAATATTGTTCTTAAAAGCATATTATCTTATTTAATCGATATTTAAAATTTTTACAATTTGCTCTTGTTCTATTGGGGTATCTTGTAATCCAATATAGACAAAAGCGGATAAAGCTAGGCATAACAACAACAAAAACATTTTAAACATAATATATTTCCTTATTACACATACATCATAATTAATCATAACCTTAATTAATTAAAAATAAAAGATTTTATTAGAAAAAAAAAAATTTTCTATTATAATAATATTATGTTAAAAATCAATAAATCGATAAGTCTTGTTGGAATGCCCGGTGCAGGAAAAACTTGCATAGGCCGAGAAATTGCAAAATTAACCGGCTTACCTTTTATCGATTCAGACCTAGAAATTAAAAAATCCGCAGGCAGAGATATTATTGATATATTCGAAGATTTTGGTGAAGAACATTTTCGCGAAGGTGAAACAAAAGTTATTAAAAGAATACTAAATGGTAAAAAATGTGTACTAGCAACAGGTGGTGGTTCTTTTGTAAATACCAATACAAATAAAATAATTAAACAAAAAAGTATTTCTGTATTTATAAATGTTAAACTAGATACTTTATGGCAAAGAATACAAGGTAAAAAACACCGTCCTTTGTTAAAAGGGGAAGGTGCGAAAAAAGAATTAGAAATTATATTCAAAAAAAGGTACGATATATATAACAAGGCTGATTTAAATATAGATTATAATGATACAAACAGCCCGATTGCGATGGCAAAATTAATAATAAGAAAACTAAGAAAATATGAATAACATAGAACTAAGTGTTGAATTAGGAAAAAACAGCTATCCTGTATTTATAGGAAAAAACCTATTAAGCAATATAGGTGAAAAAATTAAGTCATTTACTGATCTTAATTATGCAATTATTATTACAGATAAAAATGTCGAAGAAATACATTTACCAATCGTAAAAAAAAGCCTAGAAGATAATGGTATCAACCCAAGATTACATATTATTGATGGTGGCGAGAATTCAAAATCTCTAGAAACATATTCGAAATTAATTGAAGATATTTTAGAACAAGGCATCGAAAGAAAAACAACACTAATAGCATTAGGTGGCGGTGTAGTGGGTGATTTAGGTGGATTTGTTGCATCTTCATTATTAAGAGGTATAAAATTTATTCAAATTCCAACTACATTATTATCACAAGTTGATAGTTCAATAGGCGGAAAAACAGGCATTAATTCAGATTACGGGAAAAACCTAATAGGAGCATTTTACCAGCCATCAATGGTAATTTCAGATATAGATGTGTTAAAAACATTGCCAAGTCGTGAATTGTCAGCAGGTTTAGCCGAAGTAATAAAATATGGTTTAATCAAAGATAGAAAATTTTTTGATTATTTAAATACGGTAATTGATGATATTCAAGATGATGATTTTATTGAAATTATAAAAACAAGTTGTAAAATCAAAGCAGACCTAGTTTCAAAAGATGAAAAAGAAAAAGGTGTAAGAGCATTGTTAAATCTAGGCCATACATTCGGGCATGCTATTGAAAAGTATTGTAATTATGATGGAACAATTTTACACGGTGAGGCAATATCAATTGGAATGGTTCTAGCATATCGCGTTGGAGTAATAAAAAAAACAGCTAATGATCAAGACTTAGAGCAAGTCATACAAATTTTTAAATTAGCAAAACTACCAACTAAATTATCAGATTTGGGTATTAATTTTGACAAAAATAAGTTACTCGAATATATGTATAAAGATAAAAAAGTAGAAAATGGTAAATTAAAACTAGTTTTACCTAATAATATCGGCGATGCTTATACAACATCTGATTTTAACGTGAATGACATTCAATTTATTTGGGAAAATGCATAATGGAAATTAACATTATTTTAATAGCAATAACAATTTTATTATTAATCGGAATATCAGGTTTCTTTTCTGGAACAGAAACAGCTATGACTGCTTCAAGTAAAGCAAGGTTAGTCCAATTAAGTAAAAAAGGGAATAAAAAAGCTACAAAAGTTTTATTCTTGTTATCAGAACGAGACAACTTAATAGGTGGATTATTACTAGCAAATAATTTTGTTAATATTCTAGCATCTTCACTTGCAACTACTTTATTCTTGTCATTAATGGGTGAAAATGGTGTATTTATAACAACAATTGTAATGACCACATTAATTGTTATATTTGCAGAAGTATTGCCAAAAGTATACGCAATGAGTAACTCTGATAGAATGGCAATGGCAGTTGCACCAATAATTAATTATATAATATTAATTCTATCGCCTTTAAATAAAGGGGTAATATTTATTGTAAATAAAATATTATTGCAATTTAATGTTAATCAAAATCCTCACGACAGTAAAACACAAGAAGAAGAATTACGAGGAGCAATTGAATTGCACGATGGCGATGATCCAGATTATAAGCAAGAACGCGAAATGCTTCGCTCTGTTCTTGACCTTGATGACACATCAATAGAAGAGGCAATAACACACCGTAAGAATGTAGTTACAATTGATATTAATGCTAGTCCAGATAAAATAGTCGAAACATTTATTAATCATTCTTTTGAAAAATTTCCTGTTACTAATGGAAGTGAAAATATCGTTGGGGTAATTACACAAAACAATTTAATCAAACAAATTTATCGCTATAATAAAAAAAAGAAGCCTTTAAATCTTAAAAAAATTATGGAAAAGGCTTGGTTCGTTCCTGAAAGCACTTCTATGTTAGACCAATTACAAGTATTTCGCGATAAAGGAAATCACTTTGCAATCGTTGTTGATGAATATGGTTCATATATGGGTATTATTACGATAACTGATGTATTTGAACATATTGTAGGCGATGTTCACAACCAAGAAAACCAACCTAATTTACGCTCATTATCAGACGGTTCATATTTATTTGATGGTAACGAAAGTATACGAAATATAAATAGAGAACTAGATTGGAATATTGATGATGAACAATCAAGCACAATAGCCGGATACATAATCCATAGATCAGAAAACTTACCAACCGAAGGACAGGTTTATAATTTTGACGATTATGAATTTATAATTGCTAAGATAGAAAATCAACAAATCTCAAAAATTCGTGTAAAAAAATAAGTTAATTCTTAATAATATAGTCTTTATTTAATGCAATATTTGGCTTTAATAAAGGCATTTTAAACAGTCTTTTTTTAGCTTTTGCTCTTTTGCGTACTCTTTTTTCATATACACCTATTATTACACCGCTATTTTCTCGTAAAATATATTTTAAAAACTTTTCACACAAACTAAATAATTTGTTATTAAAAAAATTATTAATCGGTGGATAATAGATATTATAATCTATTTTTAATTCAAAAAAACCTGTGCTATTTAAAAGTTTTTTTAATTGCCCTTTTGTATATGAACGACCACTACCAAAAGGATTATTAGATCTTCTTGCCCACAAACCAACACGATTTGGAACAACAACTATTATTCTACCACCACTTGGTAAAATGCGGTTTATTTCAGCCATTAATCCCCACGGACTGCTTGTGTGTTCTAGGCAATGTAATAATAAAAAGACATCACAACTATCGTTTGAAATTGGTAAATGATCTTCTTCACAAACAACATTTATGTTATTTTTATTACAATGAAAATTATCAATAAAGCTTGGGATTAGTGATAAGGTTACACATTTATTACCTTGAAAATGTTTTAGATATTTTTCAGTGTATCCAATACCCATAATAACTTTATTATTTTTATTACCGATATACGAATTTATCTTTTGTTGAAGAAGTTTTTCAACAGACTTACCTAAGTTATTCTTATAAAAACTATTTAAATTTTTAAATTCCATGCTATTTTAAGCGACTATTAATGTATTCTAATAAATCTTCGTAATTATTTTCTAGTACATCATATTTTTCTTGTTTTTTAAAAATATCAGACATATGTTCTGGCACCTCAACCTTTTCTCCGATAGCTTTTTTTAACACCTCAGGGAATTTTGCAGGGTGTGCAGTAGCCATAACGATAACTGGTGAAGATGTTTTCATTTTACATCCCGCCTCTAATCCTATTGCTGAATGCGGGTCAAATATTATACCCTTTTCTTCTTTCCATTTTTTAATAGCTTTTAAAGTTTTGTCATTATTGATTGACATACCTTGGAATTTTTTGTTTATTTTTTCCCACATACCATCTGGTAACGGCATTTTTCCTGTTTTGCGAAATTCAACCATAGCTTCATTAATTTTTTCAGCATCGCGGTTTGTACTTTCAAAAGCAAGTCTTTCAAAATTAGAAGATATTTGTATATCCATACTAGGGCTATGTGTTTCAACAACACCGTTAATTGACATATCCTTGTTAATAAGAAATCTTGTTAAAATATCATTGGAATTACTAGCAACCATAAATTGATCCACAGGCAATCCCATTTTCATTGCAAAATAACCAGCTAAAACATTACCAAAATTACCAGTTGGAACACAAAAAGATACCTTGTTATCAGGAACACCAACGCGACTAGCACTGTAAAAATAATATACAATTTGTGCCATTATTCTTGCCCAATTAATCGAATTAACCGCTGATAAATTCAATTTTTTACGAACAGGTTTATCATTAAATAAATCTTTTACTAAATCCTGACAATCATCAAATGTACCTTTTATAGCTATGTTAAATACATTATCCGCATCAACAGTTGTCATTTGAAATCTTTGCACATCAGATGTTCGCCCCAATGGGTGCAACATAAATATATTTATAGACTCGCGATTTTTACAAGCTTCTATCGCAGCAGAACCCGTATCACCAGAAGTCGCCCCAACGATTGTTATTTTACGATTTTTTTGTGCTAATACAAAATCAAAAAGTCGTCCCAACAATTGCAAAGCAAAATCTTTAAATGCTATGGTTGGGCCGTGAAATAATTCACAAACATAAATGTTATCTTCTACTTTGATTACCGGTGCTACATCTTTATGAGAAAAATCAGAATAAGAATCATTAATCATACTTTTAAGATCATTATCTGGTATGCATTCACCCACATAAGGTTTGATAATTTCAAATGCAATATCAACATATTCCATTTTCTGAAATCTTCTTAAATCAGATTCAGTAATCTGAGGGTGATATTCAGGAACATATAATCCACCATCTTCGGCAAGACCAATTAAAAGAACATCTGAAAAATTTAATTTTGGTGCCTTGCCTCGCGTAGATATATAATACATAAAACCCTCTATAAAATATATTAAAAAATTATTTAATTATAAAGAATATTGCAACTAAAGCAATAGCAATTATTATTAGTATTATATTTCCACTGTTCTTTTTTTCAACTTTTTTATCTAATGGCATAGAATTTTGATCATCTTTTTTATCAGAATTCATATCCGATGACATAGCATTTTGATCAACACCTTTTTCATCCAATGTTGCATCCGATGGCATAACGCTCGGATCAACTATAGTTTTAATATCATTTTTTTTAGCAACTGCTTTTTTAGTAGCTTTTTTCTTAGCAACCGATTTTTTAGCAGTCGTCTTTTTAGTTTTTGTACTTACCATTTTTCCCTCATTCTATTTTGTTTAATTTAAAAAAGACTTAACAAAATAAAATTATCACATATTATATTGTATTTCAAAGTATTTTTTACTTATCAATATGAACACTCTTTAAAAACTTCATCTATGCCTTTTTTATTTAAAATTTCAGAATTTATATCAGCAAAAGATTTATTATTTTTTACCACTTTTTCAATTGTTTCTAAAAATTTAGTTTCATCGTCACCATTGGCATTTAGGCAATTACGATTTTTTAGACCTTGTTTTGATAAAGCAATAATATCAATTCCAACTTGTTGTAATGTTTTGTTTCCAAAACTAGTATTTAAACCATTCAACGGAACATCATTTCTAGCATTAATTATATCATCTTTACTAAACTTTTTTAAATATTCATAAGTTTCATTTAAAGTATCTTCGTCATATAATAATCCAACCCAAAATGCCGGTAAAGCACATAACTTATCCCAATCACCCGTATCAGCACCCCTCATTTCAATAAAGCCTTTCATTCTTACTTCTGTAAAGACAACTGTAAGGTGGTCTTCCCAATCTTTAATAGTTGGAAACTGCCCTTCAAAGCCCTTTAACTTTCCGTTCATAAAATCAACAAAAGACAAGCCAAGAACATCGTGATAAATACCGTCACGGTTAATAAAATACATTGGTATAGATAAAATATAATCAACCCATTTTTCAAATGAAAAATCATCATCTAGGACAAAATCCGGTATTCCGCATCTATCTGGGTCGGTATATTTCCACAAATGAGAACGATATGATTTATAATCACTTGTTTTACCAGATATAATTGATGAATTAGCAAATATTGCTGTTGCAAGAGGTTGTAAAGCAAACGCCACTTTCATTTTCTTTACCATATCTTGTTCACTGCTGTAATCCAAATTAACTTGTACAGTACAAGATAGTGTCATCATAGTTGTGCCAAGTTTACCCTTAGCAGGCATATATTTTTTCATTAATGAATAACGCTTTTTAGGCATCCATTCAATTTCATCAACGCTACTAACAGGGTCGTATCCCATTCCCAATGTAATTACTTCCATATCATCGCAAACTTTACTAACTGTTATTAAATGATTATTAATTTCGTTACAAGTTTGATGAATGTTTTTTAACGGAGCGCCGGATAATTCAAATTGCCCACCAGGTTCAAGTGTAATACTATCGCCGTTTTTACCTTTTAATCCGATAATGTTTCCGGATTCTGAGATAGGAGTAAAATATTCACTTTGTAATTTTTCTAGTATGGTTTTTATTGATTTTTCACCAGAATATTTCAGCCTTTTTTTGGTTTTTTTACAGAATAAAAACTTTTCGTGTTCCGTTCCAATAAGCCAATCTTGTTTTTTTTTACAAGATTTTAAAAAATAATCTATTAATTGCTTTTTTTCGGTTATATATTTATTTTTTTCCATATTTAACCTATGTAATTTATTGTATCGCACCAATCGCCCACTGTTGCCTGCAAAGCAGATAAAACAGCTATACTAGCAGTTTCAGCGCGCATAATTCTAGGGCCTAATGAAATAGGGTAAATATGTTCTTGCTTAGATAACCAATTGTGTTCATCATCTGAAAAGCCACCTTCTGGCCCTACTAATATTGCAATTGGTTTATTACTTATTTCAGCAGTTATATCATTAATATTTTCCCCGCCTCTTTCACAACAATAAATAATTGGAATATTTTTATCCCAACGACGCATTACAGCAGATAATTTTTCTTCGTGATTAATTTCAGGTATATCTAGTCTTTCACACTGTTCAACAGAACCCATTATATGTTCGCGAGCTTTATCAATTCTAACTTTTGGGGCATTTGTGCGATCTGTTATTACTGGGCGGAATTTTCTAACTCCAAGCTCTGTCCCTTTTTCAACGACAAATCGGAAGTTATCTTTGTGAATAGGTGCATTTAACAATGTAATGTCATAACCAAAGTAAGGTTTTTTTACACAGTTTAAAACCTCAAACTCAACATTTGATTTTGATAATGTTTTTATTTTAGCTAGATATTCACCATTATTTTCATTAAATAAAAATACCTGTTCACCAACATTTAACCTCATTACACTGCGTAAATAATGTGCCTTAGATTTGTTATGCTCCACAACAGCTGATTTATATAATTCACCAACAATATATATACGGGGGACGAATTTATTAGACAATTTATAATCCTATATGTTAATTATTCTCTTAATTGTATAATTATATATTAAGGAAACAATATGTCAACCAATTCAGACATTAATCATAACAATAAAATAATAAATAAACTACCAAAGAAGATTCGCCGTTTTTTAATTCTAGCTAGATTTGATAGGCCAACCGGATATATGTTGTTATGGATTCCAACATTATGGGGATTACTAGCCTCAGCACTTAACAAAAACATAATTTTCCAAGATATAATTTTTTACATAATTTTATTTTTAATTGGAAGTATTGTTATGCGCGGTGCTGGTTGCACTTGGAATGACATAACAGACATTAAATATGATAAAAAAGTAGCACGAACATTCGCCCGCCCAATTGCAAACGGGGATATAACAAAACGACAAGCTTTTATCTTTTTAATAATACAATTATCAATCGGTGCAACAATATTATTATTTTTGCCGATCAATTCAATAATAGTGGCAATAATATCTATTGTGCCTGTTATAATTTATCCTTTTATGAAAAGATTTACTTATTATCCACAAGCTTGGCTCGGTTTAACATTTAATTGGGGAATTTGGGTTGGCTGGTTTGTTTTTTCAAATGATAATCTAATTATACCATTACTACTTCATATAGCTGGAATATTTTGGACATTATCGTACGACACAATTTATGCTCATCAAGATAAAAACGACGACATATTAATAGGTGTGAAATCTACCGCTTTAAAATTTGGCAATTTTACTAAATTATTTCTATCCATTTTTTACGCAATCTTTATAATTATCTTTTATATAGTCATCAAACTACTATCAAGTGAAATAATATCATTAATTCCAATATTTATATGTATACCACTAATAATTTACTATACTTATATACTTGATATTAATAATCCAAAAAATTGCTTGAAGATTTTTAAATATAATACATATATCGGCTTAATATTAACTTTAAGTTTTTTATTTAATTAAAGTATTGATATATTATGCTATTTGTATATTATATTTTAAAAAGATTAGCAGTTAAGAAAACATATAAATATGATTTAGTATTAAATCATATGTTATTATAATTTTATAATTAGTAAAAGGAAGTAAAAAAATGAGTGAATATGATTTAGTAGTAATTGGCGCAGGACCTGGTGGTTATGTATCAGCAATTCGCGCAGGACAACTAGGTATGAAAGTTGCTTGTATTGACAAGCGCGAAACACTAGGCGGAACTTGTTTAAATGTTGGTTGTATACCATCAAAAGCATTATTACAATCATCACACAAGTTTTATGATTCTCAAAACCATTTTGCGGAGCACGGAATTATAGCTGAAAATGTAAAAGCTGACATCGGCAAAATGCAAGAACGAAAAAATAAAGTTATAGGTGATTTATGCAAAGGTATTGATTTCCTATTCAAAAAAAATAAAGTTGAAAAAATTACAGGAACAGCAAAATTACTAGGTGATGGAAAAATATCAACTGGTGAAAAAGAAATAACAGCAAAAAATATTTTAATCGCTAGTGGTTCAGTACCATCAAGCCTACCAGACATAGAAATAGATGAAAAAAATATTATTTCTTCTACCGGCGCACTAGAACTAGATAAAGTTCCTGAAAACCTAGTTGTAATTGGCGGTGGTGTTATCGGCCTAGAACTTGGCTCTGTTTGGGCAAGGTTAGGATCAAAAGTAACAGTTATTGAATATGCTGATGACATAATTCCAATGATGGATAGTGATATTGTTAAAAACTTTTCTCGAACAATGAAAAAACAAGGAATGGAATTAAAAACAAAAACCAAAGTTGTTGGTGTTAAAGCAACGAAAAAAGGTGCAACAATTGAACTAAATGGTCGTGATGATGACAAATCAGAAAAAATTGAATGCGATAAAGTACTAATTGCTGTCGGTCGTAAACCATTTACCGATGAACTAGGCCTAGAAAATGTTGGCATAACAACCAATAAACACGGTTTTATTGAAGTAGATAAAAACTTCAAAACATCTGTTGATAATGTATATGCAATTGGTGATGTAATCGGCGGAGCAATGCTAGCCCACAAAGCCGAAGAAGAAGGTGTAGCTTGTGTTGAACAATTATCTGGATTAAGAGCTCATGTAAATTACAATGCTATTCCATCAGTAGTATACACACATCCAGAAGTCGCAAGTGTTGGTAAAACAGAGCAAGAAATAAAAGAACAAAAAATCGAATATAATGTCGGTAAATTTTCTTTCATTGCAAACAGTCGTGGTCGTGCGGTTGGGGAAACAGATGGTTTAGTAAAAGTAATAACAGAAAAAGAAACCGATAAAATACTAGGTGTTCATATTATGGGTGACCAAGCTGGTACAATCATACACGAAGCTGTAATAGTAATGGAATACACAGGAACATCAGAAGATTTATTCCGTTGTTGTCACGCTCACCCTACATTAAACGAAGCAGTAAAAGAAGCTTGCCTTGATGTACACAAAAGAGCAATTCATTCATAAATAAATAAAAAGAGAGCAATTTATAAATAAATAAAAAGCCCTGCCAAATGGCAGGGCTTTTATAGTTTTAATATTTTGTTTACTGTGTATTATTAATCATATGTTACAGTGTAAGTAAATTCAACCGGATTATACTTAGTTCCACCTGCTAATTTCACTTTAATTTTTATTTCTCCTGAATTACCAGTACCAGCGCCAGTAGGATTATCAGTCAAAGCATCACCAGCACTTTTTATAGAAACACCGTTAACCTCACTCGATACCACTTCATATGATAGAGCACCCATTAGATCTGCATCATAAGTGACACCAGTAAATTTAAGATCAGTGTCTGTAATAAGAGTATGAGCGGCATCATCAGCAACAGCGGTAACAATATTATTATTAGTATTAGTACTCTTAAGAGCATCACTAGTATTCAAAGGATTGTCAATACGACTTACTACAACATCATAATTAATTACTGTTTCAGCATAATTCTCGTTAGTAGCAATTGTTGCCGTTACAGGGATGTTTACTGATTCAGTAGCATTAGTAAAAGTAACACCGCTAAGATCAATTGTATTATCTGTAATAGTATAACCTGAAATATTAGCATTATTTGATGCTGTTGTAATTGAGTATGTTATCGCACCCATTGTATTAGCGTCGTATCCATCGCTAACATTTAAAGCAACATTAACTGCACCACCTAAAGTTCCTAAACGAGTTGGGTTAATATCAATAACTAATCTTTTTTCTAAGTACACTTTATTTTCGCGTATAACTTCGTCATATCTTTTATCCCAAACTTTTGTAGTGTTTAGTGTAGTATTTACTCGTTGATTTAACTTTTCTCCAAAATTATATGTAAAATTAATAAATAATTCTTCAGAATGATTGTTTTGATCAGATCTATCAAGTTCACCACCAAAACTCATGTATGGTGTTACAAAATATTCTGCACGCAATTTGGTTCCTGATTGTCTGCTAGATTTATTAATATATTTAGGTACATTACTATAAAAATCATATCTATTTATAGTAAGTTTAGAGTTTGGAATAGATGGGATTTGAGTAATAACACCAAAATCATAACCATTTAAAACTCTCTCATTATTTATGAAACCTGACTGACGACGATAAATATTAGCATAAATGTCGCCCACAGAATCTTTTAATTCAAGACCTAATGAGTATCTCTTGTGTGGAGATGAAAACAAACCTTTTTGTGCACTTTTCCAATCATAAAATGCATTAACACCAAGAATAAAATTGCCACCTGATGGATATTCAAATAATTGTCTAGCACCCAAGCCAAGGTTTAATGTTTTACCAGATTTACCGTCATAATCAAAACGACCTTGAGCAAAAATAACTTGCTTAGATGTTTCTGAAAGAGCTGAAAAACCTGAAAAATTGTATTTTGAAAAAGATTGCATACCACCTTTAACCCATTTTAAGCCTAAAGCCTCAGAATTTTTATTTAATTCTTGGATAACTTTTTGACCAAGATGAGAATGTGGATTCATTTCTTTGGTATTACCTTCTTCACTAGCATATGCAAGCGGAGATATTACTTGAGACAGTGCAACTGTGAATATTTTAATTTTATAACTATTACTCATTTTTTAAACTTCCTTGATAATTTAATCGCTGGACGCAATTAAAAGGTTGATAATTAATCGCTGAATGCAATTAAAAGGTTGATAATTAATCGCTGAATGCAACAATTAACCCCATAATTATAACACACACCAAAACAATTATCAATATCGCAATAAATAAGGCTATCCTTTTGGGTGTGATTTTTTAAATTGTTCGATTAAGTAGGCACTATCGACTTTTGTATATCGTTGAGTTGTTGACAAACTTTCGTGTCCCAGTAATTCTTGTATAGTTCGTAAATCACCGCCACATTGTAATAATTCAGTTGCGAATGAGTGCCTAAATGAATGTGGAGTTACAGATTCATCAAGATTTAAAGCCTTACGAATATTACGGATTGTTTTTTGGACAATTGTACTTGATAAATTACCGCCTTTTTGCCCTTTAAATATTAAATCGTTATCACTTAATTTATACGGAATATTATCTAGATAATTTTCAACTGATTGAATAATGATAGGCAATAATAAAATCATTCTTTGTTTATTGCCCTTACCCGTTATTATCATCGTATTATCTGAAATACTTTTCCAATCTTTTAATGTTAAGTTCAGGGTTTCGCTAATTCTTAGACCGCAACCATACATTAACATAATTAAAGCTATATTGCGTTGATAAACCCAACCAGAAAAATTATGTCCTACAACATCTATTATTTTTTTAATATCTAAATTATCAACTGCTTTTGGTAAGGTTTCTTTTAATTTAGGAGTACTTACAATATATATACTTTCATTTTTTATATTATGAAATTTTTCCAACCACCTATAAAATGTTCTTATTGTTGACAATTTCCTTGCCACAGATGTTGATTGAATCCCTTTGTCGTGCATATCAGACAACCAATAACGGATTTCTTTGTGGTTTATATTAGAAATAATTTTTGTATTAATTTCGCAATCAAAATGTTTAAAGAAAAATGAAAAAAAGTCACATAAATCATTTTCATAGGCAATTTTAGTATTATTGGAATAACCTTTATTATGAATTATATAAAATATAAAATCTTGAAATAATTTTTGTAATTTAGAATCTAAGGTAAAACTAACCATCTTCTAACTATATAACCTAATGCACTACATAAGAAGGCTATACTTTCTGTACCGTGGGAATAATCAAAAATACCTGGTTGTGAAACTCCGAAGCCAACTAATGCATTCGGTTTATCTTCGCCCAAAGGTAATCTTACCAAGGCATAAGAATTAATTAAGACAGACCTTGAGCCAAATATGTCTTTGCTTGTGCCATTTGATTCAATATATATATCGTTTTCGCCTAAGTACTTATCAACATCACCATCATTTAAAAGTGAAACTCCTTTTACAGGAAAGTCATCTTTATTATCGGTTTCTATTGCTATTACAATCATATCTAGTTCTAATAATATGGCCCAATCACGATAAATTACATCTATCAATTGTTCCATACTTTCAGATGCTAATGAAGTTAGTATGCAATCTTGCATTCGTCTAAATGTTATAAAATTAGCTTTTCCTAAATCAATTAATGCTTTTTTCTCTATCTGGTCTTTCACAGAATTATCACGCATTTTTTTTAATATAAATTGTTGGAAATCCAGAACACCATCTTCATCATCATCATCGTGTTCAGGTATAAGTTGCAAGCTATTTTTTTCCCAAAAATCTGGATTGGATTTCAAATAATCCAAAACCATATTATCATCTAGTTTATTATTTTTATTATCAGTCATTATAATATACTTTGCCCCGTTTCTGCCCAATCTTTTTCAAATGCATTTAATCCCAAATCTGTGTAAGGGTGTTGATATAATTGATAAAATACCTTTGGTGGTATGGTAATCACATCAGCACCGATTTTCGCAGAACTAAGTAAGTGTTGTGGATGACGAGCTGATGCAACCAATACCTCTGTCGGAAAATCATAATTATCATAAACATTACAAATATCAGCGATTAAATCCATTCCATCAATTCCCCAATCATCGTGCCTACCAACAAATGGTGAAATATACCTAGCTCCGGCTTTTCCTGCTAGTAATGCTTGGTTTGCGGAAAAACACAGTGTAACATTAACATCAACACCATTATCTGACAATTCTTTACAAGCTTTTAACCCATCAACGGTTAAAGGAACTTTTATCGTAATGTTATTGCCTAATGTTAATAATTTTTCAGCTTCTTTCATCATTGTATTATAATCAAGTGAAACACATTCAGCTGAAACTGGGCGATCATCTAAAATAGTTGATATTTCTTTTATAACTTCTAGGAAATTTTTTCCTGATTTTGCGATTATACTAGGATTTGTTGTAACACCATCTAACATACCAGTTTCGTTTATTTTTTTTATTTCACTTATATCTGCTGTATCAACAAAAAACTTCATTTTTATAATTCCTTAATATTTTATACTATATCATAATCATATAACAATTTATTTTTTTTGCAATCAATTAACAAATAAAATAAAAAAATTTATAATTAATAGTGCGGTGGTATGTGTGATTGATAATTTATTGAAGGTCTTATCATTATAACAGAATAATTTCTTCGTCCAAAACTACTAGGTAACTTAACTTTATGTTTTTTACTTGGGATTGGTAATTGATTCCCACTTTCGCGTAAAGAATCTAAGTATTCCATTAATTTTTCGCCGGCATTATAAATAGCATCGTCAATAGACGAGCCTGTACAGACACAATTTGGCAAATCAGGGAACATAACCCCTATTTGTCCATCATCTTCAAATAATATTGCAGGATAATCCATACGAATATATTTATATTAAATTAAATTATAAATCAATGTTGATTTATTAATAAAAAAAATATATTATATACAGTACTAAAACTGTACGAAACAAATAATGGTGATTAAAATGATTATTGAACAATTAATATCCGACTTTTTACAATCAACTGGTAATGTTGGATATATATTATTAGGAATTTCAGTGCTAAGCTTAGTTATAACTATATATAAAATATATGAATTTTTATACGCTGGTGTGATTCCAACACCTTTTACTAAAAATAAATGGGAAAAAGCTTTTGAAAAAGCTAATAATCAGCAAGAAATTGAACAAATAGGAATGCAATATACTGATTCATTACAAAATGGATTTTTAATATTATCTCTAATTATAACTATTGCGCCATTACTTGGATTATTGGGGACGGTAATTGGTATGATTGATGCCTTTCAGGTTATGGCCTCACTTGGTGATGCGGTAAATGTAGCAAGTCTAGCAAGTGGTATTTGGAAAGCTTTAATGACAACAGCATCTGGTTTATCCGTTGCAATATCTGCTTTACTTATATTAAATGTATTACAGTTTTTATTAGACAGGCATATCAATAAATTAAATTACATATTAAAAAAATGGTAATAAAAAAAACTACAATAAAAGGTGATATTACCTTAACACCATTAATCGATGTTGTTTTCATTTTACTAATATTTTTTATGGTAACAATGTCATTATTTAATGTTAGAACTATAAAAATTAATTCGCCTAAAACTACTAGTGCTATTAATCAAAATAGTAATAATGATGATGATGTTAAAATTTTTGTTATCAAAAAAGATTATATATTAATTGATAAATTAAAGTTAAATGATACCCTTCAAGCTAATAAATATATTGATGATTATATGGCAACAAAAAATGATAAAAAAATTATTTGGGGAATAAAGCCTGATAAAACAATTAATGTTGAAAGATACTTATCAGTTTGGAAAAAACTTAGTGAAGCCGGTAATAAAATCAACATAGTTACACCTAAAAAAGGTAATGTAAAATGATAAAAAAGGCCGAAGATTACAAAAGAATAAAAACATTTAGTGATGATTCTATATTACCGCTTATTAATATAGTGTTTTTATTATTAATATTTTTTATTGTAATGGGTAAATTTTATAATAACGAAATTAAAAAAACAAAACTAGCTAATATAGAATCATCAGGTAAATTAAACCACGAAAGTATGTTAATAAGAATTGACGAAAAAGGTCAAATTTTCCATCAAGGAAAACAAATCAAAATAAATGAATTAAAAGTTGGAAAAAACGAAATTATGACTATTTCTATTGACAGAAAAGCACAAGCTATGAAGCTGTTAAATATTTTAAATCATTTAAAAAGTAAAAATATCAAGTCTGTTGATGTTGCGGTTAAACCAATTAAAGGATAATAAAAATGATTAGTTTAAAAATTCGTTTCTATCTTTATTTATTGTCTGTTGCAACCATATTTGTTATTGGGCTATCATACCAGCTGTTATTTAGCAATTTATTTGAAAGATCAGGAACAAATGGGCTAAGCGATTTAGGATTAAAATTACAGATTCAACTGCAACAAGTACCTCAACTAAAAACAAATATGATAGTTGAAAAAGAAAAAGAAAAACCAACAAAGTTTTTAACAAGTAAAAAAGATGAACTAGTTATCAACAAGAAAAAAGAAACTCCAAAAAAGAAAAAAGTAGTAGCTAAGAAAAAGAAAAAAGTAATAGTTAGGCAACAAAAAAGAATATATGACAAGGGTAGAATCGGTAGAGCAAACCTTATGTATGCACATAAACTAAGTGGAGTTATTCAAAGAAATATGATAATGCCTGACAATATTTACAAAAATCATAAAGTGTTAGTTAGGTTTCGCCTTAATGCAAATGGTGACGTTGTATTATTAAATATTAAAAAATCAAGTGGTAGTACAAATATTGACAAGATAGCACTAAGAACAATTCGTAGAATATCCCCATTTCCAAAACCACCACTAATTATAAGAAGAAATGATATGACATTCGTAATTCCAATGGAATATAAATTACGATAATATCTATGCATAAATTGTTTAACTTGCCCTAAAATCCAATATATACTATATAACTGATTATGATTAATGTTGATGTTGTAATAATTGGTGCTGGTGGTTCTGGCCTTATGTGCGGAGCAACTGCTGGTAACCTAGGGCGAAATGTTGTAATAATTGACCACGCAAAAAAGATAGGTGAAAAAATCCGTATCTCTGGTGGTGGAAAATGCAATTTTACTAATATTTATGCAAGCCCAGAAAATTACATATCACAAAACCCTCATTTTATTAAATCCGCATTAACACAGTATTCTCAATGGGATTTTATTAAAATGGTTGAAAAAAATAATATTGAATATTATGAAAAAACTTTGGGGCAATTATTTTGTAAAAATTCATCACAACAAATAATTGATATGTTAGTAAAAAATTGCCAAGATAACTCTGTAAAAATAAATATGCAAACTAATATAATATCTGTTGAAAAAACAAGTAATGGATTTATCGTTAATACTGACAAAGGTCAATATAGTTGTAAATCACTAGTAATATCTTGTGGTGGTCTAAGCATTCCAAAAATCGGAGCAACTGGATTGGGTTATAAAATAGCAAAACAATTTGATATCCCTGTAATACCAACCTCACCAGCATTAGTTCCATTAACTTTCAATCCTGAATTTTTAAGTGCATATAAACAACTATCAGGTGTTAGTTTAAACGCAACAGTATCGACGCATAATATTTCTTTTAAAGAAGGGTTGTTATTTACACACAGGGGGTTATCCGGCCCTTCTATATTACAAATATCATCATATTTAAAATCAGGAACGCATATAAATATTAATCTTTGTCCGACTATCAACATAGAAGAGTTTTTATTAAGTGAAAAACAAAAAGGTAATAATAAAAAAATATCATCTATTATAAAAAATCACATGCCTCAAAAATTAACAGAAGTTATAATAAAAAATTTAGAATTTAATTCAAAACTTACTGAAACAAGTAACAAAGATATAAATCTTGTTGCAACACATATTAATAATTGGAAAGTTACACCAACAGACAGCGAAGGCTATCGCACAGCAGAAGTAACATTGGGCGGTGTTGATACTAACTATCTATCATCTAAGACAATGGAAACAAAAACTATAAAAGGTTTATATTTTATTGGCGAAGTAGTTGATGTAACAGGTTGGCTGGGTGGTTATAACTTTCAATGGGCTTGGTCATCTGGTTTTGTTGCAGGATTAAACACCTAAATATTTATTTTTTTCATATTAATTAAAATTTATCTTTACAAAAATATGTTTTTAAAATTAAAATGTTAATAATACAAAAAACAGGATTAAAGAAAATAATGCCTAAACATAAAATTAATAATATTGAAATTGAAATTAAAGTACACAAATCAACTAAAAAAACAAAGAAAAAATATCCTTTTATTTTAGTTAGAGGACTGGGTTCACAATTAATATCTTGGAGCAATAAATTTATAAAATCAATTACTGATAATGGTTATGATGTTTACATTTTTGATAACCGTGATAGCGGTCTTTCCACTAAGTTTGATGATTTCGGAGATGACGATATTAATAAATCATTAAAACAAATAAATTTGATAGGATATACGATTCACAAAGCTTATAATTTATACGATAATGTAGAAGATGTTAAAGGAATAGTTGATTATTTTGGTTTTGAAAAAATACACTTAGTTGGTTGTTCAATGGGTGGAATGATTGCTCAACTATTTGGGCAAAAATACAACGATCTACTAGCTAGTTTATGTATTATGTATTCTACTACGAAGGAAAAAGGGTTACCTTATATGTCAGAGAAAAGCCAAGAATATTTAAGTACCTATCCCAAAAATAATAATAAAGAAGAGATATTAGAATTTAGTGCAGAGGCTAATTTATATTTTAGTAGTTCTAAACTGGGTGCAAATTATGAAAATTCATATAAATCAGTAAAAGAATCTTACGAGAGAAATTATTGTCCTGATGGTATGTTAAGACAATATATTGCTATAATTGCAACTGGTATTAACATTAATCTAAACGAGAATATAACTGCTCCAACACTTATTCTACACGGTGATAGTGACCCTATATTTTCTGTTGAACACGGAAAATCTATTCATAAATCTATTCCAAAGTCAAAACTAATTATTATAAAAGACTGGGCACACGATATTCCTGAAAAAATAGCGCGAAATTTAGGAAAACATATAACAGATAATGCAAAAGAAAATAAAAAAGAAAATTAACTTTTAATGTTATTATTCACAAGATTTTAACCAAACATCGTATACTGCATGCTCAAAACTATTAATAGATGGATTTGAGGCAAACATCCAACCTTTGAAAATTACATCTTGTGATTTTTCAGGCTCTACTATATTGATATAAACTGCTGATTCTGGTATTTCTTCTGGTGGAGTTCTATCACATTTTTGTGCAAATATATCTAGGCTATCGATTGCATAATTTTTACCGACACGCATTTTATATGTTTTTGTATTTGCAGTTACTTTATCCAAAACAATAATATTAGCATATTTAGATAAAGCAGAATAAGTATTCAAAGGGAATAATAAGGTTAAACATATTAGTAATTTTTTCATCGTTTAATCTGTTGTTAAAAATATTAATTTACCTAGCATTTGTTCGAGACTAACAATATCCTTGGTATTTTCAAGTTCTGAATTCTGTTTAATAAGTTTAGTATCCGTTCCTGAGATAATACGCACATATTTACCGCCAATAAATCCATCAGAAGCTATCTCAACTACACTATCTTTTGATAGTACGATTTTATCTGATATTTCCATTTTAATTTTGGCTTTATAGTTTTCATTATCTAAATTTACATCTAAGATTTTTCCGATTCTAACCCCAGATATACGAACATCGGCGCCTTTTTTTATACCGCCACTATTATTAAACAAAGCATAAACAATATAATTCTTTGATTGATTATTAATATTAAATTGTTCATACAATTTAAAACCAAACACTATTGCAACTATAATAACTATCACACCTAAGATAGTTTCAAAAATATTTTTATTCATTCTTGTTGTTTATCCTTTTTTTCTTTAACTTTTATATCAAGATAACTATTTAATAACCCTAATGCATCAATAGAACTTTGAGCCATCATAAATGTATCGTTATCTTTCATATATTCTTCTTCAAAACCTGGTAAAATTGATAAAACCTTTGCTGAGAATAAGTCGTTCGTTTCAACTGTTATAGTTGAATCAACAGGTATTTTTATTGTATTATCAATTACTATTGAAACTTTTGCAAAACCATCTATTAAGCTAATTGAATAAACTTTTCCAATTTCAACACCGTTCATATAAATATTGGTATTTACCTTTATTCCGTCGACTGATTCAAAATTTGCAACATATTGATTATTACTATTGTTTGAAACATCATTACTTGCACAAATAGTAAGAATAAATACAAATGCAACAAAAATAATTCCTAAGTAAAAATCATTAATACTTTTTAACATAATTTCATTTTACAATATAAAGTATTAAAATACAACTTAGATTAAAAAACTTTCTCCGCAACCGCAACGGCTACTTTCATTAGGATTTATAAAATCAAAGCCGGAACTAAACTTATCTTGCTTATATTCCATTGTTGAACCAATTATCATCATTGTTGCTTTAACGGCAACTATTACCTTAGCAAAACCTAAATCTATCACTTCTTCCATTGGTTGAATATCAACTGCGAAATCAATTTCATACTTATAACCAGAACAGCCACCTTTTGCTATATCTATACGAACGCCTATTGTTCCATCAGGCGCAATTTCCATCAATTCTTTAATTCGTTCCTTACTCTGAGGAGTTATTTTCATAATTTCGAGTTTTGCCATTTTTATATCCTAAAATATATCAGCCAAAGCAAACTTAGCATCATCTGACATCATATCTTTTGTCCATTTTGGTGACCAAGTTAATTTAACAGTTACAACCCCAACCCCGTCTATTTTTATTATACTATCAGCAACCATTTTAGGCATTTCACCAGCAACAGGACAATTTGGAGCAGTTAAAGTCATTAATACACCAACATCGCCGTTATCAGATTGCTCTATGTTATAAATTAATCCTAAATCATATAAATTAATTGGTATTTCCGGATCTTTTACAGTTTTTATAGCAGATATAATATCTTCCATACTACATTTTTCACCGTGCAAGGCTTTACCCATCACAGTTGTTGCACCCTCTTTTCTCTCCTCCCTAGAAAAGAAATCAGGTTCTTTGGCAACTTTTTCTGGATCTAAAAAACTTTTACGCGGTTTATCTTTTTCAGTCATAATTAACCTAGTATCCTCAATGATTTTTTTAATGAATTGATAAACAAATCAATATCATCGATTGTATTATAAAGTGCAAGGGATACGCGAATTGTCGATAACATATTAAATCTTTTCATTAAAGGTTCCGCGCAATGATGCCCAACACGAACACATACATTTTCATTATTCATTAATTCAGATATATCATAAGAATGAATACCTTCCACAATAAATGATAATATAGGTGCTTTATTTTCAACAGTTCCGATTACACGAACACCTTTGATTTTTGTAATTTCATCAAATGCATATTTATATAAATATTTTTCATATTCATTAATTTTATCTAAACCAATATTTGATATATAATCAATAGCCTCGCCCAAACAAATAGCTGGAACTATTGGCGGTGTCCCCGCCTCAAATTTTATTGGTATTTCCGCAAATGTTGTTTTTTCAAATGATACTGTGTCAATCATATCACCACCACCTAAAAATGGTGGAATTGAATTTAGGATATCTGATTTACCCCATAATACCCCAACCCCTGTTGGAGCGTATAATTTATGTCCTGTAAATGTATAAAAATCAATTCCTAGTTTCTTTACATCAACTTTTTGATGCATAATTGCCTGTGAACCGTCAACTAACACTTTTGCATTATGTTTTTTTGCCGATGATACAATTCTATCTATATCAACAATAGTGCCAAGTACATTTGATATGTGCGTTATTGCAACAAGTGCTGTTTTATCAGTTAATAATTTTTCATATTCATCATAATCTAATTCACCATTATCAAGAACAGGAATAATTTTTAATGATATATCTTTACGATTTTTTAACAATTGCCAAGGCACAATATTTGCGTGGTGTTCCATTTCCGATAATATAATCTCACTACCATCTGGGATAATACTACCAAAACTATGTGCAACTAAATTAATTGCTTCGGTTGCGGATTTAGTAAAAATTACTTCTTTTGGATCAGCATTAATAAAATCAGCTATTTTTTTACGAGATTCTTCATAAGCATCAGTAATCTTTTGCGCAATTGTATATGTAGCACGGTGAACATTAGCATAAACTTCCTCTGTATAGTAATTTTGTTTATCTATAACAGATTGTGGTTTTTGTGAACTTGCACCACTATCTAAGTAACAAATACCATTTTTAAAAATCGGGAAATCTTGTCTTAATTTGTATCCTAAATCCATAATAATCTTTATAATATTGTTTCCATAGTTTTAATAGTATTTTTTTGTAAGTATTTTCTAACAATATCATTTTCAATATTATCAAATACTTCATTTAAAAATGCTTGCAACAATAAATTCCTTGCTAAGTTTTCATTTATACCGCGTGCAGTTAGGTAAAACAATTGTTCAGGGTTAATTTCACCTGTTGATGAACCGTGAGAACATTTTACATCATCAGCATAAATTTCTAATTCAGGCTTACCACAAACTTGGGCATCATCGGAAAGTAAAATACTACGATGCATTTGATACCCATCTGTTTTTTGAGCTTCCTTATCAACATATATTTTACCTTGGAATATCCCTTGCGCCCTATCATTTAAAACACCTTTAAATAATTGTTGGCTTTCACAATCCGAAGCTAGGTGATTAATACGAATTGTATTATCAATCACAGACTTGTTTTTACCAATATATACACCTCGAACTTCGGCATTTGCATCAGTTCCCAAAATATCAACTTCTACTTCATTCCTAGTTACTTCGTTATTAAAACAAGCAAAATTTTGTTCGTAAAATGATTCTTTTTGTACATAAGCTTTTGTATATGCAATATGTTTGGATTGCCCCATATCTTGCTGTATTTTATATTGTAAAAGTTTCGCCTCTTCTTCTACAAAAATTTCAGTTAATGAATTACAAAAAACAGAGCAATCTTTGCCACTATTAAATGTTTCAATAATACTTGCAGTTTTACCACTAGCAATTCTTATAACAACTTTTGGTAAAAAGGCAACATTCGGAGCATTATTATAATAATCGATATGAATCAACTGTTTTATATCTTGACTAATATCTATGTTTATAAAATCACCCGCAACCGAATTATTTAATAATAACAAAGGATGTTTTTTTTCATTAATTAATTCATCTGAAAATTTACCATCACCAACCGTTATACTTATTCCTTCTGGTAAATTATCAACAGAACCAATATTACCATTCACAACACTAATTTTTATAGCATCAAATAAATTATCTGATTTATGATTATCATTTAATTGTTTTTGGTAAACTTGCTTGGATAAAACCCTCGCCATATCTAAATAATGCCAGTTCTCATTTTTTTTTGTTGGCAAACCAATATCGTTATAACAATCTAACGATTTTTTATCAGCAATTTCAAATCCTTGTAAAAAATTAGGTAATGACATAACTATTCCTTACACACCATAGGCTTGATAGCCTTTTTCTTCTAGTTCAATAGCAAGTTTATAATCACCAGTTTTGATAATTTTTCCACCTACCATTATATGAACAAAATCAGGTTTGATATAATCCAACAATCTTTGATAATGCGTGATGATTAAGAAACCTTTTTCTTTGCTGTGTATATAATTAACACCTTCGGCAACCGTTCTAAGTGCATCAATATCCAGTCCTGAATCTGTTTCATCTAGTAACCCTAAATGAGGATCTAGTATTGACATTTGTAATGTTTCCATTCGTTTCTTTTCACCACCTGAAAAACCTACATTAACAGGTCTTTTCAACATTTCATCAGAAATTTTTAATGTTTTAGCCTTTTGGCGTAATAATTTAATAAATTCTAAATTATCAATTTCTTCTTTTTCATTATGGCGTAATTTAGCATTTAATGCGTGTCGTAAAAATGTTGATGTAGCAATACCCGGTATTTCAACAGGATACTGAAATGCCAAAAATATTCCTTCATTTGCTCTTTCGTGAGCTTCTTTTTCTAGTAAATCTTCGCCGTTGTAATTAACACTACCTTGTGTGATTTCATATTCATCACTACCAGCTAGTATCTTAGTAAGTGTTGATTTACCAGTTCCATTAGGACCCATAATAGCGTGAATCTCACCCTTTTTTATTGTAAGATTAAGCCCTTTTAATATTTCTTGTCCATCAGGATTATCAACCCTTGCGTGGAGATTTTCAATATTCAATAAATCCATTTTTTTATTTATCCTTCTTTTATTACCCTACTGAACCTTCAAGTGAAATCCCTATAAGTTTTTGTGCTTCAACAGCAAATTCCATTGGTAATTCTTGCATTACTTCTTTACAAAAACCATTTACAAGTAATCCTACTGCTTCTTCCTCGTCCATACCACGAGTCGTACAATAAAACATTTGTTCATCAGCTATCTTAGATGTTGTAGCTTCGTGCTCTAAAACAGAACTAGTGCTTTTATTTTCAATATACGGCACTGTGTGAGCGCCACATTCATTACCAATTAACAAACTATCACACTGTGTGTGATTTCTTGCCCCTGATGCTGATTTTTGAATTTTAACCAAACCACGATATGTTTGATCAGAAAAACCAGCCGATATTCCTTTTGATACAATCCTAGAATTAGTATTTTTACCAATATGAATCATTTTCGTACCAGTATCAGCTTGTTGGTGATTATTAGTAATTGCAACAGAATAAAACTCACCTGTTGAATTATCACCCCTTAAAATACAACTAGGATATTTCCAAGTAACCGCCGAACCCGTTTCAACCTGAGTCCAAGAAATTTTCGAATTATTACCGCGACAATCACCGCGTTTTGTAACAAAGTTATAAACTCCGCCCTTACCTTCTTCGTCACCAGAATACCAATTTTGAACCGTCGAATACTTAATTTCTGCATCTTCTAGGGCGACTAACTCAACAACAGCAGCGTGTAATTGATTTTCATCACGCTGTGGAGCCGTACAACCTTCAAGGTATGACACATAGCTTCCCTTATCAGCAATAATTAATGTTCTTTCAAACTGACCCGTGTTTTCAGCATTAATTCGGAAATATGTTGATAATTCCATAGGACAATCAACCCCTTCTGGAATATAAACAAATGAACCATCTGTAAATACCGCAGAATTTAAAGCAGAAAAGAAGTTATCCGAAATCGGAACAACAGAACTAAAATACTTTTTAACTAAATCCGGATAGTCTTTGATAGCTTCACTGATTGGGCAAAATATAACACCTGCTTCTTTTAAAGTTTCCTTATAAGTCGTTCCAACAGATACAGAATCAAATACAGCGTCAATCGCTATTGGTTTTGCACCTTCAACACCTGCTAAAATTTCTTGCTCTCGCAAAGGAATACCAAGTTTTTCATAAACTTCCAATAACTTAGGGTCAACCTCGTCCAAAGACTTAGGTTTTTCTTTTTGAACAGGCGATGAATAATAAGCCAAATCCTGATAATTAACTTTTTCGTAGATTGGTTTTAACCATTCAGGCTCTTCCATTTCTTTCCAAAGCTTAAAAGCTTTTAAACGATGTTCAAGCATCCATTCAGGCTCTTGTTTTTTAGCCGAAATTCTACGAACGACATCCTCGTCTAAACCAATAGGGAAAGTTTCCGATTCAATATCAGAAACAAAGCCGTATTTATATTTTTCTTTACCAAGTTTATTAACTTGTTCAATAGTTTCTTCTGTAGCAGGCATTAATTAATTATTCCTTATTTATCGTAACCAGTAATAAAATCAACAGGTGATGCAATATCACGCAAAGTCACCTCTTCAAAAGATTTTCTTATTTTTGAATTTAATGTATCCCAACCACCACTCATAGGACAAATAGGTTGAGAAGAACAATCATCACTATCATCAACACAAGCAGTCAAAGCAATAGGACCGTCAATAGCCTTTACTATGTCATAGACCGTAACTTCGTCAGAATATCTTTCTAAACTATATCCACCTTGTACACCACGATGAGAAGTCAAAACCTCACCTTTAACTAGTAGTTTCAATATTTTTGCAACCGTAGGCAAAGGCAAATGTGTCTTGCTAGATATATCGTTAGCCGACCAAATTTGACCTACTGTTCCAGCTACAAAACAAGACAGCATAACAACTGAATAATCAGCCATTTTTGACACTTTAATCATTATAAATCCTTACCTTACAATTAAATAGAGTAGACCACATTATAACTAAAACTATAATATAAATCAAGTTATTTAGGTATATTTTATTTAGTTTTATCTATTGCTGAGACTATATTTTTAATAGCTATATCTATTTCATTTTTTGTATTTTTATTCGAAATACATATTCGCATCGATAATGCTTCAACTTTCGGAGAAATTCCTATTGCTTGTAAAACATTTGAGGCTTTTTTACCCGCAGAAGCACAAGCAGAACCAGATGAAATAGCAACTCCTTGTAAATTAACAAAAAAATCATCTGTATAAATATTTGGAACATATAAATTGATACTACCTGATATACGATTTTTGGCATCACCCAAAGATTTAGAATTAGGTATTTTTTGCAATAATTCGGATTCCATATAATCTCTTAACTTAGAAATTTCTACAATATCATCAGCAAGGTTTTTTTCTGCTAATTCACAAGCCTTGCCCAAACCTGCTATCAGCGGAGTAGGCAGTGTGCCGGAGCGTATACTTTTTTCTTGTCCGCCACCATCGATTAATGAAACTATATCTACTTTTTCATTGCAAATTAAAGCACCAATACCTTTCGAAGCATAAAATTTATGTCCTGAAATACTAATCGCATCAATTCCCATAGTTTCCATATCAATATCGATTTTTCCAATAGCTTGGGCACAATCTGAATGCAATAAGGCATTAACGGAATGAGTCATATCAGATATAGCTTTTATATCTTGGATTGTACCGATTTCGTGATTTACTAACATAATGCTTACCAAAGCAACTGTATCATCAAGTAATTCACGAAACTTATCCATATTGATACGCCCAACACTATCAACAGGGATATATTTAACACTAAATCCGTGTTTTTCCATAAATTTAGCACTTTGTAACACACAAGGGTGTTCAATCTCGGATACTAAAATAGTTTTTTTATTATTGTTGTATTTAAGACACTTTATAAGCGTATTATTTGATTCAGTCGCACCACTAGTAAATATTACATTATTCGACTTTGCACCAACTAACTTAGCAACTTTAAGTCTTGCATTATCTATTATGTCGTTACATTCCCAGCCTAATTCGTGACTCACAGAATGCGGATTTGCAAAATTATTTTGCATAACATAGTTTATTTCTTGCAAAACTTCTTTATCAACAGGTGTTGAGGCAAAATTATCTAGATAAATAATACTCATAATATTACTTTGCCATTTTGTCGTACATATCACAATATATTTTTATAAATTCATCTATTTCATCTTTGTTCGTAGCAAAACTCATTCCAATACGAATTGATGAACCGATACAGCTTTTATCATAACCCATTGCTCGCAAGGCGCCTGATTCCTTGACTACACCCGATGAACAAGCAGAACCCGATGCCACACATATACCTTTTAAATCCATAAACATTACTTGTTTTTCAGAATTAACATTAGGCATAATAATTCTACTAGTTCCTGTAAGCCTATCAACATCTTTTGCAACAATTTCAACACGAGGACATCTAGCTGTTATCTCGCTTTCCATATAATCCCTTAAATAATCAAGTTTTTCTGTTTTTTCGTCCATTGTTTCAACGCATATATCGCAAGCAACACCAAAACTAACACAACCGGCAACATTTACTGTACCAGGGCGCATTTGTTTTTCTTGCCCACCGCCACGCATTAAAGGATTTAAATTCAATGCTCGATTATAAATTAATGCACCGACACCTTGCACACCACCAATTTTATGAGCCGTGATTGACATAGAATTAGCACCTGAACTAATAAAATCTATTTTTCTTTTTCCTGCACCTTGAACGGCATCAACGTGAAAGCGTTGCATATATTTAGCACATATTTTAGCAACTGCCTTTATAGGTTGAAGTGTGCCGGTTTCGTGCGATGCATACATAACAGAAACTAAAACATCACCTGCTTTTTTATCTTTTAAAAAGTTTTCTATAAATTCTAAGTCAACAATACCGTTTCTATCAACTGGTATTATATGAGTATTCGGGTGAACATTTAAAACACTAGGGTGTTCCAATGCACCTACAAGAGCAATAGTTTCACCGCCACCCATAATAGCAATATTGTTAGATTCAGTTGCACCACTTGTAAAAAGTACATCTTCGGCATTACAACCCATCATATCAGCAATTTTTAATCTAGCTTTTTCAATTTTTGCTCTGGAATTTCTGCCCATTGTGTGAACAGATCCCGCATTAAAACTGTTTTTAATATTTTCATTCAATGCTTCCAATACCTCGCCATAAGGCACCATAGAAGCGTTATTATCTAAGTAAACCATTATAACCCCACAAATAACTACTTATAGCTACTTGAAAAAATGGATAGCAAAAAACTGCCTCGAACCAACTAGTGGAACAAGCATAAAATGCAACAGAATCAATATCATTTTTAATACTCATAAAAAAGCCTTTTATTTCAATATGTTATAAGATTTTAATTGGTTTTTAAAAAAAAATGTGTAATAGTACTAAATTAATGTTTAAACCAGTATAACAAACACAAATTACTAAATCAATAAAAAGGTCACAATATGCCAGAAATAATTTTTAATGGTCCAGATGGACGAATAGAAGGTGTTTACAAGAAAAATAACAGAGAAAATGCTCCTATCGTTCTAATTTTACATCCACACCCACAACACGGTGGAACAATGAATAACAAAGTAATATATACAATGTTTCATACATTTGCTAATGCTGGGTTTTCTACACTAAGGTTTAATTTCCGCGGAGTAGGTAAATCGCAAGGCGGATTTTCAGATGGTGAAGGTGAACTAGCAGATGCTGCTTGTGCGCTAGATTGGTTACAATCACAAAACGAGGGTGTAAATGAAATATGGATTGCTGGATTTTCATTCGGATCTTGGATTGCAATGCAACTATTAATGCGTCGCCCAGAGGTTACAAATTTTGTAGCTGTTGCTCCACCAGTAAATATGTTTGATTTTTCATTCTTAACACCTTGCCCTACTAGCGGATTAATAATTCAAGGCGAAGGTGACTCTGTCGTTCCCGTTGAAGAAGTTGATAAATTAGTTGATAAATTAAATGCACAACGCAATGTAAAAGTAGCATATGATAGATTCAAAGACATAGATCATTTCTTTAAAGGAAAAGAGCAAAATCTTTCAAAATCTATCGAAGATTATATTGGTGAAATAAAAGAAGAAGAATTACCAATATAATTTGATTTTCTTGCATTGTATTAATATTGTAAATCAAAATAAAAAGATTGTGGTTTAATATGGGAAGTATAGATAGAACATTTAGCATAGCTCCGATGATGGAATGGACAGATAGGCATTATCGCGTTCTAGCTAGAATTATGTCAAAAAAATCATTACTATATACTGAAATGGTTACCGCACCCGCATTAACATACGGCGATGTAGATAAACACTTAAAATACAATGAATCTGAACACCCTATTGCTGTGCAACTAGGGGGTTCAAATGTAGATGAGCTAATAACGGCAACAAAACATTGCACAAATTATAACTATGATGAAATAAATTTAAATGTTGGTTGTCCATCTGAACGCGTACAAAATGGAAAAATTGGCGCAATATTGATGCAAGAACCCGATCTAGTTGTGGATTGCTTGAACGCAATGGCCAACAATACAGACAAAGAAGTGACAATAAAACATCGTATTGGTGTTGATAATAATGATAAATATGAAAATGTTAAGTCTTTTGTTGATATAGTTGCGAACAAAACAAAATGTAAAACATTTATAGTCCACGCCAGAGTTGCTATTTTAAAAGGATTAAGCCCCAAAGAAAACCGTCAAATACCACCTCTAAAATATGATTATGTTTATAAACTAAAACAAGATTTCCCTGAATTAAAAATAATAATAAACGGCGGAATAACAGACTTAGAGCAAGTAAAACAACACTTACAATTTGTCGATGGAGCAATGATTGGTCGAAGTGCATACCAAACACCATATGATGTATTACACAATATCGACAATATATTATTTAATGAACATAATGAAATATTATCAAGACAAGAAGTTATTTTAGAATACATTAAGTATATGGATACACAAGCTAAACAAGGCACCCCTATTAGCACAATGGCAAAACACCTTATGGGGATATTCCATTCACAAAAAGGCGGTAAAGCATTTCGTCGCTATTTAAGTGAAAATATGTTTGATAAAGATACTACAACAGATGTAGTTAAGAAAGCTCTTGAATTTACAAATTAAAATAAAAAAAGCTAGGCTCATAAGAGCCTAGCAAGTTTGAACAGGGAGTCTTAAATACAAAAAGTTCTTTAAGATAATTATTTTATACCAATGCCGTACCATATTGTAAATAGATATAAGGTAAAGTCTGGTATGCATTTGATGCATATCGAGTTTTATAAGAAGAAAATATAACTTAATACGAAAAAACCATTAAGTATAAATACATAACATTATTTCTATTGTTAAAATTCTCAAAAAATAAAAAAAAGCTAGGCTCATAAGAGCCTAGCAAGTTTGAACAGGGAGTCTTAAATACAAAAAGTTCTTTAAGATAATTATCTTATACCAATACTGTACCATATTGTAAATAGATATAAGGTAAAGTCTGGTATGCATTTAATGCATACCTATTAATCGCCTTCACCGGCTTCCTTAGAAAAGTGTTCGGAATATTTATTTTCTTTGCCGTTCCATTCATCGGCATCAGGAAGAGCATCTCTTTTTTCTGATATATTAGGCCATATTTCGGAAAATTCACGATTTAACTCCATCCAAGGCTCGGCTCTTTCATCTGTGTCTGGGAAAATGGCTTCAGCTGGGCATTCTGGTTCACAAACACCACAATCGATACATTCATCGGGATTGATAACCAACATATTTTCGCCCACATAAAAGCAATCAACGGGGCATACATCAACACAATCGGAGTACACACATTTAATACAATTTTCACCAACTACATAAGCCATAACTACATACCATTAATGTTTAAAATGTCTCATCCCTGTAAATATCATCGCTATGCCTGCTTTATCAGCACATTTTATAACTTCTTCATCATTTACTGAGCCACCTGGTTGAATAACTGCACTAATACCAGCATCGATACATACCTGCAACCCATCAGCGAATGGGAAAAATGCATCACTAGCTACAACAATGCCCTTTGTATCTTGTTTTGCATCAAAAAATGATTTTATTTTTTTTGCTCCGATAACGGCAGAATCTACACGACTTGTTTGTCCTGCACCTATTCCAATGGACTTGCCGTTTTTCGCATAAACAATAGCATTAGATTTTACATTTTTTACTGATTTCCAAGCAAACATTAAATCATTCCATTGTTGTTCAGTTGGTTGAGTTTTTGTCACAACGCGACAATCATCTTTACTAATTTTTGCATTATCCTTAGATTGAATTAACAATCCACCCGAAATATATTTAATCATATTTGAATCTTGTTTTTTATTTTCAACTGCACCAGTTTCTAATAATCTTAAATTTTGGCGTAACTTAACAGAATTTAAAAATTCTTCGCTAAAACTTGGGGCTACAATAACTTCTAGGAATATATCGCCTAATGCTTGTACTAAATCTTCTTTCACTTCACAATTAAATGCAACTATACCGCCAAAAGCCGATACAGGGTCGCAAGACAGAGCTTTTTCCCAAGCATCTTTTGCATTATCACCAATCGCTATCCCACAAGGATTAGCATGTTTAATTATCACACAAGCAGGTTCATCATATTCATAAACGATTTCAAATGCACTATCAGCATCGTTTATATTGTTATATGACAGTTCTTTACCTTGTAGTTTCTTGGCTCCTATTATCCCAATATTATCATTGTCGAAACTATATAATACCGCTTTTTGATGAGGATTTTCACCGTAACGCAATTCATTCTTTAAATTAGCAACATTAAATATCTTAGTTGGAATTTTTTGTTCGTTTTGTTTTGAAAACCAATTTGCAATATTTAAGTCATATTCTGCTGTATGTGAAAATGCTTCTATGGCTAGTGATTTACGCATTTCATATGTTGTTTCACCCATATTGTAATTTATTTCTTGTAATACCAAATCATATTGATTGGGGTTTGTAACAATAGTGGTATATTTATGGTTTTTAGCACAGCTTCGCACCATAGCAGGCCCGCCGATGTCAATATTTTCAATACATTCATCATAATCAGCACCTTTTTTTACGGTTTCAGCAAACGGGTAAAGATTTACAACCACCATATCAATATTAGATATATTTTGCGTTTCCAGTGCTATATTATGTTTATCGTTATCACGAACACTTAAAATACCAGCGTGTATTTTAGGGTGTAATGTTTTAACTCTTCCATCAAGAATTTCAGGAAATTCTGTGTGTTTTGATACATCAGTAACTATAACACCTGCTTCTTTTAATGTTTTAGCAGTGCCACCTGTTGATAATATTTGTATTTTATGCTTTGCTAAGCTTTTTGCAAATTCTACAATACCTGTTTTATCAGAAACGGATATTAAGGCTCGTTGTATCTTTGTCATATGTTTTCCTTAAATTAAGTACATGCTAATGTTTTTTGTGTTTTATTGCAACGAAATATGCCAACGCATAGTAACATATTGTGATATTGATTTGGTTTCAAATACTAATTGATTTGTTTTACGGCTATTTCCTTGTGCATCAACAAAGAAACTTGGTTGTAGGGATAATTTGCCACCTTCTATTTTAAATTTCCAACCTTGTTTTCCAACTTGTAGCATTGCTTCGTGCTTAGAAGATAAAATCGAAACTTTTACATCTGGGTGTAAATGAAACCTAGAAGTAATATCGTGTATACCAACTAATCGTTCAAATGAATCTTCACCTATAATTTCGGTTCCGTTTTCATTAATCGCAATTACTCTTTTCAATAAACTATTAGTAATTTTTTCAAATCCATCGTGACTACCTTGTAATAACGACCAACCTTTATCATTTATTAACGAGCCTTTTACTTTTGTAATACGCGAACGATTACCGATTGATAATGCATTGTAATTATTAACAGTAATAGTATTATGAGCCGCTGTGTTTTTACAAGCATTATACATAGGAGTATCTAAATTTTTATAATAACCGCAATTGGCAAAAATTCTTTGTTTAGAGTGATTCATTTCAAAACTTAATATCCCAGCATCATCATAAATTGTTTCAGAACGATTACTACAATCAAATAACACCTGCGTTTTGCCGGCATTAACATTATAAAAACCAGTTTCTTCTAGTTTTGTTGTATTATATATTTTTCTAGCATAACGATTTAATATTTGCTTCAAATAATGTAACGAGCCACCAGCACCAGCAAAATGTGCAAAACTGCCGTCTGAACAAGTAAATACTTTTAATACTGATAATATTTTAACAATTGAATCATCTAAAGAATCCGGCGAATTAATAGATAATTTATTTAACATAGATTGAACCATAAACGCATCTTTTGCAAAACTAACTTGAACCGGTATATTACGAAACTTATTCATACCATCACCGTTTAAATTATCTTCTAAAATCTGATAAAATTCATTTAGGTGAAATTTAACATCGACCGTTTTATTGTTACTAGCTAATAATCCGATAATTAATCCTCGCTTAGCAGTTAATTTTTGTTGTTCTGTGGTGCAATCATAAGAATTGGTAAAAATTAAATGCCCAATATGCATAGATATTGACTCTATGAAAGCATCATTAGCTCTTTTGTTCATATTTGATGTTATATAATTGAAATTTGCCAACCAACTACTTAGTCTTCTTGCGACAATATCACTACGCCATATTGGTTGTTTAACTTTTTCATATTTTTTAAGCCATTTTTCAACCCAATCAACGCTTCTTTCTTGCGATATAGAAGTACTAGTTGCGCGCACATCATAAATCCATTCAAAAGAATGAGCATATTCTAGCCACGAATGCGAAGGTTTTTTGTGATCCCAAGGGCATTCTAAGCCTAGTTCTTCTAGTTCTTCTATCTCTTTTATTTCGTCCCAGTTAAAAATACCTCGTAGGATTTCATTACCTTTTTGTGCATCACCTATCCAGAAAGATGGAGTTTTTGACAAATCATCTTCAATTTTAAGTGGACTAACCATATTAGTATATAAGAATGGTGAATTTATTACTATCTTAACACCAATTTTACTAATATTTAATTGCATGTAAATTATCCTCCACGCAGTTTAGATATATTATCCGCATATGCATCAACACCACCTTTAAAGGTTGCTGTTCCTGCAACTAACACATTTGCACCGGCTTCAATCGCAAGGGGTGCAGTTTCAAAAGTAATTCCGCCGTCAACTTGTAAATCAATGTGACGCGAACAAGTATCGATAATTTCACGAATTTCGTAAATTTTATCCAATTGATCATATAGAAATTTTTGTCCGCCAAAGCCTGGATTTACCGTCATTACTAATACTAAATCAACTAATTCGATTACAGGCAAGATTGCACTAGCTGGTGTTCCTGGATTCAATACAACACCAGCTTTTATTTTGTGGCTTTTAATTTTTTGTAATGTACTATGAATATGTGGGGTTTCAATATGAGCAGAAATAATATCTGAACCAGATTTAACAAAATCATCAATATACGGCTGAACTGGATTAATCATAAGATGAGTATCCATAGTTTTTTTAGTATACGGTTTAATAGCATTTAAAACACAGCCACCAAAAGATATATTAGGAACAAAATGTCCATCCATAACATCAATATGCATCCAATCAGCACCAGCTTTATCAAGTGCAGTTATTTCTTCGCCTAACTTTGAAAAATCACTAGCTAATATAGACGGAGATATAAGTATATTTTTTGACATATTTTTTCCTAAATAATTATAATAACCGCTTAAAAGTTACATTTCATACAATAATTATATTATATTTTAGTATAATTTAAAAGTAATAAATATTATAAGATAATACTAACAAAAAATTAGTATTTTTATTATTTTGGTTTTATAATTTCAATTGTTTTTATTCGTCTCGGGTTCGATTTCAAAACAACAAACTTTATACCTGAATTTTCGTGCAATACAACCTCGCCTTTTGAGGCAACCCTGCCTAGTAGATAAACCAACAAGCCACCTACTGTATCGATATCTTCTTGACGCTCTTCTTCACTAAGTATATCGCCTAATTTACCTTCTAGTTCTTCTAGTTTAAGGCGTGCGTCTATTATTATTTTTCCGCCGTCTCCCTTTTTATATAAAACAGGCTTTACATCGTGTTCATCATCAATGTTACCAACAATTTCTTCTACTACATCTTCAATGGTTACTAAACCATCAACACCGCCGAATTCATCAACAACAATTGCAATATGTAATTTTTCAATCTGCATTTTTAACATTAGATCAATTACATTCATACTTGGCACAACAAATATAATATTGTGCATTAAATCATTAAAATTAGGTTTAATATTATTGACTATTGATGACAAAACACTTTTAACGTGAACCATACCAACAATATTATCTAAACTATTGTCGTAAACCGGATATCTTGAATGCGGATTCTTAGTAATTTTTTCTACTGCTTTTTGCAATGGCATATTAACATCAATAGCACTAATTAGAGAACGCGGAACCATAATATCATTAACTGTTTTATTACCAATAATCAAAATATTACTGATTAGTCGGCGTTCGTCTTCTTGCAATGGGGTTTTTCTGTTTTCGTGCTGTTGTAGTAAGTATTCTAGATTTTCTCTAATTCCACGATTTTTATTTTTAGTAATTTTTGATTTAATGGCAGATATAACAGATGCCATTTTTTTAACTTTTTTCGAGAGGTATTCACTCATTTCTTTGATTTATTCCTTAATCTTATAATGATAATATAATCATATTTTAATTTTATTTTTTTGACAAGTATAATTTAACCTATCAAATCCGCACCTTCGTATGGGTCATCAATTCCCATCTCTAATAAAATGGTTTTTTCTAGCTCTTCCATTTCTTCAGCCTGTTTTTTTTCCATATGGTCATATCCCAACAAATGTAATAATCCGTGCACAGTCAAATGTGTAAAGTGATTAATAAATTTTTTGTTTTGGTTTTTTGCCTCTTGTGCTGTTGTTTCAAATGCAATTATTATATCGCCTAGTTGTTCAATGTTTTCCATATTATATTCATCCATTGCAGGAAAAGATAAAACATTCGTAGGTTTGTCTTTATGACGGTATTTTTTATTTAATTCTTTTACAAATTTATCATCTGCTAAAACCACTGAAACCTCAGAATTTTTAATATCAAAATGAGAAATAACCGTAGAACAAGAATCTTTCACCACTTGTTCAATATCATCATATTTTTTCCAAGCATCAGATTTATAAATAATTTCGGGGGTGATTTTATTTATCATTTTTATTAGAAGATTTTTTTTCTTTATGTTCATATGCTTTAACAATTTCGCCCACCAATTTATGCCTTACAACATCTTTTGATGTAAATAGTGATATACTAATATCATCTATTCCTGATAAAATATTCATTGCTTGAACTAATCCTGAATCTACATTTTTTGCTAAATCAACTTGTGAAATATCACCTGTTATTACCATTTTAGTATTCTGCCCTAATCTAGTCAAAAACATTTTCATTTGCATAGTTGTTGTATTTTGAGCCTCATCTAAAATCACGAAAGCATTTTTTAATGTACGACCGCGCATATATGCAAGTGGAGCAATTTCAATATCATTGTTTTCCAATTTGCGATTAACAATTTCACCATCCATACAGTCATAAAAAGCATCGTATATTGGGCGTAAATAAGGATCAACCTTTTCTTTTAAATCGCCAGGTAAAAAACCTAAATTTTCACCAGCTTCTACAACCGGTCTAGTAATTATAATTTTATCAACTAATCCAGATGACAACATACTAATTCCTTGTGCCACGGCAAGGTATGTTTTACCTGTTCCTGCTGGACCAATACCAAATGATAAAGTGTTTTTTTGCATATTATCAATATATTCAATTTGTTTCGGCGAGCGTGAAGAAATAGTTTTTTTAGGTGTAACAATACTAGAACTATTACAATCATCTGGTAAATTTTTTTGTTCTAGGCAAAATCTGATTGCTGTTTCCACATCAGCTTTTTTTAAATCATTATTTTCAATTGCTTTATTATACAAGAAATCAACAACTGTTCTTGTTTTTGTAACATCATCTTTATGACCAGAAATATATAAAACACCGCCCCTATTATTAATAGTTGTGTTTAATTCTTGTTCAATGTAAATTATGTTATCGTTGTGATGCCCGAAAACAACTGGCAATATACGATTGTTTTCGAATTCTATTACTATTTTATGGTTTTTTGTCATTTGTTATGTTAATTTTACTAAAATTATATCTATAAGTTATTATAATCATATATCTAAAATAATAACAAGAAAACTATTTAAAAAACAATTAAAAAATTACAAAGATGTATTATGAATAAATTACAAGACAGAACTGAAATTCAAAAAATATTAAATAACCACAGAATACAAATTGACAATTTAGATGATGATATCATTGAATTAATATCTAAAAGATTTGAAATAATAAAACAAGTTGCAAAAATTAAAAAACAATACAATATACCTGCACACTTACAAGATCGTGTAGACCAAGTAATGAATCGAAATATTGAAAATGCTGTAAATTCTGGAATTAATATTGAACTTATTAAATCATTTTACGCAGATTTAATAGACAAATCTATTAAATTAGAAGAAGAATTATTAAAAAAATAAATGTCTTTATTGATGCAATTTTATTCTATTATTGATATATTATAATTGATAATATATTATAATCAAAAATAACAATTAACATAAAAGTAGGAATATATAAAATGTCTAGTTTTTCTATCTCTGATGAAATTGGTATAACATCACCAGATACAACAGTTAATATCAAAGAAGTATTCAACATAGATACAGAGGGGACAATTCCTGCATTTTCAAAAAAATCACAATTAGTGCCAGATATTGATAAAAATTATGTTTTTGATAATGATACAACAAAAGCAATCCTAGCCGGATTTACACATAATCGCCGTGTAATGATACAAGGATATCACGGGACAGGTAAATCTTCGCATATTGAACAAGTAGCAGCCCGTCTTAATTGGCCTTGTGTTCGCATTAACCTAGATAGTCATATTTCAAGAATTGATTTAATTGGTAAAGATGCAATCGTATTAAAAGATGGAAAACAAATAACCGATTTTAAAGAAGGTGTTTTGCCTTGGGCGCTACAAAATCCAGTTGCATTAGTATTTGATGAATACGATGCCGGTCGTCCTGATGTTATGTTTGTGATTCAAAGAATATTAGAAGAACAAGGTAAATTAACTTTACTTGACAAGAATAAGGTAATCAATCCGCACGCTAATTTCCGTTTATTTGCAACATCTAATACAGTTGGACTAGGTGATACAACCGGTATGTATTATGGGACACAACCTATTAACCAAGCACAAATGGATAGATGGAATATTGTTTGTACATTAAATTATTTACCTAATAATCAAGAATTAAATATCGTTAAAAGTAAATTCGATAATCAACTTGACGATAAAATATATCAAAATATGATATCTATTGCCGATTTAACAAGACAAGGTTTTGTTAATGGTGATATTTCAACTGTTATGTCACCGCGAACTATTTTATCTTGGGTGGAAAATGCAAAAATATTTAACGAAGACATAGATTATTCATTCCGTGTTTCTTTCCTTAACAAATGTGATGAAACTGAACGCACAATAATCAGTGAATATTATCAAAGATGCTTTGGACGAGAGTTAAAGATATAATATATGGACGAAGAAAAAACTTATACCCCTGTATTAAATGAAAGTCAGGATTCTATTGAAAATAGAATTTGTGCAACCTATCGAGCAATCGCGAAAGAAAAAGATGTAAAAATATCATTTGGGGCAAATAATCAAGCTACAAACTTGGAAAAAAATATTCGCTTGCCTAATATGGAAAACACTTCTAAAAACGGGCTTGATGTTGCAAGAGGCGAAGCAGATTTCAGTGCTTTTAAATATAGATTCCACGATGAAAAAATACACCGCCAAAATCGCCCTAGTGATGAAAATCACGCAATGTTATTTAATGCCCTAGAAGATGCAAGAATAGAAGCAATGGGTAGTAATCTATACAAAGGTGCATCAAAAAATATAGACAAGGCTCTTGATAATAGATATGAAAAAATGGACATTGCAACAAGTGCTGTTCACTTGGGTGAAAATGGTTGGGCGGAAACTGTTAGATTACTAGCAAGACAAAAATTCTCAGATAAAACACCCCCTAAATGCACACAATCATTATTAGAGTTGCATAGTAAAAAGAATACAGAAAAATTACAATCTGCACTTGATGAGCTATCAAAATGTATTGATAACCAACAAGAATTTGCAAAAACCGTAAAAAAAATCTTAAAAGCACTTGATAATGATTCTAGTTTTGATGAACACGATGATAGTGATGATGAACACGATAACGAACAACAAAGAGAGAATGAAACAAGTAAAGATAACAATAACAATGACGATGTTGAAAATACAAAAGAAGAATCTAAGGATTTAAATGACAGCCAAAGCGAAGCTGGTGAGCAAAGTGAAGATGATGATTCAAATGATAGCGATTCAGAAAGCGATAACTACACAGAAGAAACGGTTTCAAATACAAAACACAATCAAGATAATTTTAATTACAGCCCTAATTATAAAGCATATACAACAAAATTCGATATAATTGAAAATGCCCGAGATATTGTCGATGATACAGAATTAAATCAATTAAGGGAAAAACTAGACAAAATTCTAGAAACATATAATACCTTAATTTCCCGTATAGCAAACAGATTACAACGAAAATTACAAGCACAACAATTAAGATCTTGGAAATTCGATTTAGAAGAAGGATTGCTAGATTCAGCAAAACTTACCAGAGTTGTGACAAACCCGTTACAATCACTTTCTTTCAAACAAGAAGATAATTCAAAATTCAAAGATACAGTTGTAACATTACTCATAGATAATTCAGGTTCAATGCGTGGAAGACCAATTTCTATTGCAGCTATGACATCTGATATTTTAACCCGTACACTTGAAAGATGCGGGGTAAAAGTAGAAGTTCTGGGCTTTACAACGCTAAATTGGAAAGGCGGTCAAAGTTTCAAACAATGGGAAGAAAAAGGACGCCCAGAAAACCCAGGAAGGTTAAACGATTTACGCCATATAATATATAAGTCTGCTGATGAGAATTATAACCGCAACCGAAAAAGCTTCGGTTTATTGTTAAAAGAAGGATTATTAAAAGAAAATATTGATGGTGAAGCCTTAAAATGGGCATTTAACAGGTTAAAAAACCGAAATGAAGACCGTAAAATATTGATGGTAATATCTGATGGTGCCCCTGTTGATGATGCAACATTAAGCCATAATCAAAGCAATTACTTAGAACGCAACCTAAGAGATATGATTGATTTAATTGAAAACAATTCAAAAATTGATTTAGTTGCAATAGGCATAGGCCACGATGTAACAAGGTATTATAAAAATGCCGTCACAATCGCAAATGCTGAAAATCTAGCCGATGTAATGATGGGTGAGTTGATAAACTTATTTGATGATAATAAAAAATAATTTTAATTATTTTATTAAATGCTTTTGTAAAAACTTAGTCGCAAATGATAATCCATCATGATTAATTGAATGTCCTAATCCAGAACAAATTAAATCTTCAACAACAAAATTATTTTCAGTTAAACAATCTCGTGCAAGTTTTGTAAATTTAACATCAACAATTTCATCAGCATCACCGTGAATTAAGCAAATAGGCGGTTTTGTCTTACACTTTTCAGCTAAAACATCACAACCAACTAAAATTCCGGAAAAACCAACAACACAAGCAAATTGTTTATTTTGTCTTGGTGCAATATGCAATGACAACATAGTACCTTGTGAAAAACCTACCAATGCAACCTTATCAGGACTTAAATTAAATCGTTTTAGTTGTTGCTTAATAAATTCATTAATATACAAAGAAGCATTTTCTAGTTTATCATATGTTTCATTTTCATCTGCACTACCAATTGAAAACCATTGCCTGCCGAAACCAATTTCACAAGGTTGGATTGCATCTGGTGATATAAAAGCCGTATTTGGTAGATCTTTTCCTAGATGTGAAGCCAAGCCGATTAAATCATTTTTATCTGCCCCATAACCGTGTAACATTATTACTAAGTTTTTTATGTCTTGTTTTGGAATATATTCAGCAAATTCCATATCTTTATTATTTATCATTATTTTATTCCCAAAAATATATTAAAAAAATATTTGCCCAATGTAACATTTAAATCAATAACTAAAAAGATAAAATTTGAAAAATATACTTGATTTAAAATTAAAAAAAAGTATAACTATCTTAAAATGCTAACAACAAATATTAACATAAAAAACAGAGCAAAATAAATTATCTAAAAAAGTTCTTTATTAGAGAATCTAATTAATAATTATACTTTATACCATAGTATGAGGAAAATAAATGGCAAGATGGAAAATAACAATTGAATATGCTGGTGCTAAATACTCAGGCTGGCAAATTCAACCAGAACAAAAAACTGTACAAGGGGAAATTGAAAACGCCCTTGAAAAATTGTTTAATAAAAAAATCACAATTCAAGGAGCAGGACGAACTGATAGCGGTGTTAATGCAACAGGACAAATTGCTCATTTTGATGTAGAAAGTAATTTTGACAAATATAAAATGGAAAAAGCTTTAAACCATTACCTATGGAATGAAGATGTTTCAATAATCAACGCCGAAAAAGTACGAGATGATTTTAATGCTCGCTTTGATGCAAAACAACGACAATATATTTATAGAATATCAAACCGCAGAGCTCCACTAACATTTAACCGCAAAAATGTTTGGCATACAGGCGGTTATGAACTTGATGTTAAAAAAATGGCCGAAGCAGGAAAAATATTAATAGGAACACACGATTTTACAACATTTCGTGCTAGCCACGCTAAACATCAACAACCAATCCGAACACTTGATTATTTAAGTGTAGAAGAAATAGGTAACGAAATACACATAAAATGTGGAGCAAAATCATTCCTACACAATCAAGTAAGATATATTACTGGTGCATTGTTTAGAGTTGGTTACGGTAAATGGAACAAGGAAGATGTACAAAAATGCCTTGATGCAAAAGACCGAAACCAAGGCGGGCCACTTGCCCCAGCGCACGGATTATACCTAACAAAAGTAATCTACTAATAAATTATTGGTGATTTATCATTAATATAATAACTTTTTTATCTAGGATTTATTTACAACACAATACTCACTATTCTTTTTAAAATAAGGTTATTTCATAATTTTTGTTGACTCTTGCTAATATATATCGTAAAAGACTACTTAAATTTACACATTTTATAGAAATTGGGAAAATTAGTATGGCAAATATTAAATCTGCAAAAAAGAGAAATAAACAAACAGAAACAAGAACAGCACGCAACCGTCCAATACGCAGTCGTGTTCACACTTTTGTTCGTAAGTTAGAAGAAGCTATTTCATCTGGCGATAAAAAGAATGCTTCTGAGGTATTTTCATCAACTATGTCTGAATTACACATTGCTGTTAAAAAAGGCGTAATGAGAAAAAATACTGCATCTAGAAAAATTTCTCGTTTAAATACAAAAGTAAAATCTATGTAATTTACCTTTGTATCTATAATTAGAATTATAGATTGATAAAAAAGCTAATCATATAACTATTATGATTAGCTTTTTATTTTATATAATATAAATAAGAAAAAAAATTTTAGTGATTCGTAATTTCCACCAGAACAAAAATAGAAAGGATATTTTTTTATAATGTATTTTATCCTATTCTATATTGTATAAATTTATAAAACTATTATTCAATAATGATTTGATATTTTAAAAAAAAAATTTTACTAAAATTATAAAATTAAAAATAATTTTAAGTCATATTTTGCACAAAAAATAAGCATAACTATATATAGTATTACGATGGGTAAACTACCACTAAAAAATTGATTCGGTTTTAATAAAAAAATATTTTCAATATGAAAAAAAACAATTTTTAAAAAAATATAATCTATCTAAAAATAAAAAGAGATAGTATGATTATTTAGATATCAAAAATATTAGATAAATATTAAAAATATCAAAAAATAAATATAAATACCAAGTTTGATTGATAAGGGAAAAAATGTCTGTATTAAACATGCAATACAATGAGTTGAATAACAGATGGCGTAGAATATTATCCACACTACGCTCTGAATTTGGAAACACAGCGCATAAATCTTGGCTAAGTAAAATAAAAGTAAAGTCAATATCAGAAAATAAAATGCTTATTTTAGCTTGTTCTAATTCATCATTAGAACAATTTATTTGTAATAATTATTTACCGCGTATACAACAATTATGGTTACAAGAAGAAATAGGTTTAATAGGGGTAAATCTTGTTCTAGATACTGACTCTATTTATAGTAATGATTTAGATGACACACCAATAAGTGAAACCGATATAACTGATGAATTATATCTTGACCCTAAATTCACATTTAATAATTTTGTTGTTAATGAAACAAATAAATTTGCGTTTCAAGCATCACAACAAGTTTCAAACTTTTCAGCTATATTTAACCCACTATATATATGTGGTGGTGTAGGTCTTGGAAAAACCCACCTATTGCACGCAATAGCATCAAATATCCGTGAGAATAGCCCAACAAAGAAAATTATATATTTATCAGCAGAAAGATTTGCAACTAAATTCATCAATGCTATTCGCAATCAAGATATTACTGCATTTAAAAACGATTTAAGAAGTGTTGATGTATTATTGGTTGATGATATACAGTTTATGTCGGGGAAAATATCAACTCAGCAAGAATTTTTCCATACATTCAATGATTTAATGAGTCGTGGTTGTCAAATTATAATAAGTGGAAATGTCGCACCGTCATACCTAGAAAATTTTGACGAACGAATTATATCGCGTTTCAGCGGTGGAATAGTTACCGAAATAAAACGAGCAAACTATGAACTTAGATGTTTTGTATTAAAACAAAAATCAAAAATGCTAGGATACGACTTAAACCAAGAAATAATTCAATACCTTGCCACAAGCATTGATTCAAATATGCGCGAATTGGAAGGTGCATTAAATCGTATAATAGCTTATTCATCATCTATGAACGGGCAAGTAATGGATGTCGAAAGTATTTCACAAATACTAGAAGACCTACTACAAAAATCAAGACGCAAGATTACTATCGATGACATCAAGAAAGTAGTAAGTGATTACTTTAAGATTCAAATGAAAGATTTAAATTCATCGCGTCGCAACCGCGAAATAGCTAGACCTCGCCAAATTGCAATATGGTTATGCAAAGAACTTACAACTAATAGCTTACCCGAAATAGGGAAAAAGTTTAATCGCGACCACACAACCGTATTACACGCAATAAATCGTGTTGAAGAAATGATATCAAGCGATGATAAAATATCAAACGACATTTTATCATTAAAAAGGCACATTAAATAAATCAATGTAATATAATAATATTTTACATTATATCGTAGATTATGTTAATATTTACTAGAATTAAAATTATAAATTTAAATAGGTAGGAAAAAATGAAATTTAGTATTGAAAAGAATAATTTTATCAACACTTTAGGCTCTACACAATCTGTTGTTGAACGCCGTAACACTATTCCGATTCTAAATAACATTATGGTAGAAGCAAAATCAGGTATTTTATCTATTACAGGTACTGATATGGATATTGCGATATTTGCATCAACGGAAATACAATCCGTATCTGATGGCTCTACGACAATACCGGCCGGCCCCCTATTTGATATAATAAAAAAATTACCCGAAGGAGCTCAAATATCAGTAGAACTAGATGATGATAATATCTTAATTTCTGCCGGACGCTCTCAGTTTAAATTGCCAAGTTTACCTGCCGATGAATTCCCAGTAATGACCGGCGGAGAAATGCCATTTTCATTTGAAATAGGTTCAAACGAATTACTTGATTTAATTGAAAATACTCGTTTTGCAATTTCTAATGAAGAAACTCGCTATTACCTAAATGGAATATATTTCCACGAGATAGACGGCGTACTAAGAGCTGTTGCAACTGATGGACATCGCCTTGCAAAAGCTGAAACAGTGGCACCATCTGCAACAAAAGGTATGCCAGGTATTATTGTTCCTAAAAAAGCTATTAATGAATTGTATAAATTACTAGAACAAACAGATTCAGATGTACAAGTTAATTTATCAGAAAACAGAATTAAATTTCAGTTAAATTCAACTACAATTACATCTAAATTAGTTGATGGCACTTTCCCGGATTACAAAAGAGTAATCCCACAAGGCAATGACATAAAATTAAGAGTTAATTGTAATTTATTTTCCGAAGCTGTGGAAAGAGTTGCCACACTATCAGATAGTAAAATGGCACCTATAAAAGTAACTATCGGCAATGGTATGTTAAAATTATTTGCCTCAACGCCACAACTTGGCACAGCATCAGATGAAGTTGAAGTTGAATACAAGGGTAAAGAACTTGAAATAGGTTTTAATGCTAGATATTTAAACGATATTGCAAACCAAATAAAAAACAGTGAAATGATATTTGAACTGAAAGATAGCTCTTCACCGTCGATTATTAAAAATACAGATAATAAAAATGCATTATATGTATTAATGCCAATGCGTGTATAGTTAATATATTATAAAAAAGGCGAAAACAATGATACTTGATAATTCCGCCCTTTTTGTAGAAAACTTAAATCTTACTAACTTCCGTAATTATGAATCTACGAGTATTAATATAGGTCAAAATTCAGTCATTATTACAGGAAATAATGGGGTTGGAAAGACTAATATACTAGAAGCTATATCGTTATTAACCCCCGGTTCTGGAATAAGGCGAGCAACAACAAAAGATTTCATAAAACAAAACAGTGATGGTATTTGGGGCATTTCTTCTGAATGTAATACTATGGTTGGAAAAACATCAATCGGCACAGGCTTTAATGAAAAAAATCCAAATCGTCGAGCTGTAAAAATAAATGGTGTTTTTACAAATCAAAACACACTAAGCGATTATTTATCTTGTGTTTTTCTAACTCCACAAATGGATAGACTATGGATTGAAAACCCATCAAATCGCCGTAAATTTATCGATAGGATTATTTTTGGTTACGACCCTGCTCACTCAGGAAGAATATCAGCATATGAAAAGTCACTAAGAAATCGCTCTAATGCGTTAAAAAATGGAATAGACGACGATATATGGTTATCTGCTATGGAAAAAGATATTGCTAATCGTGGTGTTGCTATTGCATCAAGCAGAATGAATATCATAGAAAGATTAAATGAATTTATATCAAAACCTTTAAAACCTTTCCCAAGTTCAATACTAAAATGTGACGGAGTAATTGAAAATTGGTTAAGTAATTTTTCTGCTTCTGATACAGAAGATAAATTCATACAACACCTTAAATCATCTCGCCCACAAGATACCATTACAGGCGGAGCGGAAATCGGTGTACACAAGTCTGATATAATCGCAACAAATCTAGAAAAAAACATATCTGCGAATTTATGTTCAACCGGCGAACAAAAAAGCCTATTAATTCGTATTATTTTAGGCAATTTACAAATGCAAAAACTAGATACCGGATTAATGCCAATATTACTACTTGATGAGGTTTGCGCACACCTAGATAATGAAAAATTAACCGCATTATTTGAAAATATAACCGAATTAAATCCACAAGTTTGGTATACTGCAACAGAATATAAAAAATTTGCCGAAATTAACAAAAATCTACTGCATTTTCATATTGAAAAAAATATAGTCAATTCACACACCTAACCCATTGAAAAATAACAATTTTAAAATGCATAAAATGTCCGTTTTTACTTGTGTAAAATGCCACTTTTGTGGTATTATTAAGTAAATATATTAAAAGAGGAAAAGATATGTCTGACAATCAACAAAACAACGAATATGGTGCCGATTCAATTAAGGTCTTAAAAGGCCTAGAAGCAGTAAGAAAAAGACCTGGAATGTACATCGGTGATACAGACGATGGCACTGGTTTACACCATATGGTTTACGAAGTAGTTGATAACGCAATTGACGAAGCATTAGCTGGGCATTGTGATTTAGTTACTGTTACCATCAATAGTGATGGTTCTTGTACAGTTACTGATAACGGCCGTGGTATCCCAACTGATATCCACGAAGAAGGTATATCAGCAGCAGAAGTAATTATGACACAATTACACGCAGGTGGTAAATTTGACCAGAATTCTTATAAAGTATCTGGTGGTTTACATGGTGTAGGTGTATCGGTTGTAAATGCTTTATCTACACATTTAAAACTAACCATCAAAAGAAATGGTAAAATCCACGAAATGGATTTTGCTGATGGCGATAGTGTTTCCCCTTTAAAGATAATTGGTGATTGTGGTGAAGAAAGCGGTACATCTGTTACATTTACCCCGTCTCCTGAAACATTTACAATGACTGAATTTAAATTTTCTACCCTAGAATATAGACTTCGTGAGCTAGCTTTCCTTAATTCTGGTGTGCATATCTTATTAACTGATAAGCGAGAAACTGAGGATAAATCCATAGATTTAGTATATGAGGGTGGTGTACAAGCATTCGTTGAATATATTGACCGTTCAAAGGTTTCAATGTTGGATAATCCAATATCAATGAAAGGTACAAAAGACGGAATTACAGTTGAACTTGCTATGCAGTGGAATGATAGCTACCACGAAAACACGCTATGTTTCACAAATAATATCCCACAACGAGACGGAGGTACTCACCTTGCCGGACTTCGTGGGGCATTAACAAGACAAGTAAATAACTATGCATTATCATCAGGTATAGCAAAAAAAGATAAGATTCAGTTAGACGGTGGCGATATTCGCGAAGGTTTATCTTGTATATTATCGGTAAAAGTTCCAGATCCTAAATTTTCTTCTCAGACGAAGGATAAACTAGTATCAAGTGAAGTGCGACCAGTGGTTGAATCTATTGTAAACCAAAAACTTGGCGAATGGTTAGAAGAAAATCCAAGTGAAGCAAAGAAAATAGTTCAAAAAGTTGTGGAAGCCTCTATGGCAAGAGAAGCGGCAAGAAGAGCTCGCGACTTAACCCGTCGTAAAGGAGCGCTAGATATTGCATCACTACCTGGTAAACTTGCTGATTGTCAAAGTAAAGACCCTGCTCAATCTGAATTATTTATAGTAGAGGGTGACTCAGCGGGTGGTTCTGCGAAACAAGGTAGAAACAGGCATAATCAAGCTATATTACCACTAAAAGGTAAAATCCTTAATGTGGAAAGGGCAAGATTTGACAAAATGTTATCATCTCAGGAAATTGGTACATTAGTAACAGCTCTGGGAACAGGAATAGGGCGAGATGACTTTAATATTGAAAAATCTCGTTATCACAAGATAATTATTATGACAGATGCCGATGTAGATGGTTCTCATATCAGAACATTATTATTAACATTCTTCTATCGTCAAATGCCTGAAATTATTGAAAAAGGTTATTTATATATTGCTCAACCTCCGTTATATCAAGTAAAGCGTGGTGAAAAAGCTATATACTTAAAAGATGACGAAGCTATGGAACAATATTTGGTTGATAATTTAATAAATTCAACTGTATTAAACACAAAAAATGGTTCTAGATCAGGACAAGATTTACAAAGTGTGGCTATTATGTCGGCAAAAGCTGTAAGACATATCAATAACATTGCTAGAACAACTGGTAACGCTCCTATTCTTGAAAAAGTGGCATTGTCTGGTGGTTTTGATGCTAATATTCTAAAAGATGAAAAATTAGCAAAGGTTGTTATAAATAACCTGCAAGATCGTTTAAATAAAGGTATAAAAAACAAAGATTCACATTGGAAAGTTGTAATAAGCGAAGATGGAATAAAAATAAATCGTTTGATTCGTGGTGTTCCTGAAAGTGTTATAATATCATCTAGTATCATAGAGAGAATTGACGCTCTAAAATTAAATAAAATGAAAGCAGAAATGATTGAAACATTTGAAGAGCCAGCTGTTGCAGAAATAAAAGAAAAACAATATAGCATATATGGCCCGTTAGATTTAGTTAAGTTTATTAACGAACAAGGTAAAAAGGGTATTTCTGTACAACGATATAAAGGCTTGGGTGAAATGAACCCAGATCAATTATGGGAAACAACACTTGATGCCAATGCTAGAACACTGTTACAAGTTAAAGTTAAGCAGATAGAAGAAGCAAATACAATATTTGAAACACTAATGGGTGATGTAGTTGAACCTCGTAGAGAATTCATTCAATCTAACGCCCTTAATGTATCAAACCTAGATGTATAATTAAGATTTACTAGATATATAATTAAAATAATATCCTAATTCTTGGTTCTCTGCTTCTATATTATTTAGTTCTTCGAACTTAATACTATTTACATTTTCTTCTTTAAAATGTTCTATAAATGAGTATACAATTAGTAAATCGTCTTTATTTATAAGATCATTTTTATCATGTTCTTTTAGAATTTGATCCATAGTTTCATCCTCATAATAATACTCATTTCGGAATATTTTATATAAATCATATTTATCTGAGAGTAATTTACATATGTTTGTATATGTTTTTCTATGTGAATTCAAAATAATATCTTGATTTAATTCATTAATTATTTTAATTTCTTGAGCAAGATTTGACCAGTTATACTTTTTAAATATTATTCCATTATCATCTATCAAATTAAATGCTTTAGTCACTGTACCTATTGACTTTTCAAAAGCAAATTTTGATTGCTCTCTTATATTATTGATTGTATTATTGATATAAGATATTGATATAGCAAATATTAAAGTTAATAACAGTCCATAATTTGATAGATAGTCTTTAAGATTACCACATTCAAAAAAATAATATAATCCGTAAAAACATAATACATTAAACAACACAATAATAATAAAAATATAATTTTTTATCATTATGTTTATTTTATTTATAAACATTTTTTTCATTTTTTATCTAATTCAAAATCAAAATTATGTAAAGGAATAATATTATTATCTTTTATTAAGGATTTAAGACTCATTCTTGGTCTTCTACCCTGTCTCTGTTGGTCTTGCATTGTTTGATTTGAATTGACCTTATAATTATATATTAACTCGTTAGGAATTAAATAAACATCAAAAGTACCGTCCAACCTACTAAAATCACAGAAATATATTTCGTCCCATTTAGAACTTGGTCCGAAAGAAGTTAAATCATTTTCTACACTAGAAGCTTTAACTTGTATTCTCATATTATAACCATCTTTTTCATTATTATAATCAACACAATCAAAAGACCTATTAACATTTCCTGTACAAGAAAATAACCTTCCTACTTTTTTAAAATGACAAAAAGCTCCCTCAGATAGAGCTTCAGGCAAGTTTATTTTTCTTCCCCCTAATTTTAACGATAGTTCTGAAGCATTTTTCCAAGATCTATATAATTCTAACAATTCCGTTTTATCATCATCATATATATCTAAAGATGCTGTTGTTTTACCATCTTTTAAAGATAAATCTTTTTTAATTCTTTTCATTCTAACAATCTCCTAGTAAATCTATTAATTTTATATTTAATGCTTTTGAAATTTTTTCTAATGTTTCAAGACTTGGTTTTTTATATAGTCTTTCAATATGTCCAACATAAGCTTTATTTAAACCACTATTTAAAGATAGTTGCTCTTGACTTAAGCCTATTTCTTTTCTTTTTTCTTCTATATTATCTGCCACTATTTTATGTAAAATAGACATATTATTTCCTTGTATTTAATTTATATATTTCTTATTGTGAGAATATAGTTCTTAAAAATGCATTTACAACTACCTTTAGGTAAGAATGGGGTAAAATTGTCAAAATTAACAGTTGGTAGTATGTTTTCAGGTATTGGCGGTATATGTTCTGCTTTTAAACAGGCGGGTTTTGATATTTCTTGGGCGAATGAAATTGACGATAAAGCTTGTAAAACATATAAATTAAATTTTCCTAATACCAATCTAATAGAACAAGATGTACATAAAATAGAACCAGATGATAATTTAGAGGTTGATATAATAACTTCTGGTTTTCCCTGCCAAGCCTTTTCTGTTGCGGGATATAGAAAAGGATTTGATGATGATAGAGGTAATTTATTTTTTGAAACTGCTAGATTTATTGATAAATTAAAACCAAAATCTTATTTATTAGAAAATGTAAAAAATTTAAAAGGCCACGATAAGGGTAATACATTAAAAGTTATTCAAAAAACTCTAGAAGAAGATTTAGGATATTCATTTATTCCTTTTATTTTAAATTCAAAAGATTATGGTAATATTCCACAAACAAGGGAAAGAATATATATTGTTGGATTCCGTAATGAAGCAAAAGGCGGCGAAAAAACAAGTAATTTTAAGATTCCAGAGCCTATTAAAAGAGAATTAAACATACAGGATATGATTGATGAAAACAGTGTTGAAGATAAACATTATTATAAACAAAATAGTAAAATATACCCTCTATTATTAGAATCTGTTAAATCAAGAAATTCTATATATCAATATAGAAGAGTTTATGTTAGAGAAAATAAATCAAATGTTTGCCCTACATTAACAGCAAATATGGGAACAGGCGGACATAATGTACCGATTATAAAAACAGACAAGGGAATTAGGAAATTAACACCTAGAGAATGTTTTAATTTTCAAGGATTCCCAAAAAATTTCAATATTCCATTAGACTTAGCACAATCTCATTTATATAAACAAGTAGGAAATTCAGTTGTAATTCCAGTTGTTAAAAGAATAGCAACAGAAATAAAAAGAGTTATTAATAATTAAAACAGATTAATAAAGTTAGTATTAGAAATTATTAAGTATATGCCTGCTGATAAACAGGCAGAAGCTGGGACTGTAATAACCCAAGCAGATGCGATTGTTATTAGTGCTTTACGACGAACTAATTTGCGTTTTGATAGATGTTTTGCATCTTCGTCTTGTTTCAAAGATTTACGCTTTATATAATCAACCCATTCACGGTATAAACCAATACCAAAAACGCCACCAACAGCAATATGAGTTGATGAAACTGGCAATCCTAGCCAAGATGCAACAAGTACTGTTAATGCCGCCGATAAAGCTACGCAAGAAGCACGAACGCGGTCAAGGCGAGTAATATTTTCCCCAACTTCACGAATAAGTTTAGGGCCAAACAGTAATAAACCAACAGAAATACCCATTGCACCGATAAACATTACCCAGATTGGAATACCTGCTTTTACACTAATAACACCGGTATCAGCAACTGATACAATAGCAGCAAGAGGGCCAATTGCATTTGCGACATCGTTTGCACCGTGTGCAAATGATAATAATGATGCGGAAACAATCAACGGCCATTGGAATAATTTTGATACATTATGAGCTGTATTTTCCATTTCTCTTGATAATCTTGAAATTACGGGACGCATTAAAAATATAGCTAATATAAAGGCAAATACACCTGAAATTAACACAAAAGAACCATCAAATTTAATGATTTTCTTTAACCCTTTAATCATAAGATACATTGTAAAGCCGGACGACATAATAGCAATATATATAGGCACCCAAAATCGTGCTGATGCAATTTTATCTTTTCGCTTTAATACTAAATGCCTTAAAGCAAAATAAAATAATGCCGATATAATACCTGATGTAAAAGGTGATATTACCCAAGAAGCAGCTATGCTAGATATTTTTGTCCAATTCACAACATCAAAGCCTAATGACATAATGCCTGCACCCATAACACCGCCAACAATGGAGTGTGTCGTAGATACTGGCGCACCAACCCAAGTTGCTAAATTCAACCAAAAAGCAGCAGCAAATAATGCAGAAAACATAGTAATTATAAATATTGAAGAATCCATATTTTCATCAACACTAATAATTCCTTTTGAAATAGTATTTGTTACATCACCACCGGCAACAAATGCACCTACAACTTCGAATATAGCGGCAAGTATAACCGCACCTAGCATTGTAATAGACTTAGAACCAACAGCAGGACCAACATTATTAGCCACATCATTGGCACCAATATTAAGTGCCATATAGCCACACATTATACCAGTTATAATATAAATTATTGAAGAAGAATCGGCTCCCATAATGCTTGAAACCATAACACCAACTAATACTAAAAACATAAATGCTAGCATAATTGGTGTATAACTACGCATTAAACTGTTTCTTGCTTCGTTTAGTTCATTAAGACGCTTAACATCTTTTGATACATCTTTTATATATTTAGTTGATTTATATTTATCTTTCATACTATCCTTCAACAACAAAAAACTTTATGTTAACATATTGATACTACACAAATAATGCACTTATCAAGAACATTATTAAATAATAACTTAAATTCTTAAAATTTTATGTTTTATGTTGAATTTTATTTATGTTATTTTGCTGTAAAAAATCGTAAATTTTTTTAATAATTTTTACATTAGCAGGAAGAATTTTATTATAATCAATTTCATTTAATTCAAACCATTTATATAATTGGTTTTCCTGAGGTTTGATATCACCTTTCCAGTTATGACAAATGAAAACAGCTATTTCAAAATTAAGCCCATCATAATTATGCTTTAAAGTATCAAATAATTCTAGGTCGGTTTCATTAACTAGTACTAAAATCTCTTCTTTCAATTCACGCACGGCTGTTTGACAAGAGTTTTCACCACATTCAACCTTACCACCAGGAAATTCCCAGAAACCTGACAATTTTTTTCCTGATGGACGAGTTGTCATTAAGATTTTTTTATTTTTATCGACTAATACAACAGCTGAAACTAGTACATTAGTTAACATTAATTTATATAATCCTAATATTATTTAACAGGTTTACCTTTTTCATCGTAAACAACAATTTTACTTTTTTTAATAGCTGAGCTTAATACTTTTATTATTTGTTTTTGTTTTATTCTTTCAAACAAATAATTTTCAACATCATCAAACTTAGCAACTTTTAATTTACGAGATTTTTCACGTTTAACAATATGCCAACCAAATTGAGTTTTAACAGGTTTTTTAGATATTTTTCCATCTTTTAAGCTAAATAATTCTTTTTCAAATTTAGGTACCATTTGACCAGGAACAACCCATCCCAAATCACCACCATTTTTTGCAGATGGTCCTTTTGAATGATTTTTAGCAAGTGTTGCAAAATCATTTCCAGATTTTAATGATTTCAATATTTTATCTGCTTCAGTTCTGCTTTTAACTAAAATATGACGAGCTTTAACTTCTGAACCTTTTTCAAATTCTTTTTTGAATTCTCTGTATTCTTTTTGTAAATCTGCTTTTGATATTTTTCCTTGTATTTTCTTCTCAAAATACATACGAGTTAAAATATCTCGTTCAGCTTTACGAATTTCAGCTTTATATGCATCTGTCTTATCTATATTTTCTTTTTTTGCAATTCCACTTACTGCCATTTTTTCAATAATAGAATTTCTTAGTGGAATAAATACTTTATCTTCCCCTTGTTTTTTTATTTGTGGATCAGCAGATAAAAATTCAGTTTTCCAATCTATCACATAAAACTTTTCACCATTAACCTCACCTAATTTATGATCTGGTTTTAAACTAATTGGTTTGGCATTTGAGCTACCAACTAAAAATCCAACCAACGACATAGATAGTAATATTTTTTTCATTTTAATTTCCTTTATAATAAATTTATCTTTTACCACAACAATGTTTATACTTTTTTTGACTACCACAAGGACAAGGTTTATTTCTTCCTACTTCTGGTATATTTTCTGGTGCTTTTGCACCTTGACTAGGTAATTGTTGTTGTGTGTTATCTTCTATTTCTAAATGACTTATATATTGTGTCATCATACTATAACCATGATTCAAGAATGTTTCATATAATGTATAAGATTCATTCTTGTACTCGTTCAAAGGATCTTTTTGTCCGTAAGCTCTAAGACCAATACCTTGTCTTAGATAATCCATTTGCAACAAGTGTTCTTTCCAACAATTATCAAGTATTTGTATCATAATGCTAGATGTAATTTGTGCAACACTATCATTATCATATTTTCTTATTTTAGTAATGATTTCATCAGATTGATTTTTAATATTTGTAAATATTGCCTGAGCATCAACACCATCAGAATTAATAAAATTATCATCGATATTAACAGCGAATAATCGGAAAGATTCATATTTTAATCGTTCAATATCCCATTGATTAGGCAAAGATTTTTCTGGGATACAACTTGAAACTAAATCTTCCAACACATTATACCTAATTTCATCAAAATCATTAAATATTTCTGTGCTTGTCATATAACCTTTTCTAAGATTAAACATTGCACGACGCTGTTCATTTGTAACATCATCATATTTTATCAATTGCTTACGAATTTCAAAATTATAACCCTCTACTTTATGCTGAGCCTTTGCAAGAGCTTTACTTACCCACGGATGAGTTATAGCTTCGCCTTGCTCAATCCCCATTTTTTGCAATAATTTATCTAGACGGCTAGAACCAAAAATACGCATTAAATCATCTTCTAGAGACAAGAAGAACTTAGTTTCACCAAAATCACCTTGGCGACCAGAACGCCCCCTTAGCTGATTATCAATGCGTCTTGATTCGTGTCGTTCAGTACCTAATACATATAACCCGCCACAATCAAGAACTGATTTTCTTTGTTTATCAGTAGCATCAATACCACCCAATTTAATATCTGTACCACGGCCTGCCATATTAGTAGCAATTGTAACAGCACCTTTTAAACCAGCATTTAAAATAATTTCTGCTTCTTTTTCGTGGTTTTTAGCATTTAAGACATTATGTTTTATTTTTGCTTTTTTCATTAATTTAGAAAAATGCTCAGATTTATCTATACTAGCTGTACCAAGTAATACAGGTTGCCCTTTTTCCTGACATTTTATTACTTGTTCGATTACAGCTTCATCTCTCTCGTTACTTGTGCGATAAACATCATCTTCGTTATCAATTCTTTTTACGAGAACATTAGTTGGAACTGCAACACATTTCAAATTATATATTTCTTCGAATTCATTTGCTTCTGTAAGTGCAGTACCAGTCATTCCTGAAAGTTTTTCATACATACGGAAATAATTCTGGAATGTAATTGATGCTAAGGTTTGATTTTCAGAAGCAATTTTCACGCCTTCTTTTGCTTCTATGGCTTGATGTAAACCTTCCCCATAGCGACGACCTTGCATTTTTCGTCCAGAAAATTCATCAATAATTATAATCTGCCCATCTTCTACTATGTAATCTTTTTCACATACATATACAAAATGTGCTTTGATTGATTGATTGATGTGATGCAATATATGAATATTTTGATTATCATATAACGAACCTTCTTGCATAAGGCTTGCTGATGATATTAATTTTTCCATTTCCGACATACCATCTTCGGTAAGTGTTGCATTTTTTGATTTTTCATCAATATCAATATATTTTTTATCAAAATTACAAACTATATTATTCACAACTTTATAAAGTTCAGATGAATCTTCGCTTGGCCCTGAAATAATAAGAGGAGTACGAGCTTCATCAATTAAAATTGAGTCAACCTCATCAACAATCGCAAAACTATGCTTTTTTTGCACCATTTCATCAAGACTTAATTTTAGGTTATCGCGCAAGAAATCAAAACCAAATTCATTATTAGTTCCGTAAACAACATCACAAGAATATGCCTGCTTTTTGTCTTCGTCGGTCATATTGGGAATAATTATGCCGGTTGTTAAACCTAACAACTCATAAATTTTGCCCATCCATTCAGCATCTCGTTTCGCAAGATATTCATTAACTGTTACTAAATGAACACTATCGCCTGTTAAACAATTTAAATAAACGGGTAATGTCGCAACTAGTGTCTTACCTTCACCTGTTTGCATTTCAGCAATCTTGCCTTGGTGTAAAATAATCCCACCAACTAATTGTACATCATAATGTCTTAGACCAATTGCACGCACCGATGCTTCACGAACAAGGGCAAAAGCTTCTGGCAAAATGTCGTCTAAGCTTTGTCCATCTTTAAATCTTTTCTTAAATTCTTCTGTTTTGTTTTTAATTTCATTATCTTTTAGATTTTTATAGTCATCAGAATATGAATTGATTTTATCAACTGTTTTTTGCAAAGATTTTATAAATCTTTGGTTTGATGTTCCAAGAACAGATTTTAATATAGAAGAAATCATTGATTAACCATTTGTTTTATTTAAAATTACAAGCATTATTATACAAAAAAAACAACTAATAAGTCAATTAAATTAATCTTTTTCTGAACTAGGAGCCATTTGTAACTCTAAGCCGTCTAAATCACTATTTAAAATTATTTGACAAGAAAGCCTTGAATTATCCTCAACATCAAATGCATCATCTAGTCTTTCAATTTCTTCGTCTGTTGGTTCAGGTAATTTATCTAGCCATTTATCATCAACATAAACATGGCAAGTTGCACAGGAACAACAACCACCACATTCAGCTTTTATTGGTAAATCCCAATCACGAATCACTTCCATAGCACGCCAGCCTTCAAGGGCTTCTAGTTCGTGCTTGTTGCCATCGAAATCAGTCACGATTATTTTCATTGTTATTTAATATCTCTACTTAATTCCGAATATATACCGTTTTTAGATTTTAATTGTTTATGAGTACCGGATTCCACAATATGCCCATCTTGTAAAACGAATATTTTATTAGCATTCATAATTGTAGAAATACGATGTGCTATCGTAATCGTTGTTCGCCCTTGTTTTAATTTATCTAGCGTTTTTAATATTTCTTTTTCAGATTTCGTATCAAGAGCCGATGTCGCCTCGTCCAATATTAAAATAGGAGATGACTTTAAAAAAGCTCTAGCAATGGAAATTCTTTGTCTTTGTCCGCCAGATAATTGAAGACCTCTTTCACCAACCATAGTGTCTAGACCTTTCTTGCTATTTCTAACAAAATCCCAAGCCGAAGCTTGCTTTAATGCTTCAATCAATTGATAATCAGTTGCTTCTAAATTACCAAATAATAAGTTTTCACGGATTGTAGTGTTAAACAAAGATGGATTTTGTCCAACTACTGCTATGTTTTTATGCAAAGATTCTTGAGTTACAGTTTTGATATCAATTCCATCAATTTTTATTTTACCGCTAGTAACATCAGTAAAACGATTAATCAAATTAATCAAACTAGATTTTCCAGAACCGCTTGAACCAACTATTGCTACTGACGAGCCAGCAGGTATATCTATATTAATATTTTCTAGTATATAATTATTTTTTTCATATGTAAAATTTACATTTTGAATTTGAATTTCACCTTTTTTAACGACTAGTTCTTTTGCATTCTTAATATCTTTAATTTTTGGTTCTTTATCAATTATCTCGTATATTCTTTTTAATGATGCAATTCCTGATTTTAAAGTTATATTCAAATTTGCTAAACCTTTTAATGGTTTTTGAACGGCAATTAAAGCAGTATAGAAAGATATTAATGCTCCGACTGTAAGTTTTCCCTTAACTACCATATAACCGCCCCAAAGAGTCCCTAACGACATCATTAAAGAAATAGATAATTCCATAATTGGTCTTGACATTGAAGCATATCTACTACCTTTATACGAAAGGTTTGCAATTTTATTAAAATATTCTCCAACCCAATTAATTACAAAATTATGGATATTATAAGATTTTACCTCACGAACGCCTTTTAATGTATCATCGATTGTTGAAGACATTAATCCAGCTTGTTCAAAGTTTTCTAGATATAAAAGTTCGAGTTTCTTGGCTAATTTTATAATGGGTATTAAAAATACTGGAATAATAACAAAAGCCGCAATAGTCATAATTGGACTAATACCAAACATAATACCTAACATAAATATAGTAGTAAAACCCTCTTTAACAGAAGTAACGAAAAAATCATTTATTAATCCGCTTATATTTGCCAAATCTGTTGTAAATCTTGTCATATGCCTTGAAGTTCCGTTTTTTTCTAGGTAAGAAATATCTGATTTAATCAAAGATTTGTATATATCAAGCTGTATGTCTCGCAACACGAAAAAGTTAATTTTTTGCATAAATATTGAATTTATATACATTCCAAAAGCACGCAAAACACCAGTAAATAATAATAATAATGATATTATAACCAAATATGAAATATTATTGCTTCCCAATGCTTTGTCTATCAATGGTTGAAGTATTTTAACTTGAAAAGCTGTACTAGCAGAAATAACCAATATACAAATTATAGCAATAAAGAGTCTAGTTTTATGTTTTTTTACATAAATATTGATTAATCTTTTTACACTGTATGAATCTTTATATTTACGATATTTATTCAAAATTAAGTCCTTAATTATCTATTTTTAGTCATTTACATAGATTGGTTATGTAATTATATATCAAATAAAATTAAAAATAAAGTTCTATAATAAACCCGTACTTTTAAAAGAAATTATATCTTCTTTACCAATAATTAAATGGTCGTGTAATTTAATATCCAATGATTGTAAAACTACATCAACTTTATTTGTCATATCAATATCAGCTTGTGATGGTTTTGGATCTCCGCTTGGGTGATTATGAACCAATATCACAGCAGTAGCATTTAATGACAATGCTCTTTTTGCAACTTCTCTCGGATAGATACTTGTTTGATTAACACTACCTTTTGTTTGTTCTTCGTCACATATAATTCTGTTACGAGTATCAAGGAATATTACACGAAATTGTTCTATGCTTTTATGTGCCATATGAATTGTACAATATTCTATTAATTTATCCCAAGTAGATAGTATATGAGATTTTCGCATTTCAGTTTTTGCTGCAAGGCCTGCTATAGTTTGCAACAATTTAATTAAAGTAGCGGTTTCTTTGCCAACACCTTTTACTTTCATTAATTCTTCGATATCAACACCAATTACAGCAGATATATTACCAAATTCTTTTAATAAAGACTTTGCAATAGGTTTTACATCTTTGCGAGAAATAGAATACATAAGAACAAGCTCTAATAATTCATAATCCGCCATAGACGCACCCATATCTTTAACGAATCTTTGGCGCAATCTTTCACGATGCCCTTGATAATAATTTTGATCACACATGACTTAACCTAATTAATTAGTTATATGGTGGCTTAGTAAAACCTTTTTCTGATTCAGTAAATATTTTGCAACCATCTTTAACAACCATTAAAGTATGTTCTGCTTGTGCTGATAATGATTTATCACGAGTTACAGCAGTCCAACCATCGTCTAGTATTTTTGCTTCGTATCCACCTAAATTTATCATAGGTTCAATAGTAAAAATCATACCCTCTTTTAATTCTTTACCTTGACCCTTTTTACCGTAATGAAACACATTTGGAGCTTCGTGGAAATTACGCCCTATACCGTGTCCAACAAAATCTCTTACAACTGAACAGCCCTGACTTTCAGCATAATTTTGGATTGCATAACCAATATCACCGAATGTATTACCTGATTTTACCATATCAATACCGCGATATAAACATTCATAAGTTATTTCTGTTAATTTTTTTGCCTTGACTGGCGCCTTTTTTTCATCGGCATAAAACATTCGTGAAGTATCGCCATACCAACCATCAAGGACAACAGTTACATCAATATTTAACATATCAGTTGCTTTTAAAAATCGATTAAAATCAGGTATTCCGTGACATATTACATGATTAATCGAAATACAGGTTGCTTTTGGATAACCTCGATAATTAAGCGGTGCCGGAGTAGCACCATTATCAATTATATATTCGTGCATCATTTTATCTAACTCACCGGTAGATACACCTACTTTTACATAAGGAGTGATAAAATCAAGAACTCGCGCAGCTAGCTTTCCGGCTTTTTCCATTGGCTCGATTGCATCTTGCCCATATATTTTTATTTTATCTTCAAAATGTTCACTCATTTTTAACCTTTATCTATTTCAACTATATTATTAGTATATATTTCATTTTTATTGATATTAACATTATATGCTAACATTTCTACACCATTATCAATGGCCTTTAAAAATTCATTATAATAATTATTGTCGATATCTTTTGCAATACGAAATTTTTTGCAATCTGTACGATTTACCAAATATATCATCACCGCACGACTACCTTGTTTAACCATATCTGATAATTCAGCTAAATGTTTTGCACCCCTTGCAGTAACTCCATCTGGAAATTCGACAACACCTTTTTCACGACACAAAGTAGCATTCTTTACCTCTACATAACAACTCGGTTCCATAATTTTTTCTAATAAAATATCAATTCTTGAATTATTACCATACTTAACTTCTCGCCTTAAATTGTCATAACCTGAAAGCTGTTTTATAGTGCCATTTAAAATTCCTTCTTCGACTATATAATTAGGTCGTGAAGTATTAATACCAACTAATGATGATCCAACATCTACTATTTCCCAACGCCAATCAAGTTTTGCTTTTGGGTTAGTATTTGGTGATAGCAAGACTTTATTACCATCTTCTAACAAACTCATCATTGAACCGGAATTAGCACAATGTGCAGTCACAACATTTCCATCGTTTAACTCTACATCAACTAAAAACCTTTTATATCTTTTGATTAAGGTTCCTTCTATCAATTTATTTTCAAACTTCATTTTTTATTGTTCATCATAGATATTATATCGCCGGCTCTTATATATTCTGGAGAATTTTTCTTTAGTTTTTTTTGTGCTTGTTTTGCTAAATCAAATGCCATCTTGTTTCCTTGTAATAACATTGATTCAGAAGATGCTAATAACCTTTTTCCTTCTTGTTTGGTTTTACTATAAAGCCCAATCATAATACGATATAAATATAATTCATCTGGATTTAAAAATCTTGCCTTTAACAAAGCGTACTCTGCATCTTTTAAGCTTTCTTTACTTCCTTCTTCTATTAATATTCTTCCGTATTCTATCCAAAACATATCCTCTTTACGATTTTTTTTAAGAATTTTTTCATATATTTTGATAGCTTTTTTATGATTGCCTAAAGCAGATAAAAATACAGCTTTATTTTCTTGATAAAAAATATCATCGGGATTTTTTTTCAATAATTGTTCTATTTCAAAAATAGCTTGTTTAAATTTTTGATTAGAATAATAATTCATTGCCCTAGCATACCTAGCTAAATCAGATTTATCTGATACAGGATACTTATTATAAACTTCTCGGCGATCTTTTGTGTAACCAAATAATTTTGCCTGAACTCTTAAAAAAGTATCACGCAATTTTTTCGGAAATTTGTTATTTTTATAAGGTGATTTTTCTAATGCTGACTTAGCAACTTTTAACCTATTTTCACTAGTTGGGTGAGTACGGACATATTCAGCTTTTTTCGAAACAATGCCTTCTCGCTCTAACATTAATTCTTGTACTTTAACGACACCTATAGGTGAATATTTTAATTTTTTAAAAGCCTCCAACGACAATGCATCAGCAGCTTTTTCTTGGCCACGAATATAACCTACAAAACTTCTGCCTGCAACTTGTCCAGAAAGCATAGAACCCCCCATAGTAACATCAGTAGAGTTTGAAAGAAGTCCACCTAAAACCGAAATCCCGATTCCATAAGAATTTAAATTCTCGGCCTTGTTTTTTGCTACCATCAATTTATTTAAATCACCATTTTTGATATGAGCTAGTTCGTGTGCAGAAACAGCAATAAATTGACCAACATTTTTTATTTTAAGTATAAGACCAGAATTATAAAATACATTCTTACCGCCTTTTACCATAGCATTAAATTGATCATTTATTATCAAACGATGTTGAATATCACCATTTTTATAACCCATATATTTTTCTACATCTTTATTAAATAGTTTAAATGCTCTTTCTGTCTCTACATCTCTTACTATCCCTGCATTTGCAAAAACAGGTGACATAAATAAATAAATAGCAAATATATAAATTTTAATTCTCATTTTACCTAACTCTAATTAAACAATACAAATTATGTTTGTTCGTCTATATCGCTTTTATTTGGTTTCGATTTTTTAGCTAATGACTTTTTAATCTTTGATTTCTTTTTAGTCGGCTTTTTCTTAGCTACTTTTTTCTCAACTTCTTCTTCTTTGCTAAATTGCTCTTTTTTATCTGCAATTTGGATACCAATTTCTTTAATATCAGAATTTTCATTCAAATCTTTATTATCTTTAAATTTCTTATTAAATCGGCGGCGATTTCGGTTTTTATTTTTATTATGCGAATTATCATTCTCTTTTTCTGCATCATTAGAATTTTGTGAATTATCGCCTTGCATACTATTATTTTGAGTATCATTATTCTTTTTATGATTTTTACGATTTCGGTTTTCGTTACGGTGTTCGTTACGGTTTTCGTTACGGTGTTCGTTACGGTGTTCGTTACGGTGTTCATTACGGTGTTCATTACGGTGTTCATTACGGTGTTCATTACGGTGTTCGTTACGGTGTTCGTTACGGTGTTCGTTTCCGCCACCTATAACAATAAGATCACCATTTTCATCACAACGAGTAATTTCATATTTTGGGGCAACCATATAATCAGCCAATGTAATTGAAATACTAATTTCAAAAGATTTTTCAATATTAGAAATCGCTCGTCTTTTATTATTTAATAAATACATACCAACATCTGTTGGGACATTAACTCCAATAATTTTTGAACGACGACGCAATGCTTCTTCTTCTATATTACGAAGAACCATCATTGATGCAACCTCAGTTGATGGAATCACACCACTGCCTCCACAACTTGGACAAGCAAAAGATGTTGCCTCTATAAGACTAGCTCGTAATCTTTGTCGTGACATTTCCAATAAACCAAACTTAGAAATTCTACTGATTTTAATTCTAGCTCTATCACTCCTAAGTGCATCTTTTAATCTTTTTTCTACTTGAATATTTGAACTGTTGTTTTCCATATCGATAAAATCAATTACAACTAATCCTGCCATATCACGAAGTCGTAATTGACGAGCAATCTCTTCACTTGCCTCTAAATTAGTTTTAACAGCTGTTTCATCAATGTTTCTTTCTTTAATAGAACGACCAGAGTTTACATCAATAGCAACTAATGCTTCGGTTTGATTTATCACTATTGACCCACCGCTAGGTAAATTAACTTGGTGATCGTAAATATGTGAAATTTGTATTTCAACTTGATACCTTTGGAATAACGGAATGTTATCATCTTTATACTGAATAACTTTTTTTGCATGTGATGGAGTTAGTTCACGCATATATGACTTAGCTATCTTATATCCTTCTTTACCTGTTACTATTACCTCTTCTATATCCTTGTTATAAATATCACGAATTGCTCGATGAATCAGACTAGACTCTTCGTTAATTAGTGCAGGTGATATTGATTTAAGAGTTAAATCACGAATTTTATCCCATAAATTAAATGCATATTGATAATCTCTTTTTATTTCAAGTTTCGAACGACCTTCACCAGCAGTACGAATTATAACCCCAACATCATCAGGTTTATCAATTGAATCTAATATATCTTTTAATCTTTTTCGATCTTGCTGATTTGTAATTTTACGACTTACACCACCACCTCGTGATGTATTAGGCATCAACACACAATAGCGTCCAGCAATTGATAGATATGTTGTAAGAGCAGCACCTTTATTTCCTCGTTCTTCTTTAAGAACTTGGATCAATATTACTTGTCTTTTTTTAATAACTTCTTGAATTTTATAATTTCGTTTGAAGTAAGAACGAGTTTTTTTTGTTTTTTCTTGAATATCTTCTTCGTCGCCACCTAAATCTTCAATATCAGAATCTGCTTCATCTTCATCAGTCTCAGGAACCTCTCCTTGTTTCAACTCTTGTTCTAGTTGTTGACGATCTTCAGCTGGGATTTGATAATAATCTGGATGTATCTCACTAAATGCAAGAAATCCTTGACGATTTCCACCATATTCAACAAATGCTGCTTGTAACGATGGTTCAACCCTTGTTACACTAGCCAAGTAAATATTACCTTTTAATTGTTTTTTTGATTCAGTTTCAAAATCATATTCTTCTATTTTATTGCCTTCTACAACTACAACTCTTGTTTCTTCGTTGTGTGTTGCGTCTATTAACATTTTTTTAACCATAATTACTCCTAATTACCCAATAATTTTAAGGGCTTACTAATAAGTTATTAAATTGTATAGAAAAAAGTAAATATATGAATTATCAGAATTATATTAACAATAATTCTTTTAACAGAGATAAATTTCTAAAAATAGTCATTCCAACTAGCCTATTATTTATATTCACACAAGTATTGACTTCAAAATATAAAGTCAAAAATATTCACTATACCAAAATTAAATAACCTAAGTTATAAATTTTACCAACAATACAAAAATTTTACTTTAATTATCCTTACTCAATTAGGATTGAAAAAAATCCTTTAATTACAAGGTTTAACCACCCAATAAAATTTATTTATGTACCAATGAAAATATTACATAATATTTGCAAAAATAACAACAAAAATAAAAAATAATTTACATATTGTCAATATTTTGGCAAAACTATAATTACAGAGAATCGAAAAAATTTAATACTATGAAAAAAATAATAAGTAAAATAATCATTATACTAAGCCTTACACTAAGCACCAAGGCCTTTTCAAGTGATATCATATTAAAAGATATCCGCGTTGGAATTAGTAAAATTACCACAAGAATTGTTCTAGATTTTAATAAAAATGTACAATACAATATATTTAATCTTAGAAATCCATATAGATTAGTGATTGATACGACGGATTTTAAAACAAAATTAGCTCCGGAAACTCTGTATAAAAAAGGTGCAATCCGTTCTATACGAACTGGTACTTTTAGTCCAAATGTAAGCCGTACGGTAATTGATTTAAAATATCCCATAAAAATCAAAAAAGTTTTACAATATAAAAAAGATAGTAAAAAATTAGTTATTGATATTATTAAAGCATCAAAAAATGAGCATAAAAATCAAAAATCAATAAAATCTGATTTATGGAGTTCACTAGAAAGAAAAAGTAAAATTGCACAGAAAAAAGAACTCGACAAAATATCTCAACCAATTAAAAAATCAGGAAAACCTTTAATAATTCTTGATGCTGGACACGGTGGACCAGATGCAGGGGCAATCGGCATTGGTGGATATTATGAAAAACGCGTTACATTAGCAATTGCACAAGAAGTTTATAAAACATTAAAAGCTACTGGGAAATTTAATGTAGGATTAACAAGAAGTCGTGATATTTATATTCCACTTAGAACTAGATACCGAATAGCTGAAAAAAGACAAGCAGATTTTTTCATATCTATTCACGCTGACAAACACTCAAAATCTTCTGTTCGCGGAATGAGTATATATACATTGTCAAATAAAGCATCAGACCGAGAAGCAGCAAAACTTGCAAGAAAAGAGAATGCTTTTGATGAAATGATTAGTGGTTCTAGTTTAAAAAACGAAGATGACACAAAAGGTATTTTAATTGATTTAACACAAAATAATGTTATGAATTCAGCATCTGAATTAACAAATTATTTGATTAAAGTTGCAAAGTATAATAAGATAAAATTGTTGAGAAGACCACACAGATTTGCCGGATTTGCTGTATTAAAATCCCCTAATATACCTAGTATATTAATTGAAGCAGGATATATGTCTAATAAATACGATATAAAAAATTTAAATAGCAAAAATTGGCGAAAAAGGTTTGCTAATGTATTAACAAAATCATTAATTCAATATTATGAAAAATATCCATTACAAAATTAGATGATAAATAAATGAAAAAAAAGCCAGATGATATAATTCCAGAAAAAATGGTTAATGTTGATAACAAAAACAACAAAAGACTATACAATAAAAAATGGATTAATAGAATTTTAAGTATAGCTTTATTTTTCATTTTCTCTATCACAATAGGTTTTTCATTATTAGTATTTTTATACGGTAGAGATTTACCAGATTATACCGTATTGAAAGAATACGAACCACCTGTTTCATCAAGAGTTTATTCTGCTGATGGAAGCCTGATGACACAGTATTCTCGTCAACGCCGTGTTTTTATACCCATAGACAGTATACCAAAGAAAATCCAACAAGCATTTATTGCAACAGAAGATAAAAATTTCTATTCTCACGCTGGGGTTGATGGAATTGCTCTTAGTCGTGCAATAGTAGATAATGTGATGCGAATAATACAAAATAAAAGAATTATTGGTGCCTCTACCATTACGCAACAAGTTACAAGGCAATTCTTTTTAACAAATGAAAGAACTCTCACAAGAAAAATAAAAGAAGCAATATTGGCATTAAGAATTGAAAGAATGTTTAGTAAAAAAAGAATTCTAGAATTATATCTAAATCAAATATATTTAGGTCGTGGTGCTTATGGAATCGGAGCCGCTAGTATGAGATATTTCAATCTACCGCCATCTAAATTAAATTACGCACAAATAGCATATCTAGCTGCACTACCAAAGGCACCAAATAACTATCACCCCATTAGAAAAACAAAACGAGCAATAATACGCCGTAATTGGGTATTAACAAGAATGTTTGAAGAGGGATATATTAGTAAAGAAGATTTAGAAAAAAATAAAAAATTACCTCTTGATGCAATGAGAGGTAAAGATTTAGAAACTATTGAATCTGATTACTTTTTAGAAGAGGCTCGTCGCACAGTCCATAAAAAATTTGGAGACAACGATTTATACGGTGGCGGATTATCGATCCATACTACATTAAACTCTGATTATCAAAAAATCGCAACTCAAGCTTTAAAAGCAGGTATAAAAAAATATGACCGCAGGCACGGATATCGTGGAAGTATAATAAATCTTGGTAAATATAAAGTAAATAAACAGATAGAAATATTTAAAAAAATACAGGTTATTGCTGGTTCGCAGGAAAATTGGAAACAAGCATTAGTTCTGACAATAGGAAGTGATTCAGCAACAGTAATATTTAAAAATGATAAAAAAATCAAACTTGGGTTTGCATCAGTCAAATGGGCAAGAAAATATTATAAAAAACGAGCTGGAAACAAACCAAAAGTTATGAGTGATGTTTTAAATGTTGGTGATGTTATTTTACTTGAAAAAAATAAAAATAGATACGAACTTACACAAGTTCCATTAATCAACGGAGCAATGGTTGTAATGGACCCACACACGGGAAGAGTTCTGGCTATGTCTGGTGGTTGGGATTTTAAAACAAGTAAATTTAACCGTGCCACACAAGCAAAAAGACAAACGGGTTCAGCAATAAAACCATTTGTTTATTTAACCGCACTAGAAAATGGTAAAACGCCTGCTACAATGTTGCTAGATGCACCGTTTGTTTTAACACTAGAAAATGGTGAAAAATGGAAGCCAAGAAACTTTTCTAAGAAGTTTTATGGTTATAGTTTAATGCGTACAGGGCTTGAAAAATCAAGAAACCTTATGACTGTTAGATTAGCACAAAGTGTTGATATGGAAAAAGTCGCAAAAACATTTGACGATTTCAATATTATGGATAATCCACCTAGTTATTTATCTTTTGCATTGGGTGCTGGTGAATCAACATTATTAAGAATGACAACTGCATATTCTATGCTGGTAAATGGTGGAAAATACATAGAGCCTAGTCTAATTGACCGTATACAAAACAGGTATGGGAAAATTGTATTTAGGCATAACAAACAAAAATGTGATAATTGTTCTGTTATAAGTGAAAGTATGCCAATAATACAAAACAATAGAAAACAAGTAGCAAACCCAATACCATCATATCAAATTATTACAATGCTAGAAGGTGTTGTTAAAAATGGTAGTGGTAGAGAATTAAAGAAATTAAATATGCCAATAGCTGGAAAAACAGGTACGACAAATGACAACAAAGATTCTTGGTTTATTGCTGTAACCCCTGATTTAGTTGTTGGCACATATCTAGGTTTTGATAATCCAACTAAACTAGGTTTCCAACCTCCAACCAAAAAATATAATTGGTGGCGTCAAGAAACAGGAGCATCTGTTGCAGTACCTACAATAAAAGAATTCTTTATTCGTGCTAAAAGTATTTTACCAAAAATACCGTTTAGAATTCCAGAGGGTGTAAGATTTGTAAAAATCGACAAACAAACTGGATTAAAAGCTGATAGTAACACTAAATACATACAAACAGAAGCATTCGCACCTGGAACCGAACCAACAACAAGAAACAAAAAAATTAAAGATCAAAGCACAATTGGTCTTGATGATGTATACTAATAAAATGAAATCAGAAATAGAAAAAATAATTAATCAAATTAATTCATCTCTTGATTTATTAAAAAAATCAATAGATTGGGATAAAGCAAATAATAAATTAAAAGAATTAGAAGCAATATCATTGCAAAAAGATTTTTGGGATAATCCGGAAAAAGCTCAAAAAATAATGCAGGAAAAATCAATAATAGAGAGAAAAATAAATTCTTATAATAATTTAAAAGATTCACTAGATGATAACCTTGAAATATTATCAATGGCAGAACAAGAAAATGATAAGGGTTTAATTAACGATGCTGAAAAATCTATTATATCGTTACAAGAAAAATCTCGCATAGTCCAACTAGAAGCTCTTTTGTGTGGTGAAGTTGACGGTAACAATTGTTTTCTAGAAATAAATGCCGGAGCTGGTGGAACAGAAAGCTGTGATTGGGCTAATATGGTTCTTAGAATGTATAGTAGATGGGCAAATTCGCGTGGTTTTAAAACAGAGGTTATTGAACAGTCAAATGGTGAAGAAGCTGGGATAAAATCAACGACTATTCATATAAAAGGTGAAAATGCATATGGTTGGGCAAAAACTGAACAAGGTGTACACAGGTTAGTTCGTATTTCACCTTTTGACAGTTCAGCTCGTCGTCATACTTCGTTTTGTTCTGTGGCGGTTTATCCAGAAATTGATAACGATATTAATATTGAGATAAAAGAAAAAGATTTAAAGATAGATACATATCGTGCATCAGGTGCAGGTGGACAACATGTAAACACAACCGACAGTGCCGTGCGAATTCACCATATTCCAAGTAAAGTTGTCGTTCAATGTCAAAACCAACGAAGCCAACATAAAAATCGTGATGAAGCGATGAAAATGTTAAAAGCAAAGTTATATGAAATTGAATTACAAAAAAAAGAGCAACAAGCGAATAAAGAACACGAACAAAAAACAGATATTGGTTGGGGGCATCAAATTCGTTCTTATGTATTACACCCATATCAAATGATTAAAGATTTAAGAACTAACATAGAAACAAGCAATACCACAGGTGTGCTTGATGGTGAGTTAGATAGTTTTATGGAGGCAGTACTTGCTCTAAAATCAAAAGGTATAAAAAGTTAAGGGTATAACCTTGAACCTACCCAATTATTATTTTTATCTTTGGTGTATTCAAACCTATCGTGCAGACGATTTTCACCGTCCATCCAAAGTTCAATTTTATTAGGTTTTATTTTATATCCGCCCCAATATTCTGGACAAGGTATTTTTTTATCTTCTAAATCTGAATATTCCTTCTTCAATTCATCTACCTTATCGATTAATATTTTCTTGTCTGCTAATACTTGTGATTGTTTAGAAGCAATTGCCCCTAGTCGTGACATAGTAGAACGAGATGAAAAGTATTCTTGATCATTATCTTTATCAGCAAACTCAACAACACCTGTTATGCGAACCTGACGAGAAAGTGATTTCCAATGAAATAAAACGGCAACATTTTTATTAGCTTTCATTGCCTTAGCTTTTTGGCTGTTTTTATTAGTATAAAAAACTAAATCTTCGCCAACAATATCTTTTAATAAAACCATTCTATTTTGTGGAATTCCTTTTTCATCAACAGTCGCGATTGCCATTGCATTAGGATCATTTATTTCTGTTTTTGTAGCTTCGTCTAACCACATTTTAAAAACATCAATTGGATTTTTATTATCAAACATTTTTATTATTTCATACTTAATAGATTGTTAACTTAATTCCAAGCAAACAAGAGGCCAATCAGTATCGGTAGTGTAACTAATGAAAAAATTGTACTACTTAGTATAGCAAAAGCACAACGGCCTTCATAGACTTTTGCATTGCTAGCGACAATATAACTTATCAAACCTGTTGCTAGTGAAGATTGTAGTATGAATACTGATTTCCAAATTATATTGAAATCAAAGCTATAAATAATTAAAAATGCAACTAATGGGCATAAAATTAATTTAAAAGAATTTAGACATATAATTTCGCGCCAAAGAACTTTCATACTTTTTTTGTTTTGTTCATTTAAAATACTAACAATACTAAAACCTATAACAATTAAAGCTAGCCCCATATTTGTATTAGCAACCAATGATAAAGAGTAATCAATAAATTGTGGTAATTTAATTTGATAAATTGCAAATATCAAACCTAGTATAGGGCCAAAAATAATTGGGGATAAAAATATTTTTTTAGACAAGCCCATAATAAAGCTCATAAGTATTTTTTTTGATTTAATCAAATCATCAATATTTGATAAAAACAATGTAAGGAATAAAAAAACAATCGTATAAACAACGGTAATTATAATTGCAGGTTCCAAACCTTTTTGACCAAATGCTAGAAATGACATTGGCAATCCGATATATGCACTATTGGAAAATATCCAACTAAGTGATGCAATCGCGGTTTCCTTGTTGTTTTTTGTAAAGTATTTATGATTTATTAAGAAAGCTATTCCAGTTACTATTATACAGTATGCAACAATTAAAAAGACATAAGAATAACTAATTATTTGACCATCTGTCTTTGTCATAAAATAAAATAACATTACAGGCATAGTAAAATTATAGGTTAATGACTTTAATTGATTATTTGTTCTAGTATCAAGGGTTTTTCTATAATAACAAACAGCACCAATACCCATTAATATAAAGATTGGTAAAATCACATTTGATATTTTAATTATCATTTCAATCATATAAAATAATTTAACATAACAATATTATTTTTAACACATTTTTTTTATAGAAAATATTTATTTAAAATGATAATTTAGGAATATTATGAATATGACAAACCAAACAAAAGAATTTTCAGTTAGCGAAATATCAAAATCTATTAAGAAATTAGTAGAAGATAATTTTTATAGTGTGGCAATAAAAGGTGAAATATCCGGCCTAACACTCCACAGAGCAAGTGGCCATATGTATATGACATTAAAAGATGAAAACTCATCTATCAGAGCAACTTGTTGGAAATTTAATGTCCCTAATCTAGATATAACACCAGAAGAAGGAATGGAAGTAATAGCTACGGGGAAAATAACAACTTACGATAAAAATTCAACTTATCAATTAAACATATCAAATATCAAACACGCTGGTATTGGTGCATTATTAAAACAACTAGAACAACGAAAAGCAAAATTACAAGCCGAAGGTTTATTTAATCCTGAGCATAAAAAGCCTATTCCTAGAATGCCCAAACTTATAGGCGTTATAACTAGTCAAACAGGAGCTGTAATACACGATATTATGCATCGTATTAACGATAGGTTTCCAACCCCTATTCAACTATACCCTGTGAAAGTTCAAGGTGAAGGGGCAAGATATGATATAGTAAAAGCCATTGAATTTTTTAATAATCCCCCGCAAGGTTTTTCTAGACCTGATGTAATAATAGTTGCTAGGGGTGGCGGTTCCATAGAAGATTTATGGGAATTTAATTCAGAAGAAATAGCCAGAGCTGTTTTTGCAAGTGATATTCCTATTATTTCGGCTGTGGGTCACGAACCAGATTATACATTAATAGACTATGTCGCGGATTTAAGGGCGCCTACCCCAACCGGTGCTGCGGAATTAGTTGTGCCAGTTCGTAATGATTTATTAAGTATAATCAAAGATATTCATAACAGATTAAACAATTCGCTAGAAAATAAGCTTTCTAAGAAGCAATTAAATCTTGAAAAGATTGTTAACAAAACACCTAATCTACAAACATTTATTAATAATAAAAGCCAAAAACTTAATGAAGTTAATATCAGAAAAAACCACAGTATAAAAAATATAATATCTAATAAACATAACAAGAGTAAATTATTATATTCAATGTTAAAAAAACCTATTGTTATTATTAATCAATATTACGATAGGCTAGAAAATTACGATAAAAACAAAAAAGTATTTTTTAAACAAATTTTTATTAATAAAAAAAATATTTTGCAAAATAATTCATCATTACTAGAAAGCTATTCATTTAAAAAAACTCTAAGTCGAGGTTTTAGTATAGTTTTTGATGAAAAAAATAATGTAATTAAGACAAAAAGCCAATTAAAAGCCCAACAAAATATTTCAATAAGATTTCAAGATGGAGATGCTGATGCAGAAATTAAAAAATAAAATCATATCCATATTTTTATTATTACTGTTTCCTATAAATGCACATAGTTTTGAATTGTACGGTGATGCAGTACAAGGAGCTATGCTTGTTGGTAAGGCAAAACCAAACTCAAAAATAGTGTTTGATGGAATAAGCGAAACAACAGGTAAAGATGGAATTTTTGTAATTGGATTACATAGATCAGCCCCGAAAAAAATGAAATTAAAAGTTAACAATGAAACATATTACTTTGATGTTCAACAACGAAAATACTTGGAGCAAAGAATAAATGGATTGCCAAATAAAAAAGTTAATCCACCTAAGAGCTTGCTGAAAAGAATAAAAAAAGAAAATGATGAAATAAAAAAATCTCGTAAAATTAAAACTGATAAATTGTATTTTACTAAAAAATGGGTACACCCAACAAAAGGAAAAATAACTGGGGTTTATGGTTCTAGAAGAATATTAAATGGAAAACCAAAATTTCCACATTATGGAATTGATTATGCTAATAAAACAGGTACGCCTGTTATTGCCCCACAAAATGGAAAAGTTATAATGATACAAGAAAATAACTTTTATTCAGGAAAAACAATTATAATAGAACACGGTAAAGGTATAAATACCGCATATCTACACCTGCAAAAAATATATGTAAAAGTTGGACAAGAATTAAAACAAGGACAAAAAATTGGAGCAATCGGAACAACTGGTCGCTCAACTGGTCCTCATCTTGACTGGCGTATTAATTGGTATGATAAACGACTTGATCCGGCATTACTAACCGGTATTGAACTTGGGTTAAATCCAACTGGTAAAAATGTTGATTTTAATTTTTAAATCAACTACAATTAATTGAACAGTGGAAAATTAAACAAGGGGCTCAACAATGAAAAAGTTAATATTTATAAAATTATTCTTATTAGGATTACTTACAAGTGCATTCGCAGGCGAAATGTCAATAAGCGATGGCTGGATAAAAGCAAAACGAGGTCAAATGACTGGTGCATTTCTTAACATTAAAAACAATACTGGATTTGATGATACATTAATAGGTGTGAAAACAAAATTTGCTAAAAGAAGTGAAATTCACACTGTGAAAATAGATTCAGAATCAAATGCTAAAATGATGAAAATCAAATCTATATCTATTCCTGATAATAAAACAATTAAACTACAACAAGGTGGAAATCACCTAATGTTTATGGGGTTAAAAGAAAATATTGTCTCTGGACAAAAATACAATGTAACATTGATTTTTAAAAACCACGGTAAAGTAGATGTTATGTTAACTGCAAAAAAATCACATAAAGCAAATAACAAAAAAGATTATAATTATTACGATTAAGGTTTAAGTGATGCGTAAGGTTGTAATATTTTTATCTATTTTTATTGGTATTTTTTACTTCTTATCGCAAACTGAAACCTTTAAGTATTTTAAAGAACAATCAATTGATAAAGTTAATCCAAAATTTAATTTGGTTGATATGGATAATAAACCATTTTCAGACAAAGACTTATTAGGAAAAAGGTATATAGTAGGTTTTGGATATACAAATTGTATTGATATTTGCCCCGTAACACTTGCTACATTAACAGGTATGCTCGAAGTACTAGAAGAAAAGTACGGCAAAGATTACGCTCAGAATTACAATGCCGTATTTATTACAATCGACCCTAATCGTGACAGTCCTGAAATACTTTCCGATTATATAAAGGGAATATTTCACGATAGAATAATTGCCTTAACAGGTAGTCAAAAAAATATAGATAAAATGGGTAAAAACTTCAAAATTGAGTATTCAAAATACGGTGACATTGAAAATAATTTATACACGATGATACACCCTATATACTTGTATGTGGTTGATGAAAAGGGTAAATATAAAATGCAAATAGCTCATACGATTAAACCTGAACTAGCAATTGATTTAATAATTAAAAAACTTGGTAAATAATGATGAAAAAAATTCTATTGGTTATATTTTTAATATTGCCGTCTTTGGCTTTTTCTAATGCAAGGCCGGAATCAAAATATGATTTTCCGAAAATTGAAATAACAGATATTAATGGTAATATAGTTAATCCGATAAAGGAAAAAGGTAACTATTTAGTAAGTTTCTGGGCATCTTGGTGTACTTCTTGTGTGACAGAAATGAAAAACTTTATAGCTACTGAAAAACAAATGAATATTAAGGGTGTGCAACTAATATTAATAAATGTAGATCGCAATCCAAAAGCAATAAAAAAGTTTTTTAAGAAACACAAATTACCTGAAAATACTTTAACATATCGTGCAAATATGTATGATGCATTACAACAGTTTGAAACAACTGGGTTACCGATTACAGTTGCGGTAAAAGACAAAGTAGTAATATCAAAATATATATTTTTAAGTATGCCTTGGCAAAGTCCAAAACTAATTGATAATATAGTACAACCGTTTAAAGATTAATTTCTTTATCAAATACAATCTTTATTAATAATGGTGTAATATTTTGTTTTTGTTTTTTACTTAATCTTACAAAATCTTTTTCTGTGGTGATAAGTTTCGCTAGGGCTTTTCCAGCAATTCCGTGCAGGTCTTCTAGGTCTTTGTCAGTGTATTGGTAATGATCTGGGTATGAAAGCTTCGCTCTAATTGGATAAGAGCATTTCCTAACCGTTTCAAAGAATTTTTCGTTATTACCCAAACCTGAAAAGGCAACAACTGATTGATTATCACTAAATGGTTTTTTTTCAACTTCAAAACTAGCAAAATATACTTTATCGCCGTATTTATCTTGCAAGGTTTTATAAATATCACCGCGAATACCTGTAACTACAATAGCATTAGCATTTTTAAGGCGATTAAAAATAAACTCTCGCTTTTCACCAGATGGGAATACTAAATTATTACTAAAACCCTTATAACCATCAACAACAACTACTGTCTTATCTTTTTTAACTGTTGGGTTTTGCAATCCATCATCTAGTATTATCATATCTGCACCTAGTGATTCAGCATATTTAACCCCTGCTTTTTTGTTTTTTGCAACAACCACCTTTGTATATTTTGCTATTATTAATGGCTCATCACCAACTTGTTGAACTTTATGTTTTTTTAAATCAACTAATGTCGGTTCAATTATGCTTCCTTTATACCCTCTGGATACGACTATTATATTTTTATATCCGGATTTTTTAAATTTATGAATTAAGTTTATTGCAACTGGTGTTTTACCTGTGCCACCCATTGTAATATTACCAACACATACCACCCTAATTTTTGATTTATAAGAAACCGCTAAAAGGTTGTATAAAAAAATAGACAATCCGTATATTATTGAAATTGGCAGTAATAATAAACTTGTTATATTTATATCTTTCATATGTTTCATTATATATATTCCTCAACCTTTTCTACTAGTTTTTCAATTACGGTATTTTGTAGTGATATAACCTTGTGAGCATTATCACTGTATTTTTTAACTAGTTTTTTATCACTTATTAAATTATCTAAGTTAGTATATAATTCCTCAGAATCATTGACAATAATATGTCCATTATTGTTACTTAATTGCATTGTTATTTCAGCAAAATTAGAAGTATCAAAACCTTGTATAATAGCATTGTTTAATTTTGCTGGTTCTAGTGGATTATGCCCACCGTATCCACCGCCACAAGCCCCACCAACAAAACAAATATTAGTTAAAGAAAGAAATAGCCCAACTTCGCCTATCGTATCTACTATGTATATCTGAGTATCTTTTGTAATTTTTTCTCGTCTTGAACGAATTGATATTTTATAATCTTTGAACTTAGTTAATAATTCATCTAGTCTTTCCGGATGTCTAGGTATTATTATAGTTAATAAATTTTTATGATTATTGTAAATTCTACCTAGAATTGGCTCAATAAAACTTTCATCTTGTTTATGCGTGGACACAGCAACCCACATATTACGATTACCTATATCTTGTTTTAATAAATCTAATTGGTTGTTATCGAAAGGCAAGGGTGGTGCTGTATTTTTTAAATTACCGAATGTTTCAACTTTACACTTTGCAAACCTTTGAATAATATTTTTGTAATAATGTGTCTGTGTCGATATATAAGCACAGTATGAAAAAAGTTCTTTTGCGATAAATGGCATAAATGACCATCTTTTTATAGTGCTTTGGCTCATTCTAGCATTAAATAAAAGTACTTTTATATTATTTCTTTTTAACTCTTCTAGCATATTAAACCATAGTTCAGATTCTATCATAATAGCAATTTCAGGTTGCCAATGTGCAACAAATCTTTTCACCCATTTATTAACATCATACGGGTAATATTGATGTATTACAGTTTCCGGCAATCTTTTTTCCATCAATTTTGCTGATGATAAAGTACTCGTTGTTAATAATACTGTATAACCATTTTTTTCTAGTTGATTGATTAATGACAGTGTTGATACACTTTCCCCAACACTTACAGCGTGAATCCATATTATTTTACCAGCGGGTCGTTGCTTTGAAGGAATTCCCATTTTCTCTATGTAACGATTTGGGTCTTCTTTACCTTTTTTCACACGATAATTTAATATATATTTTAATAGTGGCTTACAAACAAGAAATATAAATTTATAAACACTATAAAATCTCATTAATTATGCCCTTTCAATTGGTTTGTGATTAAAGTATTTATCAGCCTTAACTGATAATTCTATTAATTTTTTTTCAATTATAATATTCAATTCATCAACAGATTTACTATCATCAAAATCAAAATATTCACCCATAATAACACCACGGTTAAATGGTGTTGGGATTATCAGTCTATCCCAAGAATTCATTAATATACGGCGTTTGAAATTAAGTGAAAAAATATAATACCTACTAGCCGATTTTTTCAATATAAACCCTGTTCCTTTTTTTAAATGATATCTTGGCCCTCTTGAACCATCAGGAGTTATAACAACTTTCTTGCCTTGATGTAATAGACTTATCGCTGTTTTTAATCCTTTCATACCAGTTCCGGATTCCTGCGAAGAAAGTATAACCTTATGTCCAAAACTAGCCATTAAATCAGAAAGAAACTCACCATCTTTACTAGGCGAAACAATCGAATTTAACTTATCATTACCAACAACTTTATCAATTCCTAACAAACAAATCAATGTGCGATTATGCCAAACAATAAAAAGGTTTGCATTATCCTTGTCACCCTTGTTAATCACATCCCAAAGTGTAGTGAGTTTTACAACTCTTAAATAAAAAACAACTAGGTAATATATAAATAAATTTTTCATAATAACTATTTTACATTTAACTTTTTCTGTAACGAAGATGATGATGTTGTGTATTGAAATAATAATTTCTTGTCTGGATTACAGTAAGAAAACGCCTTTTGTGCCATTAATGCAGATTCGTGGAAACCTGATAATATTAATTTTAATTTACCTGAATAATAATTTATATCTCCGATTGAAAAAATTTGAGGAATTGAAGTTTCAAATTTTTCTGTATCAACTTTTATAAGTGTATCTTTGTGTAATTCAAAGCCGAAATCTTTTACAGGCCCTAATGTCATTGTTAGACCATAAAACGGCAATAACATATCACAAGGAATTTCATATTCACCTTTTTCTTTGTGTTTTAATAAAATAGATTCCAAATTACCATTTTTACCATTTAATCCCTTAATTTGTGCAATTTCTAGTGACATTTCATTTTTACTAACTTTATCACGCATTTCATTTACTGAGGCAGGGTGACCGCGAAAATCATCACGGCGGTGAACTAGTGTCAAGCTTTTTGAAATTGGCGCAAGATTATTCGCCCAATCAAGTGCTGAATCACCACCCCCAGCAACAACTATTTTCTTGTTACGGAATTTTTCCATATCTCTTACACTGTAAAATACTGATTTACCTTCATATTCTTCTATTCCTTGAATTGGTGGTTTTTTAGGAACGAAAGAACCACCACCGGCCGAAATTACAATACATTTACATTCAATTACCGTGCCAATATCTGTTTTTACTTGCCATATATCTACGCCGTTCTCATCAGTTCCGATTTTCTCAACACCGATTGCCATCTGTCCTAAGTGAAAAACAGGATCAAAAGGTTTAATTTGCTCCATTAAATTATCCGTTAATTCTTGCCCTGTAATAGATGGAAAAGCAGGAATATCATAGATAGGCTTTTGTGGGTATAATTCAGCACATTGACCACCAACTACTGGTAAAATATCAATAAGATGGCATTTTAAATCAACTAATCCTAGCTCGAAAACTGCAAACAGTCCTACTGGGCCTGCGCCGATAATTACTACATCAGTTTTATGTGTTGTTGTATTGGTCATTATTTTTCCTTGGGTTTTCTTAGTTTTTACGAAGTTTTGATACAAAACTTTATACCCCAAAAATTATTTATTTTCAATATTATATAATCATTATATCCAATATTATATATGCTTGATTGTATCATTTAAATGGTTTAAAATAAAGACATATATACAATAGGAAGATAAAATGAATTATAATGAATTTTTTAAAGATAGTATAAAAAAATTAAAACAAAACAATAACTATCGCTATTTTAATTATATTCACCGCATTAAAGGTAAATACCCGATATGTGAATATACTGATAAAAACGGTAACACAAAAGAGATTACAGTTTGGTGTTCTAATGACTATATGGCAATGGGACAAAATGAAACTGTATCAGAAGCTATGTGTGAAACAATTAAAAACACCGCTACCGGTGCAGGTGGAACAAGAAATATTTCTGGCTCTACTGTGTATCACCAAGAACTTGAAGAAACAATCAAAAATTGGATGCAAAAAGAGTCGGCACTAGTTTTTACATCTGGTTGGGTAGCAAACTTTACAATTTTATCAACACTTGGGGAAAAAATCCCGAACTGTATTATATACAGTGATGCGATGAATCATAATTCCATAATCGAAGGAATACGAAGAAGTCGTGCAGAAAAAAGAATTTTTAGGCATAATGATGTTAAGCACTTAGAAGAATTAATAAAAAAAGATGACCCTAATGCACCAAAAATTATCGTCTTTGAATCTATATATTCGATGAATGGGAATATATCACCAATCGAAGATATAATAAAAGTTGCAAAAAAATATAATGCCTTAACATTTGTTGATGAAGTTCACGCAGTCGGATTATATGGTGATAACGGAGCCGGTGTTGCCGAAAGCTTAGGCTTGATGGGTGAAATTGATATAATCCAAGGTACTCTTGGAAAGGCCGTTGCACAAGTAGGTGGTTTTATGGCAAGTTCAAAAGAAATTACTGATTTCGTGCGTTCATTTGGTAATGGCTTTATATTTACAACCTCACTACCCCCTGTCGTGGCAAAAGGTGCAACACAAAGCATTTTACACCTAAAAGGTGCCAAACAAGAACGCACTCAATTACAAAATATTGCAAAGCACATAAAAGAAACATTCATTAAAAAAGGAATTCCAATTATGGACTCAGATTCTCATATAGTTCCTGTAATGGTTGGTAATTCCAAAAAATGCTTGGATATGAGCAATATGCTAATAGAAAAACATAATATTTATGTACAATCAATTAATCACCCAACCGTTGCAAAAGGTACTGAACGACTAAGAATATCGCCTAGTCCATTACACAGCAAGGATATGGTGGAAAAGTTATCTTGTGCTATTCAAGATGCTTTTAAAAATTGCTAAATTAATTTATTATCACATAGTTTAGAGACTACATCACAGAATTTTTCATAATCTGTTATATCGTTATAAATATATGCAGATATTCTTATGTATTTAACATTATCTATTAAAACAATTTTTGTGTTAAACCCATTATTAAAAAATATTTCTTGTAATTTTTCTACACCGATTTTTTTATCTTGTAATTTTTTAGGTAATTTTACAACAGTCATATATGTTGACAAAGAACTTGGTATAGAATAATCAACACCAAACTCTTTCGACATTAATTTACCAGCTTGTATAACTAAATCATTACAATAATTACTAATATTTTCTTGACCTAGTTCATTAATTACATCAATTCCTAAGCCTATTGTTAACCAAGGAGTATAATCATTAGTCCCAACCCAATGGAATCTGTGCGGATAAGGTTTTTCATAAGTATAACTAATTCGCATTGAACGCATCATACTGTGATTATGTGGCTCAGTTACAATGAAACCTGCACCTTTTGCAGATAATAACCACTTATGACAACAACCTAAATACCAATCAACCCCTAATTCATCAACATTTAAATCAATCATACCTACACTATGTGCTCCATCGACAAGAATTGGTATATCCATATCTTTAAATATTGGGATTATCTTTTTTAATGGGTTTTTTAAACCATCAATAGCTTTAATATCTTCTACTACTAATAATCTAGTTCTAGGATTAATTGCTAAATCGTATTTATCCAATACCGTATTTTCATCTGAATTAATTGGAATGTGCACTTTGTTTATTCTTGCTCCGGCACGACCGCAAACAAATTCCAATATTCGCATTGTTGTTGGATAAATATCCGCATCAACAACAATTTCATCACCTGCCATAAATATAATAGACCTTAATACAGCATTTAAACTTTCAGTTGTTGAACTTGTAAAAGCAATATTGTTAGGATTGGTATTTATATATTTTCCTAATATACTTTGGCTTTTTGCAATATGTTCATCAGCTTCCATTTTAAACTTGGAAATATTACTCATTATATCAAAACGAATTTTTTCAGATTTTTTGTAAACATCGTTATGTACCGATGAAAAACTACCGTTATTTATATTTATGATATTATCATCTAATAAAAAGTATTTTTTATAATCTTTGCCAAACATTAAACCGCCCTAATTATTTAATAAAGTTAATTTTGCTTTTATACTATAATTTTTTATTTATACAACAATTTAATTGTATATAATATTTACATTTATGGCAAATTTTTTATGATATCATTAGGTTTTAATATACTTGGTAATATTTTTACTTCTGAGGACTGCGGGCTATAAACAGCTATAAATGGTATTGAAAATCTATTATAAGAATTTAAATATAATAATATACTATTATTTCTATCTGTCCAATCACCACGCATTGCAACTATATTTTTTTGACTTAATTTTTTTATTACATCAGGATTTTTAAATGTAGTAATTTTATTTATTTTACAAGAAATACACCAATTAGCTGTAATGTCGACAATTACTGTTTTTCCTTCTGATAGATGTTTTTTTATATCTTGTTTTTTAAATTTAACCCAAGGCGCACTGATTTGATAAGCTTGGCTCATTTGAATTTTTGATTTTTGCTTAGATGCAACCGCAAACATAGATATCACAGCTAACAACAGAACCAATATTTTTAATATACTATTATTCTTTGACCTTAAAATAAGTACGATGAAGAAAAATATAATAACAAAAATAATATTTGAAATATCATCGAAATTTATTTTATTTACCCAAGCAAAGAACAATCCACTAATTATCAGTAAAACTCCCATTAATTGCTTGAATCTAAAATTCCATCGTCCAGACCTAGGAATATAAGAAATAATTTTAGGATATATTGCAAATAATAAATAAGGCAATGCCATACCGATTCCCATAAAGATAAATATCAGCAACCCTAAATACCATTCTAACAATATTGCCCAACCTAACGATACACTTAGTAAAGGTGCAGAACAAGGAGTTGCAATTAAGGTTGCAACCACCCCGCTGAAAAATGATTTAGTTATTTCTTTTTTACCAACCGGTATATATTTTGATATTCTGCCAAGGTTACTTATTTCAAATACATCTAGCATATTTACACCCATTATTAATAATAAAAAGGACATAAACAGTAAAAACATTGGGTTTTGGAATTGGAATCCCCAACCTAAGCCGACACCGACGAAGCGTAATGTAATTAAAAATAATGCTATTATAAAAAATACCGTTATTATTCCTAAGGAAAAGAAAATAGAATTTATTTTGACATCAGTATCATTTTTTGTATTTCTAAATACCATTAATTTAATTGATATAATAGGCAACACACAAGGCATTATATTTAATATCAACCCGCTAATAATAGCAATAAGCATAATGATGAAAATGTTTGTATTACTATCTTGTTGATATAATAAAATTTTATCTAAGTTGTTACTTAATTTTAAATCATTAGCTGGAATTTCTAAGTTTAGTTTTGCTTGCTGAACAACACATAAATTGATTTTATTATTACAAGCATAATATTCAACAATACCATCAATTTTTACGGGTTTTGTATTATCGATTATATCCATTCGCCACGGGAATATAACCTTGTCTTCATACCCTTTTGTTTTTATATCATTATATTCAAAATCGACTGGGGTTGGATAATTCCATTCAGATATTATTAGATTTTTTGAAGCCTTGTCAATCCAAAGCGGGGGCAATCCTGCATCACCAGAATCTTTACTGTATATTTTCCAATTATCTTTTAATTTGAATTCAAGGCCAAGTAGTATATCAGCCTCATTACCGTAATTTTCAACCGATGAAATAATTCTAACATTAGCGTATTTACTTTTACTCCATATGCTAGTAGAATTGGGCTGTTGATAAGAATATGATAAATTGAAAATTGAAGAAAATAATAAAACAATTAACAATTTAAATATTTTTATCTTTTTAATTACTAAACCCATAGGCTTAATTTACCTTATAAAATGAAAAAAAACAATACTCATAATGGATATTTAACAGGCAGGCTGTTATTATCAAGTCCTGAACAATCAAACAATATGTTTAATAAATCTTGTATATTAATTTGTGCTCACGATAAAAGTGGCGCAATGGGATTAATATTAAATAAATATGAAACAAAATTAACCCTTAATGAATTATTAATGCAAATTGAAATGGCAAACACAGATGCCGATAGTAATAATCCAAGAATATATATGGGCGGGCCTGTCAATATAGAACAAGGCTTCATATTACACGACACCACATACAAAGAAAAAGAAACAGCAAACATAAATGAACTTTTTAATGTCACAACAACCATTAATATATTGCAAAAAATAGCAAGAAATAAAGGGCCAAAACAATGCAAAATAGCACTGGGGCATGTAGGTTGGTCAAAAGGACAACTAGAACAAGAAATAAAACATAATTTATGGTTAACCTTACCCGCCACAAAAGAAGTAGTGTTTAGTAATAAATGTGATACTATGTGGTATACAATATTGAATAAAAATGGTATAATGCCTAGTAAAATATCATATCACGAAGGACTTGCATAAGTTAAAAAATATTGATTTTACATGTATATGTTAATAAATTAATAGGATAGATAGGAAAAATATGTTTATACAAACGGAACAAACACCCAACCCAGCAACTTTAAAATTTATACCAGAGTGTAAAGTTTTAGACAAAGGAACTGCTAATTTCCAAACTGCTGATGATGCGAAAGAAATATCACCATTTGCAACAAAATTATTTGAAGTAAACGGTGTTATCGGTGTTTTCCTTGGCAAGGATTTTATATCTGTAACTAAATCAGATGATATACAGTGGGTAAATTTAAAACCAACATTACTAGGCGTTATGATTGAATTTTTCAATTCTGGTGAAGCTATTATTTCAACAGATTCAGAATTACCAAAAGAACAAGAAGAAAAAACTACTAATGCCGGTGATGATGAAATAGTTATGCAAATAAAAGAATTACTAGACACCAGAGTTCGCCCAGCGGTAGCTCAGGATGGCGGTGATATCATTTTCCACAAATACGATGATGGTATTGTATATTTATCAATGTTAGGGGCTTGTGATGGTTGTCCATCATCAACCGCAACATTAAAAATGGGGGTTGAAAATATGTTAAAATATTATATCCCAGAGGTAAAAGAAGTAAGAGCAAAATAATGTCATTAAAAAAAATTATGCTTAATAAAAATATGTTGCCTTGGGTTTTTGCTGTTGTATCTATTGCATTAGTATATAATTATTTTGCTAATAATCCTAACTTACTATTTAAATTAAAAAATCCTCCGCAAAAAACTAAACAACTAGTTCAAAAAAATGAAAATAAGATTATTAAAAATAAATTAAATTATTTTAATGCAAAAAATGTAAGCGCTGTAATAAAAGAATTTGATAAATACAATTATAATTTAAAAAATAATTCAGTCCCTAGAATTCAACCAAACAAAATGCCGAGCGATTTAAAAAATATAAAAGATGCGAATTTAAAAAAAGAGATATTTATTAAATTAATGCTACCTATGGCCATTGATATCAATCAAAATATTAATATAAAAAAAGAATTATTAATAGATATAGAAAAAAAATATAAAATAGGCAAAAAACTATCTGTTAATGATATTAACAACCTTAAAAGTTTCGGAACTGAATTTAATGTAAAATATAACCAAGCTAAAATCCCTGAAATGCTTAAACAATTAAAAATAAAAATACAGCCTATCCCTATATCTCTTGTTCTTGCCCAAGCAATAGTAGAAAGCGGTTGGGGAACATCAAGGTTCGCCGTAACAGGTAATGCCCTGTTTGGACAATGGACATTTGATAAAACTGAAAAGAATAAATTAATGCCGACTAATCGCGATGCTGGTAAAACTCACAGTATTAAATCTTTCTCTTCGCCTTATCAATCTATGCAAGCATATATGGCAAATTTAAATCGTAATAATGCATATAATGAACTAAGAAAAATTCGTTATTCTTTAATTAAGTTAAATAAACCTTTATCAAGTATAAAACTTGCCAACGGATTAACAAATTATTCCCAAGAGCGAGAAATTTATGTTAAAAAAATCAAATCAATGATAAATAAAAACAATCTTACTCGTTACGATAATTATAAATTACAAGAATAATACGGAAAAATTAAAATGGATAAAAATAAAATTATTCAGCAAAATATACAACAAATTAAATCAGAAATCGAAAAATATAAAACTCGCGCACTAAGACAAGATGATAATGTTGATTTAATAGCGGTTTCAAAAACATTTCCTATTGATGATATTAAAATAGCACTAGATACAGGACACCGTATTTTTGGTGAAAACAAAGTACAAGAATGCCGTGATAAATGGATCGACTTAAAATCTGAATATCAAAATATTGAACTTCATCTAATTGGTGGCTTGCAAACAAACAAAGTGAAATATTTACCTAATCTAGTTGATGTTATTCACACACTCGACAACATAAAACTAGCTAACGAAATAAAAAAACATATCGACAAAAACGAAAATTGGAATCCACAGATTTATATTCAAGTAAATACAGGAGCCGAAGCACAAAAAAACGGAGTGCTAGAACAAGACGCAGACAAAATAATAACCCAATGCAAAGAAATGGGCTTAAATATTGTCGGGTTAATGTGTATCCCACCAGCTGATGAAAACCCATCAGTTCATTTTGCCTTACTAAGAAAAATAGCAATGCGTAATAATCTGCAAAAATTATCAATGGGAATGTCCACAGACTACCCTATTGCAATTGATTTAGGCGCAACGTGCGTAAGAATTGGCTCTGCAATATTCGGAGCTCGTGGATAATAAAATAATTTATCCATAAAAAACAATAAATTATATAAAAATTTATATTATTACCAATTAAAAAATATTGTGTGATTTCAGTACTTGCACGACAAAAAAAACTTTGTTATAAGTAAAATTAAGTTGTTAGTAATTTTATACTCGTTTTTAAAGTAAAAAAGTTAAGATTATTGCAAACTATATCGTAAAATTATAATCGTATTGAAATATTTAAATTGTCATAAAGGCTTACACAAAATGAATAACACGACCGCAACCCGCAAAGAAAAAGACTTACTAGGTGAAAGATTAATCCCAGACAAGGCCTTGTATGGCATACAAACGCTTCGCGCAAAAGAAAACTTTAAAATAACCAATACAAAATTAAAACATTACTCTGAATTAATTATAGCCCTTGCAATGGTTAAAAAAGCCGCTGCAATTGCCAATTTTAAATTAGGGATATTGCAAAAGAAAAAATGTGAAGCAATCAAAAGTGCTTGTGATGAAATAATATCAGGAAAATGGCACGGACATTTTATTGTTGATATGGTGCAAGGCGGTGCTGGCACATCAACAAATATGAATGCTAACGAAGTAATCGCAAACCGAGGATTGGAAATAATGGGCCATAACCGTGGCGATTATCAACATCTACACCCTAACAATGATGTTAATCTATCACAATCAACAAACGATGCATACCCAACCGCGGTAAGACTTAGTATTATTTTAAGTCATAAAAGATATCTAGATTCTCTTTATGATTTGTCATATGCATTAAAACAAAAATCAATTGAATTTTCTGACATAATAAAAATGGGCAGAACTCAAATGCAAGATGCCGTGCCAATCACATTGGGGCAAGAATTCAACGGCTGGAAAGCAACTATCAAAGAAGATATCGGAGTAGTGAAAAATTCAATTAAATCATTCACAGAAATAAATATGGGTGCTACCGCAGTTGGCACAGGTATTAATTCAGACCCTGAATATTGTGACTTAGTTATTGATGAATTAACTCGAATTGCAGATATCGAAATGTTCCGCGCTCGTAACCTGATCGAAGCTACATCAGATATGGGGGCATTTGTAACATTCAGCAGTATATTAAAGCGTAATGCAGTAAAATTATCAAAAATCTGTAATGACTTGCGATTATTATCATCAGGGCCTCGTACCGGTATAAATGAAATTAATTTACCACCTGTACAACCAGGTTCATCAATTATGCCTGGTAAGGTTAACCCTGTTATTCCAGAAGTGGTAAATCAAATAGCATTCCAAGTAATCGGTAATGACCTTACCGTAACACTAGCAGCCGAAGCGGGACAATTGCAATTAAATGCAATGGAACCAATCATTACATTTAATATATTGAAATCATTAAATATGTTAACACAAGGAATAAAAAGCCTTACGGAAAAATGTATCAACGGTATCACTGTAAACAAAGAAATTTGTAAAGAACAAGTGAATAACTCAATCGGTATTATCACCGCTCTAAACCCATATATTGGCTATGAAAATGCAACAAGAATCGCAAAACAAGCAATTGAAAAAAATGAAAGTGTTCGCGATATCGTACTAGCAGAAAAATTATTATCTAAAAAAGAAATAGATGATATTCTAAGCCCAGAAAATATGACGAAACCTCGTAAAATCAAAAAAAAATAAAATAAAA
>JAQWUY010000044.1 GCA_029250225.1 Alphaproteobacteria bacterium | reverse complement strand
CTAATAATGATTATATATCTCGGCCTTGCTGTATTTAATACCGGTATCGAATTCGGATTTTGGACAGGCCTTGATGGTTGCTCTTCAAACACCGAACTTGTAACTCAAACCTCCGCACTTTTAAATTCCTTGGGAAATGAAGCCGTCATACGATGCGACGAACCAGTTTGGACACTGTTTGGAATCTCAATGGCAGGATATAACGCACTATTATCTCTCGATGCCCTAATCTTGTTCTATCTTATGGACAAGAAATAAAATAACTTTATAAAATTATCAACCATTAGAAAAAGCATATGTCAATGTGTTGACATATGATAAATATTATAAAATATTAATCCGAAGATTCTGATGGAATTTTAGTAAATCTAGCGATAAAAAATCCGTCTAAGCCGTCTTTGTACATATTGGGCAAGATTCTCATTGCGCCTTTTGCGGTGATAGATTTTTCTAGGCCGGGGATTTCTTTTCGTCTAATCGGGGATATTTTCAATCCATCGGGTAGGTTTAGTAAATGATTTTCGCCTTCTTCTGGTTGTAAAGAGCAGGTTGCAAAAACTATTGTGCCTCCGTCTTTTACAAGTTCGCAAGCTTTGGTTAGCATTTGGCGTTGTAGTTTCGCAACAGATTTTATTAATCCGTCATCTTTTAAAAATGGCAAGTCTGGATTTTTGCGGATTGTTCCTGTTCCAGAACAAGGGGCATCTAGTAATACAATATCAACTTTTTCTTCGGCTGTATATTTAACTGCATCAGATAATTTTATTGTTAAATTCTCGTTTAATTGTAGTCGTTCGATATTATCACGCATACGGTTTAATCGGAATTCGTTTTGATCAATTGCAATTACATTTGCACCTTTGGCTAGGAGTTGTGATGTTTTTCCACCAGGGGCAGAACACATATCAATTATTGTTTTTCCGGCTATATCGCCCATTATGTGAACAGGAAGTTGAGCCGATAAATCTTGAACCCACCAGTCGCCTGTTTCATAACCTTCTAGTGTTACGATTTTACCACCTGATTTTAATCTTACTCCGTTTGTTGGTAATAATTTACCGTCTAGTTTTTCAGCCCATAATTCTGGGTTTGATTTTACACTGATATCCACATGTGCTTGGGTTTGCAAGACTTCTAGGATTTCGCGAGCGGTTTTTTCACCGTACGAATTTACCCAGCTTCGCCATAGGTATTTTGGCATATTTATTATGTCTGTATGTTCGCTGATAAATTTTTTGCCTTCATTAACACCGCGTCTTAATATGGCATTTATCATTCCTTTGCTTGGCAAGGCTTTACCAAATACAGAATTTAATGTTTCATTAACCGCTGCGTGGTCGGCAACCTCCATATATAATATTTGTGTTAATCCAACTTTGATAAATATATCAACTTGCGGGGTGAAAATTTCTTCGTCAACAAATTCTTTTATTATTAAATCAAGCTCTATATTATGTCGCAGGGCAGTATATGCAATCATTCGTGCTAAACCGCGGTTTTTTTGATCAATTTGTTTTAATGTGTTGTGTTCTACAAACTCTAATGGTCGTTTATCAATTAATACCGCTTCTAATAAGTAAAATGCACCTAGGCGAGGAGAGATTAATCGTTCAGAATTACCAGCTCCGAATTCCTTACGACCTCTGAAATTTGGTTTTGAATTAAAGTCTTTTTTATCACCGAAAGATTTTCTATCGTCTCTTCTATCGCCGTAAGATTTTTTATCACCGAAAGATTTTCTATCACCAAATGATTTTTTATCGCCGAA
>JAQWUY010000035.1 GCA_029250225.1 Alphaproteobacteria bacterium | reverse complement strand
CTTCTAACATTATACTAAATAAATTATCAAAAAATTCCATACCAACCCCAATATATTAAACCACTTCCCATATGTTAATTTGTAAAAAAAATAATGTCAATTACTTACTATGGGTTTTTTACTGTAATAACTACCTGACATAGAAAAAATATATAAGTGGTATACAAAAACAATATTTTTGATTATATTGATTATTATCATAATTCTTAACTCAATCTATAAACATAAATTTAATATCTCAAGCAAAGGAATGAAGTAAATGACAAGCAATGATGAAAGTAAATATTTACAAGATAAAATATGGAAGATTGCTAATGAAATACGCGGTGCAATTGATGGTTGGGATTTTAAACAATATGTTCTTGGAACTCTATTTTATCGTTTTATCAGTGAAAACTTTGTAGATTACGCAGAAGCTGGCGATGATAGCATTAGTTATGCAAAATTTCCTGATAATGAAATAACACAAGAATTTAAGGATGATGCTATTAAGACCAAAGGTTATTTTATCTATCCTAGTCAGCTATTTACTAATATTGTAAATGAAATTGATGATAATAATAGTTTAAATACTGACCTAAAAACAATTTTTGATGCGATTGAATCGTCAGCTATTGGGCGTGAATCAGAAAACGATATAAAAGGATTGTTTGCCGATTTTGATACTACCAGTAATCGCCTAGGCAACACAGTACAAGATAAAAACCAGCGTTTAGCAAAAGTCCTAAAAGGTATAGCAGAAATATCGGGAAATTTTAAAGACAAAAAAATCGATATTTTTGGCGATGCCTATGAATATTTAATTCATAAATATGCTGCTAATGCTGGTAAATCTGGTGGTGAATTTTTTACTCCACCAAATATTTCTAAACTACTTGCAAAAATTGCAATCCATAATCAAAAAAAAGTAAATAAAATTTATGATCCGGCTTGTGGTTCCGGCTCATTATTATTACAAGCAAAAAAACATTTTCAAGAGCATATTGTCGAAGACGGCTTTTTTGGTCAAGAACTTAACCACACCACCTATAACCTAGCACGAATGAACATGTTTTTACATAACATTAACTATGATAAATTTAATATACAACTAGGCAATACATTAACAAAACCTAGTTTTATAAATGATAAAAATTTTGATGCAATCGTTTCCAATCCACCTTATTCAGTAAACTGGATTGGTTCGGACGATCCCACATTAATTAACGATGAACGATTTGCACCATCTAGTGTTCTTGCCCCAAAATCCAAAGCAGATTTTGCATTTGTACTTCACGCCCTTCATTATTTATCATCCAAGGGTCGTGCGGCAATTGTTTGCTTTCCTGGTATTTTTTATCGTTCTGGTGCAGAACAAAAAATCCGTAAATACTTAATAAACAACAACTATGTTGAAACCGTAATTTCATTAGCTGGAAATCTATTTTATGGAACCTCAATTTCCGTAAACATCTTGGTTTTAGCTAAAAATAAAAAAGACAACCTAACACAATTTATTGATGCTAGTGGCGAAGATTTCTTTAAAAAAGTAACTAAGAACAATATAATCGAAGACGATCATATTGAGAAGATTATAAATATCTTTGATAAAAAAGAAAACATACCACACATTTCTCAATTAGTTAAAAATGACAAGATTGCCGAAAACGACTATAACCTTTCAGTTAATAATTATGTTGAAAAAAAAGATACTCGCGAAATAATCAATATTAATGACCTTAACAATGAAATAAAAACAACAGTAAGTAAAATTGACACCCTGCGCACAGACATTGACGCT
>JAQWUY010000025.1 GCA_029250225.1 Alphaproteobacteria bacterium | reverse complement strand
GTTAGAGCAGGGCACTCATAATGCCTTGGTCGGGAGTTCAAGTCTCTCATCCCCTACCACTAAAAACCCAGTGATTTATTTCACTGGGTTATCCAAGGAAATTTTTAATTTCCTAAAACCATTATTATAACACGGGGGATTAGCTCAGTGGTTAGAGCAGGGCACTCATAATGCCTTGGTCGGGAGTTCAAGTCTCTCATCCCCTACCATTTAAAAACCCTATCATAGAGATATGATAGGGCTTTTTTTAAGTGTAATTGTATGGAATATGATTTTTAAATTTTATAATTCTCCACCTATACCTTGAAATTTTTCAACTAAATTTTGTATTTTACGAAAAACTTTTTCCTTTTTAACTAAATTTTCTTTTTTAAGAGGGCTCATTTTAGGTAATATACTATTTAGATCTGTTCCATTGTAACTTGCATTTCCGCGTTTTAGAGAAAATGCAATGTATCGTTTAGCATCTTCATTATTTAAATCTTCATCATTTATCAATTCATACACTTCACGTTTTTTTTCAGATTGTGCAAATGAGTAGAAACTTTCAATAATACCTGTTTTTTCATTAATTGTATTAATGTCGATTTGGGTTATAAAATCAATTATTAGTTCTTCTTTTGTACGATTATTAATACTCGCGCGTATTAAGCGCCTTATATCCTTAATAAGTGATTGTTTATCTTTTGTTTTTTTACTATTTTCATAAATTTGTTCTAAAATATAATCTAAATTGATTTCTTGCGATTTAAGTAAATCTACCTCAAATACAATATCAGACCAATCTATTGTAGATTTCTCTATTTTATTACTATCTTTTTCATTTTTAATCCAGTCTCTAATATCATTATAACATGATTTATAATCTTGTATTTTTCGCTCTGAAGGTATTTTAAAGGCCTGTAAAAGGGTTAAATCCTTGTCGCTTAGGTTATTTGCTTCTTTAAATTCTTTTAATGCCTGAGCATCATTTACATCAATTTTTTGTAACTTATTTAAATTAGAAAACTCATCATAGTTTTTTAATACATTTTCTATACGTAAATATTCACTAAATAATTTAATAAAGTTTTTTTTGTCTGATTCTTTATCGATATCATTAGGATCAGGAAAGTTTTGCTCTAAATCTGCTATTATATCGACAAATCCTCTTATTTTCATACCAGTTAGAATATCTTCGAAGCCTTCCATATATTCTTTATAGCTTTTTTCTATAACTATACCTGCTGTATTCGTTGTTTGTTTATCACCGAACAAAGTAATAGCATCAATGGTAGCTTTTTCTAGATCTCGGAAAGCAATAATATTACCAAACCTTTTTGTTGAGTTTAAAATACGATTGGTGCGAGAATAAGTTTGTAATAAACCATGATATCGCAAGTTTTTATCTATAAACATTGTGTTCATATGAGGGGCATCGAATCCAGTTAGAAACATACCAATAACAATCAATAAATCTATTTCTTTTGATTTAAAACGCATTGCTAAATCTCGATAGTAGTTTTGAAACTCTGTATTATTTACAACAAAACTAGTTTTAAACGATTCATTATAATCTTTAATAACCTTGCCTAAAAATTCTTTGTTACTATAATTCATAGAATCAACTTCAAAACTTTCATCAGGAATATCACCCTTTGCATCTTGTTTTTCATTATCAGCATATGAAAATATTGTTGCTATTTTTAATGGCTTTTCACTGTTTTGTTGTAATTTATTAAGAGATTCGTAATACTTCTTAGCTGCTTCTATACTACTTACAGCAAACATAGCATTAAACCCCTTATTAGAAGAATACAAACGATGTGTTTTTTGAGGGAATTTATCCAGTACATATTGTGATACTTTATCAATACGATTTTGATGTAATAAAGCTTTTTTATATTCGTGAGAATTTAATTTATCTTCATCTTGTTCCATTTCAAATTGTTCGGATTTTGGACTAACATTGGTGTAATCTACTTTGAATTTTAATACTTTTTCATCACGAATAGCATCGGTGATAAGATAAGAATGTAAATTACATCCAAAAACATCATTAGTTGTTTGACCTTTAACCGAGTTTTCGTTAGAAATAGGTGTTCCAGTAAAACCGAATTGATAATATTTTTTAAATTTTATTTTTAGTAATTTTTGAACTTCACCAAATTGACTACGATGACATTCATCAAAAATAAATACTACTTGCTTGTTGTAAATATCTAGTTCTTCACTTCTCTTCATTAAGCTATGAAGCTTTTGAATAGTGGTAACAACAATTTTATTGTCATTCTTGATAATATTTTCTTTGAGTCTATTAGTGTTATTGGATCCATTTACACTATTAGGTGAAAATCTTTGATATTCTTTCATTGTTTGATAGTCTAAATCTTTTCTATCTACAACAAAAAAGACTTTATTAATAAAACTTAATTTAGTTGCCATCTGTGCAGCTTTGAAACTAGTTAATGTTTTCCCTGAACCGGTAGTATGCCAAATAAACCCACCATTTTGAACGCTTTTCCATTTTTTTGTTTCATATGAACTATTTATTTTCCATAAAATACGCTCTGTGGCTGCAATTTGATAAGGACGCATTATTAATAAATTGTTGTCAGTGTCAAATACCGAATAATCTAATAATATTGTTAACAAGGTCTTTTTTTGAAAGAAAGTAGCTGTAAAATCTTTTAAATCTTTAATTGAGAGATTATCCGAATTTGCCCAATTCATCGTAAAATCAAAACTGTTTTTATCACGCTTCACAGTATTGGGAAAATAACGAGTATCAGTACCGTTGGAAATTACAAATAATTGTAAATATTTATAAAGAGAATTCTCGCTATTGAAACTTTCCTTACTATAACGATGTATTTGATTAAAAGCCTCACGAATAGCAACCCCTCGTTTTTTTAATTCGACCTGTACCAAAGGTAATCCATTAACCAAAATAGTTACATCATAACGATTTGAATGTATACCGGTTTGTTCAAATTGCTTAATTACCTCTACTTTATTATTCATAATATTATCTTTGTCTAGTAGGCTTATATTTTTTATTAGCCCACTATCAAATATGAAATCGTGAATATAATCATCCTGAATCTTGCGCGTTTTTTCAATACTACCATCACCAGGTTTATTTAAATAGTTTTGAACAAAACGTTCCCATTCATCATTAGTAAACTTAACATTATTTAATTTTTGTAATTGCTCACGAATATTTGCTAGCATAGTTTTAATGCTTTTTATATGTGGTGAGAACTCGTAACCTTGCTCTTTTAAATCATCGATTAATTCACACTCTAAATCATCTTCGCTTTGATAACTTTGTTTGGTTTTTGATTTTGCATTGTATGTATTAAGAACAATGAAATTTTCTGATTCTATTATATGCTTAGTTTCTTTTGCCATTTTATTCTTTTTCTTCTTTTGGGAAATGCTTGTTTATTAAATGTTTTAGTAGTCCTTTTACTATTTGTTTTTCATTATAACTTGGTTCTGAAGTCTGTGTCTCTGCTAATGTTGAGTGACTAGTGAATTGAATAATACGATCATAATATTTTTCTTTATCATCAGGTAAAAGATTTTTCCAACGTCTATGGCCTAAAAAACTTGCGGTTTTTTCATATAAATTGCGCAATAATGTAAAATGGTATTTTTCAATTTTGTCGCCTTCGATAGCTTGTTCTAATTTTTGTTTTAAATGTAGATGATAAGACAATCTTGTATTTGAATCACCCTTTAATTCATCTAGACTAAATTTACCTTTTTCATCTTTATTTAACAGATAACATTCTTTTGAATTTAATTCGTTATATAAAACATTATAAAAAGTTATATTATGTGTTGTTATAATGAATTTTAAACCATTTTTTGATTTTTTGATTAAATCAGCTAAATTCACAGCTAACTCAATTAAATGATTTTCATCGAGTGAACTTATTGGGTCATCAATAAATACATATTTAAGTTGACTAAACTTATTATCAGAATCATTTTCTTTATCATTAAGAGATTCAATTATTTGTTTTAATAATATATAAAAAATACTCCATATAAAATTACTTTCTTCACCTTTGGAAATTCTTATATTCTTAATACTATTATCATCACCACTTTCAAGAGAAAAATCCACTTCTGAAAAATCTTCTTTAAAATTTGGTGTTAATTTATTATTAACATACTCTTGAAAATTAGTTACGATTTCTTGATCTTTTCCTTCGTCTTTAAAAATCCAATTTATATCTTCATTCGGGCGAATTTTTAATTTATGATTATTTTCAATATTATTATCCCAGTAAAAACAATCTTCGGTAAAAGCATTATAGGAAATAAAATTCGTTTTTTCTGGATCATTTTTTTCGGCAATTTTTTTAAATTCTATAGATAGCCTTGTTTTACCCGTGCCATTAAAAGCATAAATTAATTTACTCTTTTTTTTATTGTCTAATAAGTATTCAGCTATTTCTGCCAATGTTTTATCATTTCCTTCACTGCCTGACAGGTTTTCGGTTATTTCTACCAATGTTTTACTATTTTCTTCATTGTCTGATAAGTATTCAAC
>JAQWUY010000007.1 GCA_029250225.1 Alphaproteobacteria bacterium | reverse complement strand
AACAGACCCCGCACTAGTATCCATAGCTAATATATATCTTATTGTTTTCATAGTTACAATTTAATTTGTTAAATAATATCACCGCGATAACTAATTTATAGAATAATAGTAGACATTTTTCAATTAGTTTTATTTGTTTCTAAAACTTCGCTCGTAGCTGGGTAATTTTAATTAAATGTAATTGTAAAGTAATGGTGTTTATGGTACTACTTCCGCAATCATTGGTAGAACAATATATAAAGAAAGAAAATTATGTCAGATAATGCAGGAAATGAGAATTCTAGTAATCCAAATAGTTTAATAGAAATATTGAATCAATTAAATAGGAAATCTAAAACTAAACTTGATAAAAAAACAGAAGGCATAGATTTTTATTTAATTAAAATTGATTCAGAAAATGATATGCGTATATTTATTGATTCAATTCGTCTATTAAATATATGTAAGCCTTTTGTTTTATGTGTTGTAAATACCGGCAATCAGCAAGATAATAATTTTTTTGTTTCTTTCTATTATTTTACGAATAATAAAAACGAAGAAATTACAGAAGTAAAAATTCCCAATTGCAAAAACATAAAAATTTGCAAATCAAATTTTGACGAATTTTGTGAAAATATTTCTAAATTTATAAATATTGAAATAAATGATATAATTAGTGAAAAAGAAAGAGCGAAATTGTCAGTAATTAGACAATACAGTATTCGTAATAGACATCTTGAAATTGCAGATATAGATCCTGAGCAATGGTTAAATTTATGTTATTCTATTGCTAGGTCTAAAGATAATAAAAACCACAAAGAAATATATTCATTAGCAACAATAGCGTATATATTTGGTGCTAAACCCCAAAAAACAAAAGAAAATATATTTTCAACAATATGTCTAAGTAATTATATACCTATTGAGAGATTTGACAATTGTATAAATATAATAAAAAGTTATATGACATCTTATAATCTTAGCAAATTAATAAAAGACAAAAAAATTAGTGATTTTTTAAGGGGTAGAAATAATATAATTTATCTTATCCCTGACACGATAAAAAATAGTAACAAAAAACATAATATAGAAATTATAGGTGCAAATTATTATATATCAGAAAATGATTTTAGCAATGTATCAGTTTCAGATTCTGAATGTATTATCTTGAATAATATAAATTCTAACACATTAGATTTTAAACATATTAATAATGTTTTTATTGTGAAAACTAACACAAATATTGCTCCCTTTAAAATTCCTAATCAAAATGACCTAAAAAAAATATTATTTTTTTCAATATCAGAAATAAATTTATCGGATATTAAAAAAATTGATATTTATGATAGTGGTTTTAGAGAAATTAATATTAATGCTAGTAAGAATTGTCAAATTGAACATTTTAATCTTACCAATGAAAAATATACGGTTGATAAAATTCATATTAATGTAGAAAATGTTATTATGAAAAATTTTAAAATCATTAATCGTCCTAAATTAAAATCAACTTGTGTTTTTTCATT
>JAQWUY010000046.1 GCA_029250225.1 Alphaproteobacteria bacterium | reverse complement strand
CAAAAAGCTCAATATTTATACCACTTTACACGACAAAAAGCAAGGAAATTCAACATAATCGGGATTTTTTAACCTATAATTATTAATTATTAGGTTGAATTTTTATTACGCCGATTTTTGGTTTTGTTTTTCTTGTTCTTTTAATTTTTGTTTTTCTTGTTTTTTTTGTTTTTGTTTTTCTCGTTCTTTTTGATCTATTACATAACAAACTTTCATATTTATTCCGTATAATTTCATATCATTTAGAGTATGATATAAAGATAATTTAGAAAAGTACGGTAGATTTTCAGATTTATTTTCAGGGTCTTTCGGTGTAACAATGACATAATATATCAAAATTTTATTTTCATCAATTTTACTTTTAATAGAACCATATTTACTCTTTATAAGTTCATCCATTTTTTTAATAGAAGAATCATTCTGCTTTAATGTTACAATGGAATTTATACCCTGATTAAATAAATGGCTTAACTTAGATGAACCTATGCCTATTTTTACATGGTATAAAACTCCCTTTTCAGATTCTTCATTATATAAATCGCAAGGCTCAATTTGTGTTGATTTTTTATCAGGGGAAATATTTTTGCAATCTAAACATAAAAAATTACTACTTTTATTTGCAACATATTTATTGTATTCATTTTCATTTTTATGATTAAAATTAATTAAACGTTTGTGAGGTTTTTCAAATAATTTGTCAATTTGAATTTTCATTTTTTTAATATGATCAGTTTCTATTTCATACCAATTTCCGTTATACAAATGATAAGTTTTATTTTCATCCTTATTATTTTCTGATTCATCCTTATTATTTTCTAATTTAACATCACCAAATAAACATTTATAAACGCTAAATGAATTTTTACATGATTCTTCATCAAAAACCCTAATCTTGTCTTTTTTTAATTTTTCAATATTAATACTATCAATAGATTTACCAATAGCTTCAATATAACATGATAAAGAAATATCATCATATTCTGAACGATTTATCTTAAAATATTCCACTGAATAATCAATAATTTCAGGAACAGCTAAATAAATGTCTTCACTTTCTTCTTTTAATTTTACCAACAATTGATTATTTAACTTTTCAATAATAATTGGACATTTAATAAGCATAACATTATCAATGTCTGGATAATATTTTTTATAATCTTCGGAGATGAATCTTTTATAAAACTTTTTACAAATATCTACTAATTCTTTTGGCTCTTTTTTTAAAGATAAACTTAAACTATCTCTTCCTGTTACCGCTTTAAAATCTTCTTTATATTCATCTTTTGTATAACCTGAAATGCTTTTTAACCAATGGCTATCACTGTCAAAATTTAATTTTTCAATTGTTGATAAATTAGATCCTTGTGTAATCTGTTTATTATTGGAAATATTATCACGTGAATTAAGATCTCTAATTTTATTATTATCCAAACTATTTAATGCTACTTTCAATCCAAAGTTATATTCAATTGCTTCATCTTTTAATACATATCTAATATGACCAAAACAAAAAACAAATGTCCTAGACTCATTTTCATCTTTTATTGGGACATCTAAAAATAAAATCCCGCTATTTAAATCATTTTTTATATCTTCTTCTAATTCTAATCCAAAATATTCTTTCCACCAAACCTCTTTTAATTCAGGCTTAACTTTCAATCCAAAATTACATTCCGAGGTTAATTTATCTCCTTTAATCCACTTTAATTCATAATTATCCTTTAACGAATTCTCATGATTATATCCACTTTTTAACATTATTATAGTATGTTTTTTTGTTTTGTTCATAATATACTCCTATGTAAACATTTTTTGCATTAGTGATTTTTAAAACTGTTTTGATTGGTTTAGTTTATTTGAGATATTTTTATCTTTTGCGGTATATTAGCATATAGAATAATTGTTTTATACCTTTAATTGTATTTAATGTTAAAAATTCAACCATAATAGGGATTTTAACTTGGAAAATTATATTTTGTCGAAGTAGGCAAATCTATATAAACATTTTTTGCATTAGGGA
>JAQWUY010000004.1 GCA_029250225.1 Alphaproteobacteria bacterium | reverse complement strand
GCCGCCTTCGCCACTGATGTTCCTTCCAATCTCTACGCATTTCACCGCTACACTGGAAATTCCACCACCCTCTACAGTACTCTAGTCGAACAGTTCAAAATGCAGTTCCAAGGTTGAGCCCTGGGCTTTCACATCTTGCTTAACAAACCGCCTACGAACGCTTTACGCCCAGTAATTCCGATTAACGCTTGCACCCCTCGTATTACCGCGGCTGCTGGCACGAAGTTAGCCGGAGCTTCTTTTGATGTTATCGTCATCATCCTCACATCTGAAAGAGCTTTACAACCCTAAGGCCTTCTTCACTCACGCGGCATGGCTGCATCAGGGTTTCCCCCATTGTGCAATATTCCCCACTGCTGCCTCCCGTAGGAGTCTGGACCGTGTCTCAGTTCCAGTGTTGCTGATCATCCTCTCAAACCAGCTATAGATCGTAGCCTTGGTGAGCCATTACCTCACCAACAAACTAATCTAACGCGGGCCAATCCAACACCAATAAATCTTTCCCCCGTAGGGCGTATGCGGTATTAGCCATCGTTTCCAATGGTTATCCCCCAGTGCTGTGTATGTTCCCACGCGTTACTAACCCGTTCGCCACTATACTCGCACCCGAAGGTGCTTTCTCGTTCGACTTGCATGTGTTAAGCCTGCCGCCAGCGTTCGTTCTGAGCCAGAATCAAACTCTCAAGTTTAATTGTTATAGTATAAAACTATAATTTTTGAACCCGCTGTTGCGTGTGTTTGATACATACGAACAGCAGTATATTTCCCTACCGTCCGAGTATCTCTTCTAAATATTAACCATTTTAAACAACCTCAACAAAAAGCAACTTAGAAACTAACAATATTTGGAAAGTTTAGAACCAAAGTTACGCTTGCTGTGTGAGACGATTTATAGGGTATTTGATGAACATATGCAAGCCCTTTTTTGCAAAAAAATCATTTTTTTTTTACTTTTTTTATAAAGCGTTGGTTTTCTGCGGTTTTTTTATAGATAAATCTGTATAAAAAAAGATAAAAAAGAGTGCTAGTTATAAAATAATCGGATTGTTTACTAAATAATGACGAATCTAACCTATAATTTTGTCTTATTTTTTTATTTATTTAGTATAGATTCTTAAAATTTATTAAAATTAGAATCAAAAAAGTTAATAACATATTAGAATTAATTATATTAAATCCTATAATATACCTAAATCTCTTAATTTTTCTAGTTCGGAAGAATCAATATGTGCATATTTACTTTTATCAATATCTTTTGGAATATCTTTATCTGCTAGGTATCGCCAACCTTGGAATGGTCCGTGTGAATGTTTTTCTGTTTCGATAACATTTTTATCTAGTTTTATAAGTGTTCTTTTTTTGCCTTCGTTATCAATATATTGTTCGAAGCCTAATATTTTTTGTCGTGCAGATATTTTACCTTTTATAATCCAATATAATGAGCCTCGTTTAATTAGCACTTCTTCCTTGGTTGGGCGCATAGTAGTATAAGCGCAACCATAGCCCAATGTTTCGAAAGTTTGTTGTTGAATTTTTTCCAATTGTTCAACGGTTTCTACACCAACACATAATTTTTTAATATTATTTTTTGAATCTTTTTTCGACATATTAATATATACAATAAATATTTACATATATAGTAGAGTGTTTTTATATAATAGCAATACTAGCTACACTTAGAAAAACAAAGAACCCAACTACATCTGTAATAGTTGTTAAAACAACGGTGCTTGATACGGCTGGATCTGTATTTAATCTGTCCAAAACAATAGGAACGATTATTCCAGCCAACCCAGCAACAAATAAGTTAATCACCATTGCAATAGATATTACCAAGCCCAGCAATGAATCACCGAACCACCAATAAACGCCAAAACCAATAATAATTGCAAACAATATTCCATTAATTCCACCAACTAAAGTTTCTTTGAATACAATACGAAAGGCGTTAGCCGAAGTTAAATCATTAGTTGCCAAAGCACGAACGGCAACTGTGAGAGTTTGAGTTCCAGAATTTCCCCCCATACTTGCCACTATTGGCATTAATATAGCTAGGGCGACAACTTTTTCCAATGCATCGGCATAAAATCCAATTACAATAGATGCTAAAATCGCAGTAAAGAGATTAACTAATAACCAAGGAAATCTTAGTTTAGCCGTAGAAAAAACATTTTGATACAAGTCATCTTCGCTTACACCACCAAGTTTTAATAAATCGTCTTCGGCTTCTTCGTCGATAATGTCAACAACATCATCAATTGTTATTACACCTATTAATTTACCATCATCATTTACAACTGGTGCTTCTAGTAAGTCATATTGTTTAAATAAGTATGCCACATCTTCTTGGGGCATATCGGCAGGTATAGGGTATAAAGTTTCATTACTTAATAATTTTTTTACTGTGGTTTTACGCTCACTCACCAATATTTTTGACAATAACACAACACCCAATGGTTTTGAGCCTTTGCCAAGTACAATAACAGAGTTAAATTTTTCTGGTAATTGTTCTGTTTCATCTCTTAACATATCTATAATATGTCCAACAGTCCAAATATCCGGCACTGAAACCAATTCGCGTCGCATTATTCGAGCCGCTGTTTCATCGGCATAGGCTAGTGCTTGTTCGTACATAGCTCTATCATCGCGCCCTGTGTGTTTTAGGACTTCTTTTTGTTTTTCCTCATCTAGGCCTTCTATTAAATAAATAGAGTCATCAGATTCTAAACCTTTTAATAAATTAGCAAGTGGTTTAGGTCGCATATTTTCAAGGACACTATCGCGCATACTATCATCAAGATGAGATATAATATTACCGTCTAGGTCATCGCCTAAGCTATCTAATAGTTTTTCCCTTTGACTTACACTAAGCTGTTGATACAAATCGGCAACATCAACCGGCTGTAACGGAGATACTATTTTTTGCACACTAGAAAAATCATCTCGTTCTAGTGCTTGCATAATATTAATAACATCATCTTCGTTCAGGCCGATTAATTCGTCTAATGCTTCGTGTTCTATGTATTCATTTTTTTTATCATCAATCATATGTGTATATTATGATAAAAGCGGTGATAAGTAAATTTATTATTTTTTAGAAGCAACATTGATATTATTAAAAAATTATTTTCTTTTAAATGTAAAATAGTATGGTTTGCGCCCTTCGCGGATTGCTTTTTGTTCGTATCTAGTTTCGTACCAATCTGGTTTGCGAACGCTCCAATCATCTGGATTATTATCAATCCAATCAAAATCTGGGTGAATGGTTGCCCATTTCATTATCCATTGTAAATATATTGGGTGGTCGGTAGCAATTCTTAAAATCGCCCCTGATTTTAAAATTCTAGATAATCTATCTAAGTTATTAGGAGAGATAAATCGACGATAGCGATGGCGATATTTTCGCCACGGGTCACCAAATAATGCAAAAGCGCGAGAAATTGAATCATCTTCCAATCTGTCCATTATATGTCTTGCATCATCATTATATAATAGAATATTTTCCAATTCCAATTCAGATATATCGCGAAGTAATTTTGCCATACCATTTATATATGGTTCACAGCCTATTAAACCAACTTCGGGATTATTTTGTGCTGTTTGAGAAAGATGCTCTCCGCCACCGAAACCAATTTCCAACCATAATTCAGATTTATCTTTGAACAATACATCTTTATTTAATTGGCTATCGCCTTTGGCAATAGAGATTTTAGGTAATATTGAGTCAAATCTTTCTTGCATAGCTGGGCTAAGAGATTTACCTTTGCGACGACCGTAAAATTTATCGCCTGTATTTCTTTTTGTTAATTCCATCATAAGGCTCTTTATAATAAAGAATTCCCCTGTTGTCAAAAATATATAAAATGTTTATATTAAATGTATAAATTATCAATGCTAAGGTTAAAAGATGAATCTCGAAAAAGCAACCATCCTAAAAGTATTACAAAAAATAACCGATCCAATATCAAAAAAGAATATCGTTGAAAACGATATGGTCAAAGAAATACATATAAAAGATAAAAATGTTCAAGTGGTTATTGAGATTAGTCCGAATACTCCGGCCGATAAAAGAAAGGCTATTGAAAGTTCTGCACAAAGCCTAATAAGTGAGATCGAACAAGTAAAAAATGTATTTATTGTTATTACCGCTGAAAAAACTAATTTAGTAAAAGGTGTAAAACAAGTTAAACATATTATTGCGGTGGCATCAGGTAAAGGCGGGGTTGGAAAATCAACAACTACGACCAATCTAGCCATAGCAATGCAAAAACTTGGTTTAAAGGTTGGAATAATGGATGCTGATGTATTCGGCCCAAGTCAACCAAGAATGTTAGGCATTAAGGGCAAGCCTGATGCATCAAACAAGCAAGCTTTACCACCGATGGAAGGTTATGGTTTAAAAGCAATGTCTATTGGATTTTTAGTTGCAGAAGACAAACCGATAGTATGGCGAGGCCCTATGGTAATGAGTGCAGTAAAGCAAATGTTAAATGATGTAATGTGGGGAGAGCTTGATGTATTAATGGTTGATATGCCCCCTGGAACTGGTGATGCACAATTAACACTAGCTCAAAGTGTCCCACTTAGCGGAGCTGTAATAGTTTCAACACCGCAAGATATTGCATTAATTGATGCGCGCAAAGGTATTGCTATGTTTCAAAAAGTAAATGTTCCAATATTAGGAATAATAGAAAATATGTCGATGTTTATTTGTCCGAATTGCAATCACGAAAGTCATATATTTGCAAATGGCGGAGCAAAAAGTGAAGCAAAAAAATTAGGGGTTAACTTTTTAGGTGAAATACCTATTGATATTGATATTCGTAAAACATCAGATACAGGATTGCCTATTGTGGCAACAAAGCCTGACAACCCACAGTCAAAAATATATATGGAAATGGCAAAACAAATTAACAATAGTTTAAATAATCAAAAAAATAAAAAGCCGACAATACAATTTAGTTAAACAGGTATATATTATAATAACTTATTAATATTATTAATAGCATTCTCAACCATTGCTTCAATATCTGTGTTGGTTGTGTCGATAACAATTGCATCATCACAAATTATCAAAGGCGCTACTTTACGGGTTTTATCAGCATAATCGCGTTGGGTGATATCACTTAAAACAGATTTATAATCAATATTATTTTCTTTATTAATTAATTCGTTATATCTTCGTCTTGCTCTTGTTTCAACATCGGCATCGACAAAAAACTTTATATCGGCATCAGGAAAAATTATCGAGCCAATATCGCGACCATCTACAACAACGCCTGCAAAACCTTTTTGTAATGATATTACCGGAAAGTCTTTTTGATATTTTAATAATTGTTGTCTTATTGGTGGTAAAGCACTTATAATACTTGCTGTTTTTGAAACAGATGTTGAAATAAGTTCAGGATTATTAAAATCCAAATTATGTAAATCAGGAATTAAAGAAATAATTTTATCTATATCATTGTTATCAGTATTTGTTCTCATAACAAGGTAAGCAAGTCCGCGATATAATTTACCTGTATCAAGGTGTGCATAATTAAAATGTGTTGCAATTCTTTTTGCTAATGTTCCTTTACCCGAAGCGGCCGTACCGTCAATAGCAATTATAGTAGTATTAATTTTATTCATATAAAAACTCAGCTCCTAAATGTTGCATTAAATCAACAAACGAGGGAAACGAACTTTTAATCGTATTAACATCATCAATTGTTATTGGGCTGTCACTTGCAAGTCCCATAACTAAAAAGCTCATTGCAATACGGTGATCAAGATTTGTTTTTACCACAGCCCCGCCTCGTACATTTTCATTACCGCAAACAACATACCAATCTTGCCCTTGTTGTGTTTTAACACCATTTGCATTTAATCCATCAACAACAACTTGTAATCTATCTGATTCTTTTACCCTTAGTTCTCCTACACCGTTCATTTTTGTTTTTCCACTAGCAAAGCTAGCAACAATTGACAAAATAGGATATTCATCAATCATTGAAGGAACGCGCGAAGCTGGAATATCCACACCTTTTAAAGGTGCATATTTAACTATTATATCAGCTATTTTTTCCCCGCCCTCTGTGCGTTCGTTTTTAAATTCAATATTTGCACCCATTTCAATTAATGTCGTGAAAAATCCTGTGCGTGTAGGATTCATACATACATCTTTTATTTCAACTTTTGAATTTTTAACTATGCAAGCACTTGCCACAATAAATGATGCAGATGATGGGTCGCACGCAATAGTAATATTAACACCTTTTAAAACAGGCGAACCTTTTAAAACAATAACATTTTTACCGTCTTGTTTTTTAGTTTCAATTTCAGCTCCGAAGTGTCTTAGCATATTTTCTGTGTGATTGCGAGTTGGTTCAGATTCGATAACAACAGTATCACCGCGACTAGTTAATCCAGCTAATAAAGTTGCTGATTTTACCTGAGCAGATGCAATAGGCAATTCATAAGTAATAGGCATTATTTCATTTGTTCCGCGAATAACCAAAGGTAATTTTCCATCATTAGAATCAACAATTGCTCCCATTTGTGTAATTGGATTAATAACGCGATCCATTGGGCGTAATCTTAAACTGTCATCACCTGTCATTATTACTTTAATATTATGTCCGGCAACAATCCCCATAATCAACCTTGTTGATGTGCCGGAATTCCCCATATTAATTACATCATTAGGCTGTCTTAGCCCGCCTAAACCTGCACCGGTTACACTCCAAGAACCATCATCATTTTTAATTGTCTTTGCACCCATTTTATTAAATGCAGAAGCTGTTGCCATAACATCTTCGCTTTCTAATAATCCGGTGATATTTGTTTGTCCCACTGCCAAACTGCCGAGCATAATTGCACGGTGTGACATAGATTTATCGCCTGGTATTTTTGCTATGCCTTTAAAAGATTTAGTTTTTGATGATTTAAGGTTTTGCATATATAATTTCCAGTTATTTTCTATAAAATATTACATCAAAACAAACTATTTAACAATAATAATGATTTAAAAAAATAATAACTTTTACATTGCAATTAGTCTAGTTTCAACAACAGTTTCTAGGTCACTAACATCTTTCATAATATCATTTGTCAAAGATTGTTCTAACTCTATAATACTAATTGCCTGAGCTTTGTCGGCTAGACGACCCAATGCAAAAGAGCCTATATTCATACCTTTTTCACCTAAGAAAGAACCAATTCTGCCGATATACCCTGGTATGTCTTGATTAACAACATAAAGCATATGCGGGCAAAATTCTGATTCCACTCTTACCCCATTAATACTAATCAATCTTGGGTTATTGCTACCAAATAGAGAACCGCCGACTGATATTTCCTTGCCATTTGATAATAATATTTTTAAATATATTACAGTGTTATAATCACAATCGGATTGATATTGTGTAACAGCTACATCAATGTTTAATTCTTTTGCAATTAACCTAGCATTAACAACATTAAATGTATCGTAAAAAACTCCGAACAATCCTGATAAAATAGTTTGTGATATCGGTTTAGAATCTAAGTTCGCAACCGCACCGCCCATTTCTATTGATATGCCTTTAATATTTGAACCGCCTAATATTTGCCCTGCAAATTTTCCTAGCTGTGTTCCAAGCTCCATATAAGGATATACTTTTTTTGCATCTTCGGCTGATATAGAGGGCATATTTAAAGCATTACTGATGCCACCGTTAACCAAATAATCGCCCATTTGTTCAGCAACTTGCAAAGCAACATTTTCTTGAGCTTCGCTTGTTGAAGCTCCAAGGTGAGGAGTCATAATTACTTTTTCGTGTCCAAATAATATATTTTTTGTTGCTGGTTCAACTTCAAATACATCAAGTCCGGCCCCTGCCACTTTTCCAGAATTTAAAGCATCTAGTAAATCGGCTTCATTAATAATACCACCCCTAGCACAATTAACAACTCGAACCCCGTCTTTACATTTTGCAAATGAATCCGCATTTAAAATATTTTTAGTGCTATCGGTAAGCGGGGTATGAACACTAATAAAATCAGATATTTTTAATAATTCATCTAGTTTTTCAATGCGTTGCACCCCTATTTTTTTTGCCCTTTCATCAGACAAAAAAGGATCATATGCAACTACTTTCATTTTTAATCCCAAGGCTCTATTTGCAACAATCGAACCAATATTACCAACCCCTATTAATCCTAGTATTTTGCTAGTTACTTCGGTGCCGACAAAGCGTTTCTTTTCCCACTTACCGGTGTGGGTTGATGCGTTCGCCTGTGGTATTAATCGTGCCACTGACAACATCATAGCAATAGTATGTTCCGCAGTAGTGATAGAATTACCAAACGGTGTATTCATCACGATAATTCCTTTTTTTGTTGCTTGATTAACATCGACATTATCAACCCCTATGCCTGCACGACCGATAACTTTAAGGCGAGTTGCTTTTTCTAATAAACCGGCATCTACTTTTGTCGCTGAACGAATAGCAAGCCCATCGTAATTACCAATTATTTTTAATAACTCATCGCGTTTCAAGCCAACTTTTATATCAACCTTTACACCTAGTTTATTAAAAGTTTCTATTGCCAAAGGTGATAAATCATCAGATATTAATACTTTCATTTTCCCAGATTGGTTAAATTCATTAGGTATGTTAATATTATTTTTATTCGCAACAGATAAAATTTCTTTCACGCGCCATTCTGGTATACGCTTTTTTTGTTTCCAGCCTTGAACAGTTGTTGGGTTTTTATGTCCTAACAATTGTGCCATTGCAGATAATCCACCAAAATTTTCAATTAATTTTTCTATGTAATGTGTCATTTTAATATTCCTTGATTATCATTATTTTTGCTGTAACTTATGGTAAGCCCAAGTAATCCAGTCAGTTAAAACCTCAATATCCTTAGATTCAACTGTTGGCCCACCCCAAATACGAATTCCCTTGGGTGCATCACAATGTGCGCGAATATCATAAGCAACTTTTTTTTGCTCTAATAATTCACATAGCGGGTTTACTAATTCTGAATCTTTTAAAGTTAAACACATAGCTGTACTAGAACGGTTTTTTTCATTAGAAGCCAAGAATTCAACCCAATCGTGTTTTTCAACCCAATTAGCAACAACTTCTAGATTTTTATAACTTCGTTTCTGTAATGCACTTCGTCCACCAATTTTTTTAATCCATCTATAACAAGCAAGTAAATCTTCTACACATAGCATTGATGGCGTGTTAATAGTAATACCTTTAAAAATTCCATCTATTAATTTATTATCTTTTGTCATACGGAATATTTTTGGTAACGGGCGATTATCACAACCCTCTTTTTCTAGTCTTGCAACAGCTCTTGGACTCATAATTATAATGCCGTGCGCCCCTTCGCCACCTAGTGCTTTTTGCCAAGACCAAGTAGTGATATCTAGTTTTTCCCAATCTAGATCTTCCACAAATATTGCCGATGTTGCATCACAAATTGTCAAGCCTGTACGGTCTTTTTTTATCCAATTTGTATCCGCCAACTTTACGCCGGATGTCGTTCCATTATATGTAAAAACTAAATCACGATTTTCATTATGAATTAAATCAGGCAATTTACCGTACTGCGCCTTTACAATATTTACATCAGATATTTTTAAATGATTTTTAACATCATTCGCCCAGCCAAAACCGAAAGTTTCCCAAGCATAAACATCAACTCCAATATCATTATTTAATACAGACCACAATGACATTTCAAAAGCGCCCGTATCAGATGCCGGAACAATACCAATTTTATAATCAGCAGGAATATTTAAAATTTCACGCGTTTGTTCAATTACACTATTTAATCGCTCTTTACCAAGATTAGAACGATGTGAACGCCCCAATGAATCAAGATTTAAATCACTAATATCCCAATTAGGATATTTTGCACAAGGCCCAGAAGAAAAATTAGCACAGTTTGGTTTTGTATGCGGTTCGTTTATTGATGTAGTCATAGTTAAAGCCTTTTTTTATTTACAAAAATCGTATATTGAATTATACATATAATGAAAGAGCTAATAATTGTCAATTATTAAATTACGATTTTCGTAAGTTTGTTTTTTTTACTTAATAAATAATTAATTTTTTTAATATAAAGGTTGTTAAATAATGACAAAACGCACTCATTTTATTACCATTGTATATCCGCAAAATAATTTTAGTGGTGAAGTGCCAATAACAGATAAAATAATTACAAACACACTAGAATTAATAAACAATCATAATGGTAAAGATGTTCAAATAACTAGGCTCTCGGATAATGCTTTTGATATATTATTTAATTATAAGGGTGGTGTTTTTGAGCTTGATGAAATCAGACATTATGTTGATTGCGGTATCGGAAAAACAAACAGCCGTGATAAAAAAATATTTATCTCTGATATGGATTCAACAATTATTGCCCACGAAACATTAAACGATGTTGCCGAACACCTAGGTTTAAAAGAACAAGTCGCAAAAATAACTGACCTAGCAATGAGTGGAAAAATTAATTTTGAATCTTCGTTAAAACAAAGAGTAAAATTATTATCTGGAAAAAGCGCACAGGCTTTTGATATTATTCACTCGAATTTAATTATTCACCAAGGGGTTGAAACCACATTAAAAACATTAAAAAAACACAATGTAAAAACGGCTCTTGTATCTGGTGGTTTTGACATTACGGTTAAACTGGTTGCTGAAAAACTAGGGTTTGACTACACATATGCCAATACAATAGAATTTGATAATGGAATAATTACAGGTAATTTAATAGGTGATATTTTAGGCCAAGAAGCCAAAAAACAAATATTACTATCGCTATGTGAAAAATATAACACAACTCCTAAAAATTCAATCGCTATTGGCGATGGTGCAAATGACTTAGATATGATTAATTGTTCTGATATGGGCATAGCCTATGTAGGCAAACCAATTGTAAGAAAAGATGCCGACTTTCAAATTAATCTAACCGATTTTACAACGGTATTATATTTTATGGGATTAAAAAAATCAGATTGGGCTAGTTAATAAATAATAGGGACTCCGAAAAGCCCCTATTTTTATTTTGCGTAAATTATTTTTCTTTACGCACACCTTTAAAAGGTGTTTTGTCGGATGTTTTCACATCCATAAAGCGTCCTGTTTTTGAGTCGCGCTTAACATAATGCCCACTAGGGGTTTTTGTTTGCGATCGGTCTTTAACAGCACCTTTTCTACAATTATCATTGTAAGGCTTATTTGTTGCCATGACAACTTCCTTTCTAATTTTAGGAATAAATATTTGGATATCAAACATAATTTTCCCTTCCATTAAAAATTCAGCACAAGATTTGTGTCAAGTTACTGTTAACTTGACATACTACTATAATCATGATACAAAATAATTGTTGTAGATCATTTTATAATGATTATAGTGACTAGGGCAAGTGCTATATTGGCCTAGTCATTAAGAAATAACATCTAAGTATTATTGCCTATTTTTTCTTTAAGTTTTTTTGCTTCTTGTCTAATCTTTGCACAATCACTACGGAGTGAATAATTTATAGCTTCTTCAAACGGGTCTATTCCGTGCTTTTTCCAAAACTTTAACTCATTCATTTGGTGTTGTTCAGTGTGGCAATTTCTGCATAATGGCAATGTCCATACATCTGATGGCTTTCTACCCATACCTGTTATTTCTTTATTCCAATCTAAACTAATTGACCTTATGTGAGCTTGGTCTACTCCATACCTACCGCACACTATGCAGAGTTTACTGTGTATAAACCGCCTATGTTTAATTGTCATTAGGTAACCAAGACTTTAAATAAGTACCTTTTGTTGTCAAAAAATAACTTTCAACGGTTTTGCAAACTTCATCATTTTCAAAAGTTAGGTCTTGAATAATAATTTTAGATAGTGTAATATTTACTTTATCAGGGCTTTGAAATATCAAAGTCACTGGACAATCATTTTTATTAAAAGATAAAGATATCGTTTTAATACTAACATTAAAGGTTTTAAACTCTTTATTGTTGATAATCTCATCAATATTGCTAATCTTTTGCCAAATTTCTTCGCCTATTTGATTACCTAAATCTTTATAAGCTCTTATTTTTTCAATCATTTCATTCATCTTTTTTCCTTTCAATACATATTATTTTAAACTTTTCTAATTTAATAGGGTGTTCACTTTCTATTTTTAAAGTTATTGGGTGCTTTTTGTTGCGTTTAAATAAATTTAATAAATATTTAATCATTTCATTCTTTCCATATTTATTTTTGTTGCTATTATAATATCCGCTTCCCATTGTAATGAACTTTTATGTGTCCATTCATTAATACTACCTTTTCCTTTTTGTTGAAAATAACCCCATAAAACTGCCATAGCACTGCCATATCCTTGTTCAGCAATTTTACTTAACTCTTTTATACCTTTCACAGTGTTAGGGTATTTATCCTTTAAAACAGCTACTTGGCAATATGTGTCAACAAGGTAACCTTCGGGAGTAATAAGGTTTGTTTTATTTTCTGATAATTCTAAAAATATTTTTGGAATTGCTAGTTTTATATCACTATCTTGATGCCAAGAATCACTTTTAACCTTTTGTACTTTTTCCCAAGCTTCTTTTATTTCACTAAATTTTAAATCTTGCACTTTCATTTTATTCTCCTTACCTAATTATAAAATATATTAATAAACATAAAAATAATATTAATATATGTGTCATTAATTTTTTATCTTCTTCCCATTCTTTCCATTCTTTTATTTGTCTTTCTTCTTCTATTTTTGCTTCTTTTTTTAGTGTAATTTCTATCTCTTTTGATATTGCTATTTTTTCATTAAGCAAATTCTTTTCTTGTTCATTTAAAGTTGAATTTTCAATTTTATATTCCATCTCATTTATTATATCAACTATTTTGTTCCAAGCTTGACCAAATCTATCTTTATCTAGCAGTGATAATAATTCAAGTTTAAATAGTCTTTCGTCACTACCTGATTTACAAGCTTCTATTATTTCTAAAAGTTTCTCCCCATTTTCACCAAGGTAAATAGATTCGCGTTTTTCATTTTCAACAAATCTTGTTTTAGATTTGCATTTGCCTTTTAAAAATTCGTCTTTAAAAATTATGTTTAATTTACTCATTTCATTAGCCTTTTTACCATTTGTTTAATAGCTTTTACATCTTTCATTATTTGTTTTAAAGTTGCTTGCTCATTCGGTGGGCATTTGTTTGTTTTGCCTTGTCTTGCATAATGCTCTTGTTTTTGTTTTTCTTGTTCATTCATCGTTTTATCCTTTCATTAAACCTTTCGGCATTATACAGCCGTATTTTTCAATTTGTTTAGCTCTTTCAGCCGGTAGTTGTTCTTTTATGTATCTTTCTCTTTCTTCTGCTTTTTTTATTCGTTCTGCTTGTTTTCTCTTTCTTTCTTGTTCTTCCTTTCTTTTTATTTTTTCTTCTTCTATTCTCTTTTTTTCTTCTTCTAGTGTTTTTTCTGCCTCTTTTTGAATTACCATAAGATACCACCAAGGACTCTCATCAACTTCTCCTTGTTCAGCAAAATACTTTGATAAAGCTCTCATCGCACCTATGTACCCTTGTTCAGCAAAAGAACTTAACTCTTGGATACCTTCAACAGTGCAAGGGTATTTTTTCTCGAAATGATAATAAGAGGAGTAAATGATCTTTTCTTGTTTAGCTAATTTAAAAAATATTTCTGGTATTTTTGATTGCTGTTCACATCTACGGGTTTTACAGGCTTTTTTATACCTTTCTATTTCTTTTAATTCTTCTAAGGTATAGTCCTGTAATCTAGTCACCTTTTTTTTCTTTATTTCGTCTATATACATTTTATTTTCCTTTTTTTTCAATTTGTTGTTCAATTTCGTTTAATATTTGCATTCTGCCTTTATATTCTTTTTTTAAGTCATTTTTATAGTCATCTATCTGTTTGCTAGCTGATGAAAAATTATTTTTATCTAACCACATTAATAGATGAAACTTAAACCTTCCTAATTTTCCTTGTGTTTTGTCACTACCGGATTTACAATTTTCTAGCATTTGTTCAAGTATGTTCATTTTATAATCCTTTCATTAAATTTAAGGGTACTCTAAAACCCAGTTCTTTATATAATCTATCTTTTTCTGCTTTTAATTCTTTTTCTTTTTGTTTTTTTTCTATAAATGCTTCTTGGTTTTTCTTTTCCTTTTCTTTGTATGCTTCTATTCCTTGCTTTTTAACAATGTTTTTTGCTTTTCTTAGTAAATACAGTTTATTTGACCACTCGTTAACCCAACCACAACCGTGGTCTCTAAAATATTGCTCTAACACATTCATAGCGTATTCTTCACCTTGTTCAGCAAGCTCAGTTAATGCTTTTATACCTGATAAATTATTAGGGTATAATTGAGATAAGTAGAAAGCTTCACCATCATAAAGAGTGCTATCATTTAAAGCTAACTCAAAAAATTTATCGTGAACAGGTATACCAAGACCCTTTAAATCGTCCAAATCTAAATCTTGTATTTTTAGTTTGCTTTGTTTAGTTATTCTATTTTCTTTTTTTGTTATGATAATTTGAGTGACATCAATTACTTCTCTATATCCTATACCCGCCACATTAAAAGTTGTTGCCTTTGGTGAACAAATCTCAAAACTAGATATATAAGATAATTCTTCTATCTCTTTTTCTGTGTGTATTTTAAATTTAAATCCCATTTTGTTAGTATACGGTTCTATTTCTTTTAAGTTTTTTAATGTAATTACTTTCATTTTATAATCCTTTCAAAAATTCTTTTTCACTTAATTCGTTTAATTCGTTTAATTTTTTTGGTTTAAATAAGTTTATTAAATATTTTATCATTTTGTTTCCTTTCTATCAATAAATGCTATTGTGTTCAAACTCGACTGGGCAAATGCCCAACTCATCACATATTTTATCTTTTTCTTCTTGTAAAACTATTTGAAAATCAAGCGTCTCTGTATACTCATTAGTATAGGCATCTTTTTCTAAATTGTGTATTTCCGCTAAGGTGTCATATGCTTTTGCTACTCTTTTCCTTGCTTCTTGATATGCAGGTGTTTTTTCTAATGTGTAGTTACATTCAAATTCATTTGTCATTGTGTGTTTCCTTTTCTTGTTTATGCTTCCCAGTCATTTTTTACAGTCGTAACGGCTTTAAGGTTGATATTTATTAAATAAATAACTTTGCTTCTTATTTCGTCATTGTCTAATCTTTCGACAAGATTTTTAATGTTGTTTAATAAATTTATTTCTTCTACTAAATCATTTAAAATTGCGTCTTCTACTGAATATATTTTTTTTGTCATAGTGTGTTTCCTTTCGTTTCTTATACTGCTACACTAGCATACTATAAGTTTAATTGCAACTATTATTTTAATAAAAAAATAAAAAAAAGAATTGCAAAAATATTTAT
>JAQWUY010000003.1 GCA_029250225.1 Alphaproteobacteria bacterium | reverse complement strand
ACTATTTTTTTATTTTTTTCATTTCTTCGTCGATTATTTCCTGCGGGAATTGGCTCATAAAGCAACAACAATTTTTTGTCCCTATCATTGTGCGAGGCCCGAGTGGGTGAGTAATATGTTTATACGGTTCGTGATGGTGGGTGTGACCACTGTCTGAATTATCGTGTGAATGACTGTGTCCGTGATGATGGTGTGAGCCATCGTCTATTATATTACCGTTTTCATCTATGTGATTACCATTTTCATCGTGTAAGTGGCCGTAACCTTCTTCTGTTTCATCAACATTACTAGGTTTATATTCGGCGTGATGATGGTGTGCGTGTACCTCACCTTTTGCTAGTCGTTCTTGGAAGTCTTCCATAAGGCCTTTTGATTTTTTTTGTCCAGTTCGTACTTGTTCAATTCGTTCTACAAAAGTATCAATTACTTTTTCGTGGTCTTTTAAGTACTGAGATTGGATAATTTCCACATCTGGGTATTTGCTTTGAACTTCATTAATATAGTTTGTAATACGCTTAATTAATCGTCCAGTAAACAAAATGTAAGGAGCAACAACAATTCTTTTAAAACCTAGTTTCATTAACATTTCTAAGCCTACCCCAATTGATGGATATGTAACTCCACTATACACAGTGTCAGCCCAGCCAAAACCTAGCTGTTCATTTAAAAGGCGAGTAATTTTACAAACATCAGAATTTGCATTTGCATCTGATGTACCGCGTCCAACAACAACCAGCATAGTATCTGTTAAATCATCACCTTGTTTTACATTTAATGCTTCTAGGGTTCGTGCTTTGAGTGCCGATAGCATTTTATCATCAACGGCTAGTTCATTACCATAATGAATTTTTAATCCATTTGTTTTATCTGCGTATGTAGTCAATACAGATGGAATATCATTTTTAGCGTGAGTTGCGGCAAGTAACATTCCTGGTATAGCAAATATTTCTTTTACATCTTGTTTTACAAGACTATCTAGTCCCATATGAATGTTAGGAGCTGAGTATTCTAAAAATCCGTATTCAACGGGTATATCGTAGCGTTTTTTTAACGCAGTTGCAATTAAACCGAATTCTTTTTCTGCGTCTTTATCACGGCTACCGTGTCCACAAATCATTATACCTTGTTTTGTCATTCTATACTCCCCCTGAATTTATTTTTTTGTAACATATTCTTCCATTGGTATGCAAGAGCAATACAAGTTGCGATCACCGTAAACATTGTCAATACGGCTAACAGTTGGCCACATTTTGTTGTTTATTAATCCTTTAACTGGATAAATTGCCTTTTCACGACTATACGAATGTTCCCACTCACCAATTAAAGCTTCTTGTGCTGTATGTGGAGCATTTTTTAATACATTATCTTCTTTATCAGCACTGCCATCGATTACTTCGTTAATTTCTTTGGCAATTTCAATCATTGCTTCTATAAATCGGTCAAGCTCTTGTAAGTTTTCAGATTCTGTTGGTTCAATCATTAATGTTCCCGCAACAGGGAATGACATTGTCGGCGCGTGGAATCCGTAATCCATCAATCTTTTTGCGATATCTTCATTTGATATTCCAGATTTTTCTTCTAGCGGGCGAATGTCAATAATACACTCGTGAGCAATATAACCATTTTTACCTTTGTACAATACACTGTAATAAGGCTCTAATTTTTTAGCTATGTAGTTTGCCGAGCATATAGCTTGTTCAGTTGAATGTTTTAATCCTTCTGAGCCAAGCATTGCTATATAAGCATATGTAATTGTTAACACACTAGCAGAACCCCAAGGCGCCGATGTTACAGCACCTTCCTTGCCGCGGCCATTATCAACTAGTCTATGCCCTGGTAGGAAATCAGCTAGATGAGATTTTACCCCGATTGGGCCTATGCCTGGCCCTCCGCCACCGTGTGGGATAGCAAATGTTTTGTGTAGGTTTAAATGGCTTACATCTCCGCCATAATGACCTGGGAAGGTAAGCCCAACTTGTGCATTCATATTTGCACCATCAATATAAACTTGACCGCCAACATTATGGACTATTTCGCATACCTTGCAAACATCTTGTTCAAATACACCGTGTGTAGATGGGTATGTAATCATAATTGCTGATACAGTATTAGAATATTCGTCACACTTTGCTTGTAAATCTTTAATGTCAATGTTCCCGTCGTTATCACAAGCAACAGCAACCACTTTCATACCAACCATCTGAGCTGATGCTGGGTTTGTGCCGTGGGCAGATATAGGAATTAAACATATATTACGATCGGATTCACCGCGAGATTCGTGGTATCTTTTTATTGCTATTAAGCCTGCATATTCACCTTGTGAACCAGCATTAGGTTGCAAGCTCATTGCATCGTAACCAGTTATTTCACATAACCACTCTTCCAAAGTTTCAATCATTGTTCGATAGCCTTGTGTTTGTGATATCGGGGCGAATGGGTGAATCGTTGAAAAACCAGGTAATGTTACAGGTTTCATTTCTGTTGCTGAATTTAATTTCATTGTACAAGAACCTAGCGGAATCATAGCTCTATCAAGAGCAATATCTTTGTTTACTAGTTGTCTAGCATATCGCATTAATTGAGTTTCAGAGTGATTTTCATTAAACACAGGGTGTGCCATAAATTCAGTTGTTCGTTTCATATCTTTTGTAATTGAATCGGGTGCTGAATTTGCTAATTCTTCTATGTTTATTTGTTTTGCACCAAATGCAATTAATAATTTTTCTACATCTTGTGGAGTAGTCGTTTCATCAAATGATATTGATACTATTGAGCTATCAACACGGCGAATATTATATCCAGCATCTAGGGCTTTTTGTCGCAATGTTTTGCTTCTTCCGTCGATATTAAATGCTATTGTGTCAAAGAATGAATCACTTAATATATTATAACCTAAATCTTTTAATCCTTTTGCTAATGCTCTTGTAAGGGTATTGGTACGGCGGGCAATTTTCTTTAATCCTTCTGGGCCGTGATAAACACCATAAAAGTTTGCCATAATTGCTAGCAATGCTTGGGCTGTACAAATATTTGAGGTAGCCTTTTCACGGCGAATATGTTGTTCGCGAGTCTGCATTGCCATACGGTAGGCAGGGTTACCGTGTTTATCAATACTAACACCAATAATACGACCTGGTATTGAGCGCTGTAATTTTTTCGAAGTTGCAAAGAAGCCGGCGTGCGGGCCACCAAAACCAAACGGCACTCCAAATCTTTGAGCACAACCAACGGCTATATCAAAGTTCATATCGCCTGGTGTTTTCATAATTGTTAATGCTAATAAGTCAGTTGCTACAATTGCTAGAGCACCTTGTCCGTGTAATTTTTCAACTAGTGTAGTGCAATCTATATTTTGTCCAAGTGTACGAGGGTATTGGAATAATGCCCCCATTAAATTATCTGGCAATTCTTGGTCTTCATCACCCAAGATTATTTCAATATTAAAGTGTTTAGCACGATTAACAACAACATCAATTGTTTGTGGGTGACAATGAGTTGAAATAAAGAAACGATTTGCTTTTTTATTTTTAGCACTTCTTGCACATAAACTCATTGCTTCGGCGGCGGCTGTGCCTTCGTCTAGTAATGATGCATTCGCAATATCCAGAGCTGTTAAGTCGGAAACCATAGTTTGAAAATTGGCAATAGCTTCTAATCTACCTTGTGAAATCTCGGCTTGATATGGTGTGTATGCTGTATACCAACCAGGATTTTCTAGAACATTACGAATTATTACTTGCGGTGTTAAATTTCCATAATAACCTTGTCCAATGAAAGTTTTTACTAATTTATTTTTAGAACTTAATTCACGCATATGGTTTAGTAAACTTTCTTCACTCATAGCAGGTTTTAAATCCATTACACGATTTTCTAGAATATCTTTCGGCACAATTGTTTTCGCCATTTCTTCAAAAGAATTAAAACCGATTGCTTTTAACATTTCAATTTGTTGATGCGGGCGGGGGCCAATGTGTCGTTTAACAAAATCATTGTTTGTTGTTAGTTCATTTAGACTATATTTTTTTGTCATTATTTATTAATCCTATGTACTTAATTTATTTTAAAGAATTGCTTTATATGCTTCTTCGTCTAATGTGTCATTTAGTTCAGATTCATCAGATATTTTCATTTTAAAAATCCACGCACTGCCTTCGGCATCTTCGTTAACTAATGCCGAGTTAGCTTCTAACTCTTCGTTTACTTCGACAATTTCACCGCTTATAGGGGCATAAATATCAGATGCTGCTTTTACAGATTCAATAACGCAGGCATTATCCCCAGCACTAAAACTATCACCAATTTCAGGTAATTCAACAAACACTACATCTCCAATTTGTTCTTGTGCATAATTTGTAATTCCAACAGTTGCAACATCGCCTTTTAGTTCAATCCATTCGTGTTCTTTTGTATATTTTTTTGTCATTATTTATTTTCCTTTTATTTTTTTTATTATCTTACATATGTTTTTTTGCTAAACGGCATTTTACATATTTTTGCAATTATTTCTTTGTTGCGAACTTTTAATACAACATCTGTATCAATTGCTGAAAATTCTTTGTCAATATATGCCATTGCAACTGGACGATTTACAGTTGGCCCAAATCCACCAGATGTAATTATGCCAACTTTTTTATCACCAACAAAAATTTCAGTACCTGCGCGACAAGGCATTTTACCTTCTATATTAAGACCCACTCTTTTTTTATCAACACCAGATTTAATTTGTTTTAAAATCTTTTCACTACCTGTAAAACCACCTTCTGTACGGCGACGCTTGCCAATTGACCATAACAAACCCGCATCAATAGGGGATATTGTTTCATTAAGATCATTACCGTAAAGACATAATCCTGCTTCTAGGCGAAGGCTATCTCTTGCACCAAGACCAATTGGTTCAACATCTTCCATTTCTAGTAATTTTTTAGTAAATTCTATTGCAATATTTTCAGGAATTGAAATTTCGTAACCGTCTTCACCCGTATAACCAGAACGAGAAATAAGTAATTCGTGTTCGTTATATGAAAAACATTTAAATGTCATAAATTTCATATTTTCCACACCAGAAACAATTTTAGCTAGGCAATCAACAGCTTTTGGCCCTTGTAATGCGATTTGTGCGCGATCTTCTAGTCTTAGGACTTTTACACCATTTAATTTTTCACTCATTAATGCATAATCTGCATCTTTGCAACCAGCATTTACAACCATATATAAACGGTCATTATATCGTTCTTCGGCTGGCTTTGTTACGATTAAATCATCTAGAACTCCGCCATTTTCATTTAATAATTGGCTGTATTGTTGTTTTCCTGAGGCTAAACCTTCAATCTCTGCCGGTAGTAATTTTTCAAGTTGATTGGCAACTTTTGACTGGCTTTCACCTATTAACCAAGCTTGCCCCATATGACTTACATCAAAAAGGCCGGCTTTTTGTCTAGTGTGATTGTGTTCTTTGATTACACCCAATGAATATTGTACAGGCATACTATAACCTGTAAATTCAACCATTTTTGCACCTAACTCTAGGTGTAATTCATAAAGGGGTGTTTTTTTAAGTTCAGACATCTTAATTTATTCCTTTCGTTACAGACTGTTCTATGCATATGCATTTTCCCGTCTGTATAGAAGCCTGAGAGCGTTGGATTTAAAAATATTTTAATAATATTTTTAAAATTTACCTCCTTCGGCGAGAAATAAATCTCTTTCCAGATGTCCTTCAAAATATGGTCCTTGTACCTGAGAGTTTCCCGGGGGTTGCTCCTTCGGTGGTATATTAAATATACTCTCTCCCACATTTGTCATTAGGATAATTTTATGATATATCAATTTGTGTTTTTAATCAATATAAAATAGTTTTTAGATGTTGGTTACACTTGAATTATTGCTTGCTTTTTTATCCATTTGTCTTTTTAATTCTTTACGGCGTTTTCCTTGCTCCATAGCCTCAAAAGAAAAGTGTTTTTCACCACGAGTTTTTGCCAATTCAATTTGTTTTTGGCGTTCGCGCATTCTGGATTTAAAACTTGCATCGGTTTTATCGATACAGTGATGACAAGACACACCTAGTTCAAAGCTATCTTTTTTCATATCTTCTGGTTTGATTGGTAGTCGGCAGGCGTGGCATTCAGTGTGCTTTCCTTGTTCTAGTCCGTGCGTAACAGCGACACGGTCATCAAATACGAAGCAATCACCATTCCACATACTTTCTTTTTCAGGAATATTTTCTAGGTATTTCAAGATACCGCCTTTTAAATGGTATACAGTTTCGAAGCCTTCGTTTAACATAAATGACGATGCTTTTTCACAGCGAATTCCACCAGTACAAAACATTGCAACTTTTTTATCTTTTTTAGGATCAAGGTTTTTACGAACAAAATCTTTGAATTCACGGAATGAAGTTGTATTTGGATTTAATGCCCCCTCAAATGAACCAATGTTATATTCATAGTCATTGCGAGTATCAATATTTATTACTTCTAGGTCGGAAATTATTTCGTTCCAATTTTCCGGCTTAATATAAGTACCAACTGTTTTGGCCGGATTTACATTATCATCGCCCAGTGCCACAATTTCTTTTTTCAGGCGAACTTTCATTCTTTGGAAAGGTTGTATATCAGCCCAAGATTCTTTGTGCTCAATATCAACAAACCTCGTATCAGATTTTAAAAATTTATGAAATTTAACAATATCTTGTTCTGAGCCTGCAACTGTTCCATTAATACCTTCCTCAGCTATTAAAATAGTGCCGTATATTTTATGGTTCAAACAAAACTGTTTTAACGATTTTTGTAATATCTCCAGATTTTCAAGGCTTACGAACTTATACAGTGCGGTTACCAAGTATTTAGGCATGTTTGTTTTCAAGACAAATCTCCTTTATTCTTAGTTAAAATATTCTTATAGATTGTTATCTATTTAGTTTAAAAACAACAAAAAGTCAATAATTTAAAGAAAATGTGAAAAAAATACTTGCATTATTATATAAAAATAGTATATTGCAGATATCTTGTGCGGGCGTAGCTCAGTGGTAGAGCACTTCGTTGCCAACGAAGATGTCGTGAGTTCGAATCTCATCGCCCGCTCCATATTATCCCCCACAATAAATTAAAGCACATTTATAATATATAGATTTAGAATATATTTGCTTATGTGCATTCCTAACTTATGTAGTAATGCAAAACAAATAACAAATAATACTAATAGTAATACGGTTGGTATTAGCATTAGTATTATAGATTTAAATATTTTTATGTTATTGTTGTTGCGTATTTTTATATAAATTTTTCTTAGGGGAATAAAAAGTATAAAATAGAATAATATTACTATTAATAAGATTTGGTAGGTAGATAGTAATTTACCTGCTGTTCTTGAAAGTTTAATTTTTGTATCAGGGTCTAGTTTATATCCTAATTCGTCTTCTAAATTTGTTATTTCTTGATATGTTAAACCTGCATTCATTGAAACAATTTTAAATGTTTGAGAAAGAGCGTGTTTTCTTACTCTTTCACCTTGTTCATAAGCTACCTCTAAGTTATACTGAACCTCGCTGTAGTTTTGTTCATCGGATTTATCTTTTGCATTTGCAGGTGTTAATACTAAAAATAAGGATACTAATATAATTAGTATCCCTTTATAATTCTTTATCTTCATTTTACTCCCCTCATATTATATTTTTATTAGAGGCAATCTTAATTATTTTTAATCTATGATTTCTTCTTGGTTTATGCCCCATATATGGCGTTTGTCAATGTAGCCTTCGGCATCAACATTTAAAACTTCCACATAACACCATTTTAAATCGCAACTATCAATTTTTACAATTATTCGTTCGCCTAATCTTGCTTTTAAGCCAGATGGTTTAGTTGTTTTATACAGTGATGTTTTATTTTCAATTAATCCCAAGCGACGCGATGATAATAATGCTTTGTGAATCCAACCTTGTTCACCTTGCCAATCTTCGATTTTTCGCCAATCTTGATATTCATCGATTATTTTTAGTGGCACTTTTTCACTGAATGTAAATTTAATAGGGTATCTGCGCCCAGGTCCAGTTCTTACATTTGTAGGTTTTGATTTAGTCGATACGAATCTAGGTATCGGCAATGATGTTACATTACCAACAGATTTATTTATGGTAGATGCCTTAATTGCCAAAGGATTAACAATATAGATCATAAGAACTAATAATAATAATTTGAAATATTTTGTTGCAATCATAAATATATTTTCCCATAATGCGTAGTGAATTATTTAGTATTTATAGCATACACAAGGAGGTTATTTTGTCAATACAACAACTACTAGAAAATCGTGTTTCAACGGTTCAAACTAAAATGACAGGTGGTAAAGTAAGTGACGAACATATTCATCAGGCCTTAAAAGCTACGACTGCTATTCCAATTCACGGAAAGAAAAATCCATTACATTTTGTTGTATTTAATTATGAAAATCGTGAAAAAGCATTAGATTTATTATATAAAACAAAAGCTAAAAAAATTGAACGAGAACCATTTAATGAGCTTTGTAGTGGAATAGGTACGGTAATTCTTGGATTTATTAAAAAAAATATATCTGAAAAAATTCCTGATTACGAATCTGAATATTCAGGTTCTACGGCAATGTATGCGATGCAACTATCATTTTTCAATAATAATTATTGTATAAAATGGAATAGTATTTTTGATGAAGATTCAAATACAGATTCAATATTTGAAGACTTAGGTTTATCTAAAAAAGAATATAAATCATTGGGTATGTTGTTAGTTGGCACAGGTTCACCTGAATCAAGAGAAAGAACTGATTATAATCAATATACAAAATTTATATAAACTAGTTTTTTATATATTGAGTGTTCATAATATAATCTTTGGTTTTGCCTTTTACAATCCATTGCAAATTTAATTTATTCTCGGTAAGTTCCCAAATACCTTGGTATAAATCACTACCGCATAAGTGTTCGATAGTTTGTTTTGCTGTGATATCAGTTAACGAATAAAATACTTTGTCGTCATTAAATAAAACGGTAAAATTATCTTGCATATTAATTTTGTATTGTTGAAAAAATGGTTGGCCGTCCATTTCGCCTTTTTCATTCCAGCTAGTTTCTGTAATTACAAGTTGGCCATTTGCGATACGATCAGCCTTTATCATATTATCAGTTATATGGCGGTTAAATTTCCATTTTCCAGTTAGTAATTCTTTTTTCATATTTTATCCAAAACTGTACGGGTCAACATCAACAGTTATTCTTGTTGAGCTAGGTTTATTAAATGTGCTTAACCATTGTTTTATTATTGGTGAAAAATTTACATTTTTCTCAACATTTATTAAAATTCTTCTGCGGTGTTTTCCACGCAAAAATGCCATTTGCGGTTCGGTTGGCCCAAGAATTTTCATTCCCTTTATATTTGGTGCATTTATTACAATTTGTTTTGCTGTGTTTTGTGCTTTTTGCATATCAAAATCAGATATTATTATACCAATCAATCTATTAATAGGGGGCTGTTTATATAAATTGCGATATCTTAATTCAGTGTTTAAAAAATCGTCTCTGTTGTCTTGGACTAATGCTTGTATCACCTCGTGATTCGGGTTTGCTGTTTGTATGAATGCTTTGCCTTTTGATTCACCTCGTCCTACACGCCCCGATACTTGATGGATTGTTTGGAATGTTCTTTCGCCAGCTCGTAAGTCATCACCACCTAATGCCATATCGCCGTCAATAATTCCTACTAAGTTAAGATTTTTAAAGTCATAACCTTTTGCAATTACCTGTGTGCCAATTACAATATCAATTTTATTATTATTCATATCCTCAACAAATTGTTGTGATAGTTTTGTTGTATTAAGATTTTTACTAGTCGCAGTAAAAACTTTTGCATCAGGATATCTGTTTATAATTTCTTCGTATATTCGCTCCACCCCAGGGCCACAATTTTTCATTTCACTTGCTCCACATTCGGGACAAGTATCATCTTGTTGAATAGAATATCCGCAATGATGGCAGTCAAGACTCTTTGTGCGTTTATGTTCTACTAACCAAGAACGACAATTATTGCACTGATGCCTAAACCCGCATTTATTACAAAGTGTTAAAGGTGCATAGCCCTTACGATTTAAAAATAACAAAACTTGTTGGTTGTGATTTAATGCTTCATCAATGTGTTGATGTAATGTTTCTGATATAAATTTTTGTGCTTCAATTTTTTCTTTTGTTATGTCTATGGTTTGAATTTCAGGCAAGGTTGAATTACCATAGCGATTAGCCAAAGATATACGAGTATATCTTTTATCATTAACATTTGCCCAAGATTCTAATGATGGTGTGGCCGATGCAAGTATTATAGGGCATTTGTTAATTGATGCCCTGTATATTGCAATATCACGAGCATTATAATATACAGTTTCTTCTTGTTTATATGAATTGTCGTGTTCTTCATCGGCTACGATTAAGGATAAATTGTTAAACGGTAAAAATAATGCAGACCTAGCCCCCACAACTACATTAATAGTATTGTTTATTAAGCCATTATATATTTTTTGTTTTTTGTGTTGTGTTATCTCACTATGCCACAAGCAAGGTTTAACTCCGAACCTTTTTTCAAATCTTTCTGACCATTGACTAGATAGAGCAATTTCTGGTAACAAGACTAATATTTGTTTGGTAGAATCATTTTTAATTATATCGGCAATTAATTCAAAATACACTTCTGTTTTACCAGAACCAGTTACACCATCAAGCAGTATAGGGGCGTATTTACCTAGACTTGATTTTATTTTTTCTAGAGCTTGTGATTGATTGTCATTTAGTTGAACTTTTAAATTATCAGGATTAATTGGAATTGGCTTAAATGTTTTTTTAATTAGTTTTTTATTTATTATTTTTTTGTCTAGCATTCCTTTTATTACGGAAGTGGAAGCATGTTTTTTTATTTCTGATTGCGTTAGTGATTTATGTTGTTTTAATTCATCTATCACTATTTTTCTAGCACTAGTGATTTTTTGATTATTCAAATCATTAAGGCTATATTCTTCTTCTGTTTGTTGGGTTAATAATATTTTTTTATTTGGTAATATCATTTTTAAAACCAAACCCAAATATGTTAAATTATATCCACTTATAAATTTTATAGTTTTAATTAAATCGTTATTTAACGGCGGGATATCAATTTTTTCAATTACACTTTTTATTTTATCTTTTGCGATTGTTTTATCATCAGTCTTTTCCCAGACGATTCCCACTTCCGTACGATTTCCCAGCGGAACTTTTACAAACGAGCCGATTTCTAGCGGTGCGTCATTTTGATAGGCATATGAACCGCTTGATGTGGGGATTGGTAATAAAACATATATGATATTCATAACAATATTTATAACATATTATAATTTCAATTAGTAACTGAAATTATGACCGGCATACCTACGCACTATTATTGGTTGTATAATCTACAAAAGATTTGCTTAAAGCGACTTTTGATTAAAAATAAATCTTAAAATATAGTTTATTTTTATATTCAAATATGTTAGAAATGTTGAAATTATACTTCTTTTGTCAGTTTTGACAAGGGATTACGCTCGTATTTAGTCAAATATTATATAGTAGGAACAAATGACTTTAAATAGTGAATTAAGACAGGTATCGAAAAGGTATGCAACCGCATTGTTTAAATTATCTGTTGATAATAAAAGTCTTGATAAGGTTGTTAAATGTGTATCTTCCTTACAAAAAGTATTAAACAGTAGTGACAAACTTTCTAGTGTCATTAAATCTCCGGCCTTAAAAATTGATGAGGCGGAGGCAATTTTAAATGAAATTCTAAAAAAATTAAAATCTTCTGACGAATTAAAAGGTCTTATTAAGACTCTTTGTCAAAACCGTCGTCAATTTGCTCTTAGTAATGTTCTTGAACAGTTTATGGAGTTAGTTGATGAGCATAACGGTATTGTCAATGCTGAAGTTATTTCAGCCAACAAGCTAAGCTCTAAGCAAACAAAGCAAGTAGAAAAAGCTGTTGCTGAAGTTGTGGGTGGCGATATTCGTGTTTCGTATATCGTAAAGCCTGCTATTATTGGTGGTTTGATTGTAAAAATCGGTTCTAAAATGCTAGATTCTTGCACTCAAACTAAATTGGATAAACTAAAACAAGAAATGAAAGGGGTTTAACAGTATGACCCTAAATGCTGCTGAAATTTCAGCAATTTTAAAAGATAAAATTGCAAATTTTAAAGTTACTTCTGATGTCGCCGAAGTTGGTACAGTTTTATCAGTCGGTGATGGTGTTGCTCGAGTGTATGGACTTGATAATGTTCAAGCTGGTGAAATGGTTGAATTTCCAGGCGGAATAAAAGGTATGGCACTTAACCTAGAAACAGATAATGTTGGTGTGGTAATTTTTGGCGATGACCGCTCAATTCGCGAAGGTGATACGGTAAAACGCTCTGGTGCGATTGTTGATACTCCTGTTGGCAAGGAATTATTAGGCCGTGTTGTTGATGGTTTAGGTAATCCGATAGATGGCAAAGGTGCAATCAAAGCTAAAAAACGCAATTTGGTTGAGGTAAAAGCTCCGGGAATTATTGCAAGAAAATCTGTACACGAACCAGTACAAACAGGTATTAAGGCGATTGATAGCCTTGTTCCTATTGGTCGTGGGCAAAGGGAATTAATTATTGGTGACCGTCAAACTGGTAAATCAACGGTTGCTCTTGATACTATTTTGAATCAGAAAGAAGTTAATAAAGGTAAAGATGAATCTAAAAAGCTTTACTGTATTTATGTTGCTGTTGGTCAAAAACGCTCAACAGTTGCTCAACTTGTTAGAGTGCTAGAAGAACAAGGTGCTATGGAATATACTTGTGTTGTTGCCGCGACAGCATCTGATCCTGCTCCTTTACAATTCTTGGCACCATATACAGGTACAGCAATCGGTGAATATTTCCGTGATAACGGTATGCATGCATTGATTGTATATGATGATTTAACTAAACAAGCGGTTTCTTATCGTCAAATGTCATTATTACTTCGTCGTCCACCAGGGCGTGAAGCATATCCAGGTGATGTATTTTACTTGCATTCTCGTTTACTTGAAAGATCTTCTAAATTAAATGAAGATTGCGGTGGGGGTTCTTTAACTGCACTACCAGTTATTGAAACTCAAGATAATGATGTTTCGGCATTTATTCCAACTAATGTAATTTCTATTACTGATGGGCAGATTTTCCTTGAAACTGATTTGTTCTATAAAGGTATCCGTCCGGCAATTAATGTTGGTTTATCGGTATCTCGTGTTGGTTCGTCAGCACAAACAAAAGCAATGAAAAAAGTTGCCGGTACTATCAAATTGGAACTAGCACAATATCGCGAGATGGAAGCATTCGCTCAATTCGCATCTGATCTTGACCCTGCTACACAAGCATTGCTTGCTCGTGGTGCAAGATTGGTTGAGTTGTTGAAACAACCTCAATTCTCGCCGTTATCTGTTGGTGAACAGGTTCTTGTTATTTTTGCAGGAACAAATGGTTATTTAGATAATATTGATATTTCTAATGTTCGTCGTTTTGAACAAGAATTATTAAAATATGCTAAAACTAATGATAAAGTTATTGCTATGATTAATAAAACTGGTGATTATAATGATGATATTATCAAAGGTTTGAAAGATATTTTAGATAGCTTTAAAAATAAGTTTAAGTAAGGTTTAAAAATGGCGTCTTTAAAGGATTTAAAATCATCTATCTTATCTGTGCAATCAACAAAGCGAATTACTTCGGCTATGAAAATGGTTGCTTCTGCTAAGTTGAAAAAAGCGACTGATAATGTGGAAGAATCTCGTCCTTATGTTACTGAAATGAGTAAAATGATTACTAATTTATCAAAAGGAACTAGTTCAAAAAATCCATTATTGGTTGGAACTGGTCAAGATAAAGTTCATTTATTTGTTGTTGTATCATCAGATCGTGGTTTATGTGGTGGATTTAATAGTAATCTAGCGCGTCGTGCTTTAAATGATGCTAGGGCATTAAAGAAAAGTGGAAAAAAAGTAAAGTTTTTAATTGTTGGTCGTAAGGCTAATGTTATAATTAAAAATGTTTTTGAAAATGATATTGTTGAGGCGTTTGAAGAATTAAATAAACCAGTTCCTGAATATCAACATGCAAAAATAGTTAGTTCTAAAATCATAGAGATGCTTAATGCTGGTGAATTTGATATTTGTACTATGTATTACAATGTATTTGTTAATGCATTAGAGCAACGACCTACACCAAAACAAATTATCCCACTAGCTTCTTCTGTCGATAGTGATAAAGTTAACGATGACAAGCAAGATAGTAATGAAGAAAAGTATAGTAAAGCAATTTATGAATACGACCCAAGCGAAGATGCAATATTAATGGCATTATTACCAAAAAATTTAATTGTTCAGCTTTATTCTGCAATGCTAGAAAGTTTCGCTGGTGAACAAGCCGCACGAATGACTGCTATGGATAATGCAACTAATAATGCAGGTGATATGATTCATAATTTACAAATTAAGTTTAACCGTACTCGTCAGGCACAAATTACTGGTGAGTTGATAGAAATTATTTCTGGTGCAGAAGCATTATAGATTAAAAAGGAGTAAAAAATGGCGAAAAATAAGGGTAAAATAACCCAAGTAATGGGAGCGGTAGTTGATGTTGTTTTTGACAATGAATTACCATCAATCCTAAATTCACTAGAAACAGATAATAACGGCAAGAAATTAATTCTAGAAGTAGCCCAACATTTAGGTGAAAATACTGTTCGTACTATTGCAATGGACAGCACAGAAGGTTTAGTTCGTGGCAGTGAAGTTGTTGATACAGGCGATGCTATTAATGTACCGGTTGGACAAGAAACTCTTGGTCGTATTATGAATGTAATCGGTGAACCAATTGATGAAAGAGGCGATATTGGTAATAAAAAATCTTATCCAATTCACCGCCCAGCTCCTGCGTATGTTGACCAATCAACAGAAACAGAAGTTTTAGTTACAGGTATTAAAGTAATTGATTTATTAACTCCATATCCAAAGGGCGGTAAAATTGGCTTATTTGGTGGTGCTGGTGTTGGTAAAACCGTTACTATTATGGAATTAATTAATAATATTGCCAAAGGACACGGTGGATATTCTGTATTTGCCGGCGTTGGTGAAAGAACTCGTGAAGGTAATGACCTTTACCACGAAATGATAGAATCTGGCGTAATTAACCTAGAAGGTGAGTCAAAATGTTCGTTAGTTTATGGACAAATGAATGAGCCTCCTGGGGCAAGAGCAAGAGTTGCATTAACTGGTCTTACACAAGCGGAATATTTCCGTGATGAAGAAGGGCAAGATGTACTATTTTTCGTAGATAATATATTCCGTTTTACACAAGCCGGTGCCGAGGTATCTGCATTACTTGGACGAATTCCATCTGCGGTAGGTTATCAGCCAACTCTTTCAACTGAAATGGGTGCGATGCAAGAACGAATTACATCTACAAACAAGGGTTCTATTACATCAGTACAGGCCGTGTATGTACCTGCCGATGATTTAACTGACCCTGCTCCTGCAAATACATTTGCTCACCTAGATGCAACAACTGTACTTAACCGTTCTATTGCAGAAAAAGGTATTTATCCAGCGGTTGACCCGCTTGATTCGACTTCAAGAATTCTTGATCCGTCTGTTGTTGGTGAGGATCATTATAATACAGCACGAAAAGTACAAGAAATTTTACAACAATATAAAACATTACAAGAAATTATTGCTATTTTAGGTATGGATGAATTATCAGAAGATGATAAAGTTATTGTTGCAAGAGCTCGTAAAATCGAAAGATTCTTGTCTCAACCATTCCACGTTGCCGAAGTATTTACAGGTTCCCCTGGTAAGTTCGTTCAACTAGATGATACAGTAAAATCATTTAAAGACATCGTAGAAGGTAAATATGACGATATTCCAGAAGGTGCATTCTATATGGTTGGTGGAATCGAAGAAGTTATCGAAAAAGCTAATAAAATGAAAAAAGAAGCAGTATAGTTTTATAGGATTTAAATATGTCAAAAATTGCATTTACATTGGTATCGCCATCAAAAAGCTTATATTCTGCGGATGCTGATATGGTAATAATTCCGGCTGAAAGCGGTGATATTGGTGTAATGGCAGGACACAGCCCATTAATAGGGACAGTTCGTGCTGGAACTATTATAGTTCGTAATGATAATCAAGAAACTAGACTATTTGTTGAAACTGGTTTTGTTGAAGTCAATGCTAAGTCTGTTATAATACTAGTAGAACAGGGTATATTAGTAGATGATATTGATAAAAAACAAGCGCAAGATTCATTAAATCAAGCATTAAGCGAATTTAATAATGCTAGCTCTGAAAATAAACCTGATTTGAAAGCAAAACTTGATGTAGCCAAAGCTCGCTTAAAAGCTGTTGAAGACCCATTTTATAAATAATTTTTTTACAAGCTATTACTTTTGGTTGTATGTAATAAAATATTAAAAGTAACAAACATAAATAAAAAGAGATAGTTTTTTAACTATCTCTTTTTTATTGAAATCATTAGATTTTAAATTGACACAATTTATTAATTATGATTAAAATTATATTACGAGTTAGGTAAATATTTTTTTATATAACTATAATACTAAAAAAAAATAATAGGGGGATACTTATGAAAAGATTATTAACTGTTTCAGCTTTTATTATTGGTTCTTTGTCAAGTGCATTTGCAGGCGAAAATACTTTAGAAAATGTTAAAGAGCGTGGATATTTAAAATGCGCTGTTAATTCAGGTGTTTTTGGTTTGTCATATACTGATGATAATGGTAAATGGCAGGGAATTGATGTTGAGGTTTGCCGTGCTATTTCAGCCGCTATTTTTGGCGATAAAAATAAAGTAAAGTTTATGCCAACTACAACCAAAAATCGTTTTACTATTTTACAATCTGGGGAAGCTGATGTTTTATCAAGGAATAGTACTTGGACATTATCTCGCTCTACGGATTTGGGTTTAGATTTTGTTGGTGTTACTTGGTATGATGGACAAGGCTTTTTAATAAATAAAGATCTTGGCGTGAGTTCAGCGAAAGAATTAGATGGGGCAACTGTATGTATTGAACCTGGTACAACTACGGAACTTAATTTAGCCGAATATTTCAAAAAAACAGAAATTAGTTATGAACCAGTAAATGTTGATACATTTGATGATGCCATAAAGTCTTTAAAAGCTGGCCGTTGCGATTTACTTACTACTGATTCGACAGGCTTAGCGGCTGTTAAAGCATCTATGCCAAATCCTGATAATTGGGAAGTATTACCTGAATTAATTTCCAAAGAACCATTAGGTCCGGCGGTAAGGCACGGTGATAATAATTGGGGCGACATTGTTCGTTGGTCTCTTTATACAATTATTGGTGCTGAGGAATTAGGAATTAATTCTAATAATGTTGATGATTTTAAAGAATCTAAGAACTCAGAAATTTTAAGAATTTTAGGCCATCAGGGTAATTTAGGCAAGTTCTTGGGTGTTCGCAAAGATTTTGGTTATCAAATTATAAAACAAGTTGGTAATTACAAAGAAGTTTATGACAAAACTATGGCTAAAACAGGCTTACCTCGTGGTTTAAATGCTTCTTACAAACAAGGTGGTTTACAATATGTACCACCATTCCGTTAAAGGATATTAAATTTTAGAGATGATATTTATTTATCATCTCTATTTTTTATTATTTTTAACTTAAAACAAATTATATACTGTATAATTTATTTATTATGAGAGTAAATATAAATGTTTGATATATCTTATAACAAAAAATTTCGCTCTATTGCATCGCAATTTACATTGGTATTATTTTTGGTTGTGGTGTTTTATTATTTTATTAACAATGCAATTATAAACTTAGACAGAATTGGCATTACATCTGGATTTGATTTTTTATTTTCAAGAGCTGGATATGATGCATATTCCCCGTTTTTTAAATTTACATCTGATAGTTTACACATTGATGCTTATTTTGTTGGTTTGTTAAATACTTTATCTGTTTCAATTCTTGGTATTTTTATTGCAACAATTCTTGGTTTTATAATGGGTGTTTTACGACTATCAAATAATTGGTTAGTATCAAAACTTGTATATTTAGTTGTTGAATTTAAGCGTAATGTACCTGTTCTTATTTGGATTATCATATGGTATTTTGGTGTGTTCTTGCAATTACCTAGTGCTAAGAAAGCTATCAATATTTATGATAGTATTTTTATATCAAATCGTGGTCTTTATTTTCCATCACCTGTTTTTATAGAAGGTTCGATAGCCATTTTAATAGCTTTTATAGGAGCTATTATTATTAATTTTTTCTATGTTAAGCGAGCGAAAAAGATACATATTAAAACAGGTAAACAAAGCCCGATATTTTTAGTTAGTTTATTAATAATAATAGGATTGCCGGTAGTTACTTATTTTATTACAAATCAACCTATTGAGTGGGTGGTTCCTGAATTAAAAGGATTTAATTTCAAAGGTGGTATGGCATTAAAGCCTGAATTTGTTGCTTTATTGATGGGGCTTGCTGTTTATACATCTGCACATATTGCAGAAATTGTAAGGGCTGGTATTTTGTCTGTACCAAAGGGACAAATAGAAGCTGGAATGTCATTTAATATTACAAGAAATCAAATGATGAAAATGGTTGTTATTCCACAAGCATTAAGGCTTATAATACCACCACTTACGAGTCAGTATTTGAATTTGATGAAGAATTCTTCCCTAGCAGTGGCTGTTGGTTATATGGATCTTACGGCGACCACAGGTGGGATTACTCTTAACCAAACAGGTCAAGCAATAGAATGTATATTGATGATTATGGGTACATATTTACTGTTGAGTTTATTAATTTCAGCAATAATGAATTATATTAACAAAAAAGTTCAACTTGTGGAAAGGTAATTAAATGAATAAATTACAATATAAAGTAGGTGAGCATCCTAATTTACCTGCACCTAAAACACAAGGTGGTATTTTTAAGGCTATTCGTAATAATTTATTTTCAACTTGGTATGATTCTATTGTAACAATAATACTTATTTATTTACTTTTATCATATTTACCGATGGCACTTGATTGGTTGTTTTTTAGCGCTGATTTCTTTGTAGATAAACGCTCACAGTGTACATCAGGGGGTGCTTGTTGGGGTGTAATTACAGCTAGATTCCCACAATATTTATATGGTTTTTATCCACCTGAATTATATTGGCGTCCGAATCTAGCATCTTTATTATTGCTGGTTGCTCTTGCACCAATTTTGTATTCTAAGATTTTATACCGCAAGTATTTTTTAATGTTTTCAATTACATATCCACTTATTGCATTTTGGTTATTATGGGGTGGGTTTGGTCTTGTTCCTGTTGAATCTGAAAAAATGGGTGGTTTGTTATTAACACTTACTCTTGGTGTAATGGGGATTGCTTTATCTCTACCAATTGGAATATTATTAGCGTTGGGTCGTCGCAGTAAAATGCCAGCGATAAGGCTTTTTAGCACAATGTTTATTGAATTGATTCGCGGTGTGCCTATGATTACCTTATTATTTATGGCAACTGTGCTTTTACCATTATTCTTACCTAGTGATGTAATTATTGATCAATTGATTCGTGTAATATTTATTATTGTTATCTTTGCATCAGCATATATGGCGGAGGTTATCCGTGGAGGATTACAATCAATTCGAAAAGGACAGTATGAAGCCTCAGATGTAATGGGGCTTAGTTATTGGCAATCAATGAGTTTAATTATATTGCCACAAGCATTAAAAATATCAATACCAGGAATCGTTAATTCATTTATTAGCTTGTTTAAGGACACAACTCTTGTTATAATCGTTGGTATGTTTGACTTATTGGGTGTCGGTCGCGCCGCACTTTCAAACCGAGAGTGGATTGGATTAGCAAATGAGGTTTATATGTTTATAGCAATAGTGTTTTTTGTATTTTGTTACTTAATGTCTAGATATTCATTACATTTAGAACGAAGATTATCGAGATCATACAAATAAATTATTGCATTTAAAATAAAAGGAAAATAAAAATGTCAGTTAAAAAAGCAAAAGCTAAAAAAAGTAAAGAAGTTGTAATTGATATTAAAGAATTACATAAATGGTATGATTCATTCCATGCATTAAAAAATGTTAACTTACAAGTTACAAAAGGTGAAAAAATAGTTGTTTGTGGGCCTTCTGGTTCAGGTAAATCAACACTTATTCGCTGTGTCAATGCACTTGAACAATTTCAACAAGGCTCAATATCTGTGGGTGGTGTTGAAATAAAAGATGATATTAAATCAATCAATGCAGTGAGAGCTCAGGCTGGAATGTGCTTCCAACATTTTAATCTATTTCCACATTTAACCGTATTGGAAAATTGTACTCTTGCACCTATCTGGGTTAAAAAAATGCCTAAGAAACAAGCCGAAGAAATAGCAATGAAGTTATTGGAAAGAGTAAAAATTCCAAATGAAGCAAACAAGTTTCCAGGGCAATTATCCGGTGGGCAACAACAAAGGGTTGCTATTGCTAGGTCATTATGTATGAATCCTGATATTATGTTATTTGATGAACCAACTTCTGCACTTGACCCTGAAATGATTTCAGAGGTTCTAGATGTAATGGTTGATTTAGCAGAACAAGGTATGACTATGATTTGTGTAACACACGAAATGGGATTTGCGCGTCGTGTTGCTGACCGTGTGATTTTTATGGATCACGGTGAAATACTAGAACAAAATGACCCTGAAACATTCTTTAAAAATCCTAAAAACGATAGAGCAAAAGAATTCTTGTCACAAATACTAGGACATTAAATTAATTTTTTATTGTTAATTATATTTATATTTTTACTAGGTAGTAAATGTATTCACTTAGTGCTGTCTGATTCTAAATTATTTAAGCGTAATTTATTGTTATGATTATGTATAAATACTTATTTTTTGAGTAAATCCGCCATTGTCAAAATTTTATTACTTGTCAGCATTGTTATAATTCTATATCTACTTTTTTTAGTATTATATGAAATTATTTTACAGAAGTTAAACAACTTTGTTAGATAACTTTGTTAGATAAAGGCGTGCTTTAATAAGTATGCCTTTTCTAATTTTTACTATATGTAAATTATTGAAAAATATAGTTATTTCTTTGCGATTGTTATTAATCCTTTTACGGGATTATCGTGTTCTGTTCGCAATGTTTTATTTATTATTTTGACTTTTTTAAACCCTACTTTTTCCAGTAAATATTCTACATATTTTTGTTTATGTACATACCTTCCTGATGGGCTTAGTAAAAAATCTTGTTCATCAATGTGATTTTTTTCAACAGAAAATGCAAGGTATGAATTTGAATGTAAGCTATCGTAAGATAATTTAAAAACCTCTTCTAAATCACCGAAATAACATAATACATCACTTGCTATTATACCGTTAAAACTATCTTTGTTTCGCTTTAAGTATTTAATTAAATCTTCACAAAATAAATCCGTATAAAGTTCTCGTGTTTTTGCTAGTTCTAGCATTTCACTAGATAAATCAACCCCGTATAATTGGTCGCAACAATTTGTAATATGTGGTGATAATAAACCAGTTCCACAACCAGCATCAAGAATTTTACTTACGGGTTTCTTATTATGCTTTTTCCATATTTCGGCGATGTACTCAGGAGCCTTATAGTTAAGCTCTGATAATTTTTCGTCAAAATCTTCGGCAAAATCATCAAATATTTGTTTTACATATTTTGTATTTTGTTTTGATATGTTTTTTCCCAGTATTGCCGAACCTATCACTTGTGCATCATTTGAATTTGGAAAGTTATTTAACCACCATTTCGCATCTTGTTTTGCCTCTTGTTGATTTTCCAGATATCTTTCATATAATGCCTTACCAAAATTTGAATGTATGGTTTCATCGTCGTGTTTTATTTCTAGGCCTAGTTTATAATTTTTAATAGATTTTTCGTAATCACAATTTTCATAATAACATAACCCTAAGTCATTGAATAAATTGTTATCTTGGTCGTTTACTTTTTTTGCTTTTTCAAACCATTTAATTGCTGTTTCATAGTTTTCTTGTTCAAGATAATTATCAGCAAGCCACCTTAATGAATTATAATGTTTAGGGTCAATTTGTAACACTTGTTTATAGTAATATTTTGCCATTTCGTGATTTTCATCTGTGTGGTAATTACTAGCAATATCGTATAATTCATCAAGTGTTTTAGTCATAATAATGAAATATACGAAAAAGAAATATTTAAAACAAGTTAAAATTTATTTTAAAGATTAAATATAAAGTGCAATTATTTTATATATTTTACTTGCATTTTTCTTGTATTTTGTTAAATAGATAAGGTATTTTAAGAATCGGTGTGTATAAAAGCCACACCAAAATGAAAGGTTAAAATTATGAAAAAAGATATTCACCCAGACTACCATATGATTAAGGTAGTTATGACGGACGGAACAGAATACATGACATATTCAACTTGGGGCAAAGAAGGCGATGTAATGCGTCTTGATGTAGATAGTGTTTCACATCCTGCTTGGACTGGTGGCCAACAACGCCTTATGGAAGGTGGTCAATTGGATCGCTTCAAGAAGAAATTCTCAGATTTGGGTATATAATCGAATTTGTATTTATATATTTAAAAAAACCTCACATAAAAGAGCCTCATATAATTGGGGCTTTTTTTGTAACTATTATTTGTTAAAATCTAGTTCTGAAACTTTACCTATTTCATAATTTGGCTTTTTATTATTAAATATATAGTCATAGAATTGTAATTCAGCCTCTAATGCGTGGGCTTTTGTTTCAGGATTTTTGAATCCGTGACCTTCTCCGACATAATTTATTAATGCAGTAGGGATATTATTTTTGATTAAATTATCGTACATTAATTTTGATTGTGAAGGTGATACGACTTTATCATCAAGACCTTGTAAAAATAAAACGGGTGCTGATATATTTTGTGCAAAATTAATAGGCGAACGATTTTTATACAATTCTAAATTATCTTTATAAGGTGCGATTAAAATATCAAAATAATTAGCTTCAAATTTATGAGTTTGCTCAACTAGTGATGATAGGTTGCCAATTCCGTATATTGATGTTCCTACATTAAATACATTGCCGAATGCTAATGCGCATAATACAGAATATCCACCAGCCGAAGAACCAGATATAATAAGTTGATTTTGATTAGCTAGGTTATTTTTAACGCAATATTTTGCTCCAGATTCTAATTCTTGGACATCAATTTTACCCCATAAATTATTTAACCTGTTACGGTATTTTGAACCGTAACCTGTTGAACCTGAATAATTTACATCAAGAACGGCAAAACCACGACTTGTCCAGAATTGTATTTTCGGGTTGTACTCGGTTGTTGCTTGTCCTGTTGGGCCTGAATGTGATTTAACAATTAATGGTGGCTTGTCATTATCCTCTTTGTTTTTAGTTGGATTTTTTGGTGGGTAATAATATGCATAAACTTTATCATTGTTGTTATAAAATTCAATTTCTTCTGGGCTTGATATATAATCATCATTGACTGGTAGCGGGTTGCTAGTATCGATTATTTGTGTATTGTTTAATATAATCTGTGATGGTTTATTTGAATATCTGTTAATTGTGACGAAATTATTATTTTCGCCGTGCAAGCTATCAAAATATACCGCCTGTGTTTTTAATGGTATAAATTTATTTTGTCTTAATTCGCCTATTTGCCAATTTCCCTTTATTGCGCCACAAGCAATAATCTTATCATCTAACACGGTATATGTTCGCATTCCATAAACCCATAATGGCATATAAAAATCTATGTTTAATGGCGAGATATTTTTATTATTTTTAAAAATATTAAAATATGAACCTGTGTCTTTTGCATAATAAATATCACCATTTATTAATTCAGGTTGAAAATGTCCGATTCCTTGTGACACAACCTTTGTTTTATTATTTTCGTATAATATTACAGATGAATTATCCCAAGGCATATGTGGTAAATTCCATTCTAGCCATATTATTTTATTATTTTCTGATTTGGGAGAATGGTAAAAATCGGCGCCTTTTGCAACAATTGAATATTGCTTAGTTTTTAAATTAATTTGTCCGATGTGTTGTTTAGGAAAATGTCCCTTGTTTTGTTCGGCAACAAATACAATACATTTATTTTCATTATTATAATTAATGTCAGCATAATTATATTTATTGTCAAAAGTTAATTGTTCAACTGTATGATTTTTTACAATATATAATTCTTTTGTTTTACTATCTGAATAAACAATGCCAAAATCAGTCGGACAAAAACAAATTCCCCCATAAATATTAATTGCTGTATCTATATATATGTCTTGTGGCAATTCATATTTTCTATCTTGCCCGTTTATATCAGTTGAAATTATTGTAGTGTCTTTTTTGTTTTTATAAGAATAATAGATTCTATGATTAAATATCCTTGCATTCGCAAAATTATCTTGCGATTGTATTATTATTTCTGTGTTTAATGGTGAATTAAGTATTTTCATATTTATTTTATATACCACAATTAATCATCATAAAAGTATATAATTGAATATTAATTTTAGTTTTGCTATTATATTATAAAATAATAATCGGGGAGATTATAAATGTATTTTGATAAAAAATTTCGCTCACAATTAAAAGACTTGTTTTTATGGCGTCGCGATGTAAGAAGATTTAAAAGCCGTCCTGTTGATGAAAATGTTTTGCAAGAAATAATATCACAGGCGATGCTTGCCCCATCAGTTGGCCTATCACAACCGTGGCGATTTATTCAGGTTGATGACAAAGATTTACGCCAACAAATAATACATAATTATGAAGTCGAAAACGATAAAGCTAGTAAAATATATACCGATGAAAAAGCCAGCTTATATCGTAGTTTGAAATTATCTGGCTTAAAAGAAGCTCCTATTCATTTAGCAATATTTGCTGAACACGAATCTGATATTGGTAGCGGTCTAGGTCGACAAACTATGCCCGAAACGATACATTATTCTGTTGTTACAGCCATCGAAAATTTATGGCTAGCAGCTAGAGCCAACGGAATTGGTATGGGTTGGGTTTCAATTCTTGATCCAATAAAAGTATGTAAAACACTAAAAACACCTGATAATTGGCATTTTATCGGATATATGTGTTTAGGATACCCACAAGAAGAACACCTAGATCCGGAATTAGTCCGTGCAGGTTGGGAAAAAGTACTTGATACTAGCAAAGTTTTCTTCAAAAAGTAAAAAAATCCTTTTTTTAACAAAAATGGCCGTTTTTTATCGATTTTTAACAAAAAAATAGCAATTTTTATCAATTTTTGACAAAAAACGCGTTTTTTGTTATTTTTTAGTTGATTGAACTTAAATAGTGTAGTAAATTCATTTTCAAGTGCAAATTAAGATACTTTTTAAGTAACTTTTTCATAAACTTTATTGTTAGAAAAGCATATGAACAATATATTATTAATTAATGGGCCAAATTTAAATTTATTAGGAAAGCGTGAATCATCACTATACGGTGTTGAAAGCCTTTCGGATTTGGAAAATATGTGTAAAAATTGGGCTAAGCAAAATAATTCACTTATTGAGTGCATACAATCAAATCACGAAGGCGAAATAATTGACGCTATTCAAAATGCTGATAAAAATTATGATGCAATTATCATTAATGCGGGCGCTTATACACATACATCTATTGCAATTCGTGATGCCATTTTGGCTATATCTGTTGATGTATACGAAGTTCACATTTCAAATATCCACTGTCGCGAAGAATTTCGCCATAAAAGCTACATTTCCGATGTGGCTAAGGGTGTTGTGTGTGGATTTGGTTTTTTGGGTTACAAGGTTGCTATTGAAAAAGCAAGCTTGAGTTAAGTAATAAATTTAAGGAGATTATATAATGACCAATAAATTAGAGTTAGATTATTCAACAATTAAATCTTTATCGAAGCTAGTTAATAAAGAAAACCTAGCGGAAATTGAAGTTGGAAACGGTGAAAATTATGTTCGCATAATTCGTAAATTACCTGAAAATGTTGTTGCTTCTTCTCCTGCAAGTTCTGTTCAGGCTGTTCAACCTGCCCCTCAAGCACCAGTTCAGGAAAAAGCCGAAGTGCCTGTTCCTGTTTCACACCAAGATAATGCTAATGCGGTAAAATCTCCTATTGTAGGTACGGCATACCTAGCCCCATCACCAGATGCGGATAATTTTGTAAAAGTTGGACAATCTGTTAAAAAGGGCGATACTTTAATTATTGTAGAAGCAATGAAAGTAATGAATCCAATTACAGCGAAAAAAGACGGTAAAGTAGAAGAAATATTGGTTGGCGATGGTGAACCAGTTGAATTTGACCAACCACTAATAATATTATCTTAGTAGGTATTAAAAATGATTAAAAAATTACTGATAGCAAACAGAGGTGAGATTGCTGTACGAATTATTCGTGCTTGCCGTGAACTAGGTATTAAAACAGTAGCGGTTCATTCAACAGCTGATGCGGATTCTATGCATGTAAAAATTGCTGATGAGGCGGTATGTATTGGCCCTGCACAATCTAAGTACTCTTATTTAAATATTCCATCTATTTTAACAGCGGCACAAATTACAGGAGTTGATGCGATTCACCCTGGATTTGGATTTTTATCTGAAAATGCTGAATTTGCTGAACTAGTTGATGAACACGGTTTTATTTTCGTAGGTCCAACATCTGAACATATTCGTGTAATGGGTGACAAGATCAAGGCAAAAGATACTGCGGTAAAACTAGGAATACCTGTTGTCCCTGGTTCACAAGGCGAAGTGAAAACGGTAAAAGATGCAAAATCTTGGAGTAAAAAAATTGGTTTTCCATTGATTATAAAAGCTGCTTCTGGCGGTGGTGGTCGTGGTATGAAAGTTGCCAATACCCCAGAAGAGTTAGAAGAAGCATTTAATATTTGTCAAACCGAAGCATTATCTGCATTTGGTGATGGTGCGGTTTATATGGAAAGATATTTAGGCCGTCCTCGTCATATTGAAATTCAAGTATTTGGTGATGGTACGGGTAACGCATTACATTTCTTTGAAAGAGATTGTTCAATACAGCGTCGCCATCAAAAAGTTATAGAAGAAGCATCAGGCCCATCAATTGATGAAAAAACCCGAACTGACATAGGCAATGTGTGTGTAAAAGCAATGTCTAAAATGAAGTATCGCGGGGCTGGTACTATTGAGTTTTTATATGAAAATGGTGAATTTTTCTTTATTGAGATGAATACAAGAATTCAGGTAGAACATCCTATTACTGAAATGATAACAGGATTTGATTTAATCAAAGAACAAATTAATGTGGCAAGTGGTGATGGGTTGAGTGCAAAACAGCAAGATATAAAAATTAACGGTCACGCGATAGAATGTCGAATTAATGCGGAATGTCCAGAAACATTTATGCCAATGCCGGGCACGGTTGAATTGTATCACGCCCCAGGCGGACTAGGTGTAAGGGTTGATAGTCATTTATATGCTGGTTATTCAATACCACCACATTACGATAGTATGATTGCAAAATTAATAGTTCACGCTCCTACCAGAGAGATTGCAATTGCACGAATGAAAAGAGCATTAAAAGAATACTTAATTATTGGTGTAAAAACCAATATTCCACTGCATTTGAAATTGTTAGATGAACCTGATTTTATATCCGGTGATTATACAATTCATTGGCTAGAAGAGTTAATGGGATTAAAGTAAAAAATGATTAAAAAAGTCGGATTTGTAGTCATCGGAGATGAAATATTAAACGGGAAAACGGCTGATAAGAATATAAATTTTCTTGCTAAAAGCCTAGATGAGTATGGATTTGACTTAGTCGAAGTTCGCGTAATAGGTGATGTCTTTGATACTATCGTTGAAACTGTTAAGCACTTTTCAAAAAAATATGATTATGTATTTACTTGTGGCGGTATTGGTGGAACACACGACGATATAACATTTGCATGTGTGGCTAGTGCTTTTGGTCTAGAAATTGAACAAAATCAAGAAGCATTGCGCAGGCTATCGGCTTATTACAAAGAAAGAGAATTGCCTTTGACTGATACGCGAACTAATCTCGCTAAAATGCCAAAAGGTTGTAAATTAATTGATAACTCAATTTCGATAGCACCAGGGGCAAATGTTGAAAATGTTTATGTTTGTGCAGGTATACCAAAAATATTTAATGTGATGCTTAATGATATATTGCCAACTATGCAAGGCGGGATTAAAGTACACAAATATACTATTTTTAAAGAAAATTTAAGTGAGGGAACAATAGGTGACACTATTGCAAAAATAGCCTCATCGTATGATGATGTTTCCATCGGCTCATATCCCAAATTTCACGACAACGGTTTTTCAACAGAAATAGTAATGCGAAGCCGTAATAAAAAGAATCTAGATTTATGTTATAAGGATATTAAATCATATATCGATAAATGCTGATTTTAGTCGTTGATATTGCTCTATATTTTATTGTTAAGAACAAAAAAATAATTTTTAGATATAAAAGTAAAAAAACACTTGCTTTTTAAATGTAAAAGTGGCAAAACATACCAATGATTTAGGTTTCATTACTTAATTTCAGCCCACGTGGCGGAATTGGTAGACGCAACAGACTTAAAATCTGTCGCTCTTTATGGGCGTGCAAGTTCAAGTCTTGCCGTGGGCACCAATTAAAAAAAAGTACGCATAAAATCTTTTACAAGGTTAATGCGTACTTTTTTATTTCTAATAGATTTACGGGCGAAGTACTCTTTTTATTGCAGGGTAGGCTTTGTGCAATTCATTGTATAATGCCACTAATTCTTGAAACGGTTTGTTAATTAATTTTAAGTTTACTAAAAACGCAGCTACATCAGGCGGAGATAGTTCTTTCGGTAATAACGGAATTATATCATATACGGATAACAATATCATTATTGCCATAATTAACCAATGTGAGGTATTAGATAAAACCTCACTGCATTGTTGCCACCATTCGCCACTTAATTTTGTTTTGTAGTATTTTTCTTGTTCTGTGTACATATCTTTGACATTATTATTGGCAATGGCCGATGATACAGAGCTGATGAACTGTAAGGAATAATTACTATATTTTGCAATAAGTTTACCAAAACATAGACTGATTAAAAAAGGGAAAATACCAACAATTAATAAAGGCAAAACATATTCTTCAGCTAATGATATTTGCCAAATAATAACAGATGGTAAGCCAACAATAACAACCCAAATATCTTTTTTCAAAATATCAAGAGATTTTCTGGCTAATTTACAATCATATACTGATTTACTTATATCTTCGGACACACTAGAATTATTTTTTTTGCGGGAAAACCAAAGTCGTTGAGTGCTTATATATAGTCTTTCATCTAACATTTTGTCAGTCATCTTTTCAGACATTTCCAACAAAGATAATACGATAAATATTCCAATTACGATAGGAATGTATTGTAATAAAGATGTTAATAAAAAACTATTATCACCTTTAATAACTTCACTAAACACTTCTTTTGCTAGCCACGCCTCAGCAGGTTTTAACATTAAATTAATAATATTAGGTAATATCGTAAGCAACAATAACCAAGGATGTTTTAGAAGTAGGTTTACCATTTGTTTATACAATTCAAGCGCGTACATATAACGTAATTTGTATTTGAATATTTTTATATTTAACATTGTAAATCCTAATTTTTAATGAAATTTTAAACTTTGAATTTTGTAGAATTATTATGCAGTACTATATGAAATTTTAAGATGTGTCAACAATATAAATAACTTATAAAGTATTGTTTTAATTATATTATTGACAAACAAAAAGAAATAGTTATATTGTCATCTATGATATAAAGTACTTTTACAGTTCTATATATTAATCACAAAAAAATCTTACAATACTAATCAAGTATTTTTAGATTAATCAACACTAATTATTTAACACCTGTTTCTATGGTTAATAATATTCTTAATATGGTAGGAAAAAAAATGATAAAAAATAAATTACAGTACATGTATATACTAGCAGTATTGGCGGTAATAATGCCTGCGCACGCGGAAAAAAATCTTCCCAAAGTTGTTACGACGAAAAAACTTATAAATGAAAAAGATACTAGTATGGTCAACTCAATTAAAAGAGAAGATTTTACTAAACAAGTAAATTCTTTTTCTGTATATGATGTTTTAAAGCGTGGAGTAGGGATTAGTAGTTCTGAAAAACCAGGTGAAAAAGAAGTAATTAAATTACGCGGCCTTAATCAAAATTATACTAGAATAAGTGTTGATGGAATAGAGTTACCATCGTACGGTGATGAAAATAGCCGATATTTTAAAGTTGATATAATTCCAACTCCAATGATCGGTGAAGTGAAAATAATAAATAATGCTTCTGCATCATATAATGCAGATGGTATTGGTGGTCGCATTGATATGAATACTAGAAAGCCGACAAATAAAAACACATATTCTTTTGATGTATCTAGTGGAGCGATGAATTCAAAGTATGGACATTTAACTTCTTTATATGTGAATAAAGTTATTTCCCCGACATTAAAAGCTAATTTTTCTATTTCCAATTCTAAATATGTGAATGCGAAATACGAAACAAAACTTGCTATTGATTCTGATACTCCAAATAATTATGAGAGAGATAAAGATGTTGTAACTCAAACAAAAATCACTACTGGAGTGATGGGTAATTTAGAGAAATCTTATAACAGAGGAACTATTACTTTTAGCCCTATTTATTTAAAATTAAACAAAATACGCGATAAAAATGAATTAAATATTGCATATAATAATGGCACTGGAAACACTACAATTGATAAGAATGAATATGATTATAGAGAACATCCTTCGCTTACCGCTGGTTTAACTATTGTTAATGATCATACTTTTGCTAATAATATTAATCTTAATACCTCTATCAGTAGAGTTAAAACGAATTTTACAAAAGATAAAAATGAATATGAAATTGATAATGATACAGGTGTTGTAGCAAATATTGCAAAAACACACAGCATTGAAAAACAAGCAAATACTTTAACTCGTTTAAGTTCTGATATGACAAAACCATATGATGATATTAATACAATCAAAACAGGTTTTGTTTATCGCGACAACAATCATAATAGAAATATAGTAGTATATAAAAAGGGTGTTTTAAGTCCAGATGAAGATAAAGAAGAGATTTATTCTTTAAATGAAAAATATACTGCTTTTTATATTCAAAATGAAGCTAAGTTTAAAAATGGTTGGACAGTATTACCAGGTATTAGATTTGAAAAAATAAAGAGAAAAGGTGTTACTGCGACTGAGACGACAAATACATCTAATCAGAATTTTTTACCATCTATAATATCTAATTATAAGCTTAACGATATGACAAACTTCACAATGGCTTATTCTAAGAAAGTTAACAGACCTAGCTATCAACAATTAGTTCCTTGGGAAAAAGAACCGAAGGGTACAGAAGTTGAACGCGGGAATCCTAACTTGCTTGCGGAAAAAGCTGACACATTTGATATGGGTGTAACCTACAATGGTGGAGAATATAATTTATCTGCAAACATATTCCGTAGAAATATCAAAAATGTAATTCAAGAAGAAGTTGATACAGGTGAAACTAAAGAAATTGATAGTGCAACCTATACAGTTTTGCGTCCTGAAAATGTTGGTAACGGCCATGTTCAAGGTCTAGAACTTTCACAAAAATTTGATGTGAATTTCCTTAAACCAATTATCCCAGGTACTGTTAGTCTTGATTTAAACCAAACGATAATGTCATCTAAACTAAGAAAGAAAGATGGTTCTATCAGTATATTTAATGGTCAATCAGATTTCATTGCAAACTCTACAATAGGTTGGAAATATAAACGCCTATATGCGTCAATATCTTCTAAGTTTGAGAAAGGCCGTACTGAAGTAAATGGTAAAAAAACCACAACTATAAAAGGTACAAACTATGTCGATGTGTACGCACAATACGAACTGAATAATGGTGGGGCAATATATGCATCTGTTACTAACTTGTTTAAACAAGGCTACCATTCATCAGTGTTAAAAAAGACGACGACGACAGTAGAAAAGAGAAAAGGCTATCGTTCTGTATGGGTTGGATATAAAGTTTCATTCTAATACTAAACAATACGGCAGGATTTTAAATCTTGCCGTTAGCATCAATTAAAAAAAGTACGCATAAAATCTTTTATAAGGTTAATGCGTACTTTTTTATTACCCATTTTACCCCCCGCGGGAATTTTTTTTATTATATGGTTGTGAATTAAGTACTTTTACTATATTTAATGGTGTTAAAAATATACCACATAAAATTGTAAAGGAAATACCACTATGAGTGACGATCATAATAATAATGATGATGATAAATTGAAAAAAAAGATTGAGGAATGGGAAAAAAAGATTAAGGAACGGGAAAAAGAGATTAAGGAACGGGAAAAAGAGATTGAGGAACAAGGCAATGCAAGAATTCAATATTATCTAGGGCGATTTTATCATAATGGTTGGGGAGTTAAAAAAGATTATCGACAGGCATTTAAATGGTGGAAAAAATCTGCTCAACAGGGCAATGCTAGAGCTCAACATCGTTTAGGAAAAGCTTATAGTAATGGTTGGGGAGTTAAACAGGATTATGATGAAGCGGTAAAATGGTACAGAAAATCTGTTGAACAAGGTAATGCCAATGCTCAATGTAATTTAGGGCTAGCTTATTATAATGGTGAAGGAGTTGATCAAGATTATAAACAGGCAGTTTATTGGTTTACAAAATCTGCTCAACAAGGCAATGCTGTTGCTCAAAATAATTTAGGTTCTTGTTATTATAATGGTCACGGAGTTAAACAGGATTATAAACAGGCAATTGAATGGTGGGAAAAATCTGCTGATCAAGGTTATGCCGGTGCTCAACTTAATTTAGGGCGAGCTTATTATTATGGTTGGGGAGGTAAAAAAGATTATGAACAGGCAATTAAATGGTGGGAAAAATCTGCTAATAACGGGGAAGGTAATGCTGATGCTCAATGTAATTTAGGGAATTTGTATTATGAAGGTAAATTAGTTGAGAATAATCCTGTAAAGGCAGTTTATTGGTATATAAAATCTGCTCAACAGGATAATGACAAGGCTCAGTTTTATTTAGGGGTAGCTTATCACCTTGGCGATGGAGTTGAGGAGAATATTTATAAAGCAGTTAAATGGTATACAAAATCTGCTCAACAGGGCAATGCCGATGCTCAAAATAATTTAGGATTTATGTATTTTAATGGTAAGGGGGTTGGGAAAGATGATGAAAAGGCAGTTGAATGGTGGGAAAAATCTGCTAATAACGGTAATTCTGATGCTCAGCTTAGTTTAGGTACGATTTATGAACGAGGTGCTTGTGGTGTTGGGCCAGATTTTAATGAAGCAGTAAAATGGTATAGACACTCTTTAAATATAGGAATTACTGATGAAAGAAAACAGTTTTTTGCTGAACAAAAAGAATCAGAAAAAACCAAAATTGAAAAAATTCCAACTTTGGCTAAGATTGTTTTTGAAATTCACTCTGTTTTAAAAGAATTGAAAATAAAGGATGTTGATAAAATTTCTTTGACTCATTTTACTAGTTTTGAAGTTTTTAAAAAGGTTATAGAAAAAGAGACAGTCAACAAATTAAGGTTAAGTGATGTTAACGGTTGTAATGACCCTATGGAAGGGAAAACACTTTTTGAATGTTTAGAACACGATGAATTCAAAAACTATACTTATAAAGATAGTTACCCATTAATTTTAAGTTTTTGTAAGGGAAACCCTGAAAACTTACCGATGTGGAATACCTATGCTGATAATTCAAAAGGAGTCGGTTTAAGCCTGACTAAAAAGAGTATTGAAAAATTAATAAACCCTAGTAAAAATTCTTCTGAAAAAAATTATTTAAATCTAGATAATTCACAGCAAGCTACTTTACAAAACTTATATGAAGTAATGTATTTACCAAGAAATAAAAAAATTACAGAAATTAAAGAAGGTGATTTGAAAATTGAAGATCAATTTGAAGCGCTCAAACATTTGCAAGAAGCAGTTAAACAAATCGATGAGATAATAAATGGTGATTACGATGAACAATTACCAAAATTATTAGCTGAATTAGCTCATATTATTAAATATGATGATTATGCATATGAAAAAGAAATAAGATTAGTTCAATTTGCATTTAAAGATGACATTAAAAGAAAAGTTCTTAAATCTTGTTCTGATACAAGTAGGGTTTATGTAGAAGCTCCGGAAGTTGATTTTAAATCGATAACTATTGCTCCTAAGGTCGAGAACAAAGAATATCTCTATGCAAGATATCTCGGCGATTCAAATGATATCGAGGTTAAAAAATCAGAAATAAAATTCCAATAAAAAATAAATACCCCTCAGGAATTATCTTTTTTTAAACCATTCTTCAGGAATATTACAATTTTTACTTTTTGGTTCAGGGTTTGCTTTTTTTATCTTTACCTGTAAAGGCATTGGCACGAAATTTCCAAACATTAGGGCTTCTCCTGGTACAGACAGTTTTATTTTATTTCTAAAATCATCAGAAAAGAAAGGCATAATATTTGCTATAAAATTCATATCTATTTGGCTTTGTATTCTATGTATTATGAAGTTTCCACATTGAGATAAAACTGTTTCAGATAGCTCAGAAGGCCTTTGCGATGATACCATTAAATAAATAGCAAACTTTCTACCTTCACGAGATATTTTTTCAAATATATTTTCCTTAATTATATATTTTGTATCCTTTTTTATATACCTGTGTGCTTCATCTAAAATTAAATGAATAGGCTCTTTGTTACGATTGTTAGCTTCTTTTTTATAATCAAATAATATTCGTGATGTTACACTAGTAAGAGTTTCTAAGGAATAAGGGTTTAGTTCACTGGTGTCTATAATAACTATTTGATTATCTTCAAATAATTGATCATAAAAACCTTTTTTTGATTTTATTTTATTACCGTCTCGCATAAATTTACATTCATCGTCTTGGGTAAAATGTTCTAGTCTTGATATCATTGTTGAGGTGTGTTCACGAATCCTTTTGTTTCCTTTTGCTTCTTCTTCTAGTAAAGTCCACTCTGCTGCTGTTTGTATGAATTTATAGTCAAAGTAAGAATTAGCTTTTATCTTTTTATTTCTTAGGGTATTGTATTTATCTCTGTTTATATTTTCATCATTTGATATTCCATCAATATGCTTTTTTAATTCTTTATTTTGCCCATATTCAAGGTTACATTTTCCTATGAATTCTTTTATAAATTTCTCAATTCCAGCAGTTTTATTAATTTTATCATTTTTTATTATTGATTCTATTTTATATAGCAGGTTTCGGCTTGTTGTTATTACAGAGGTATCGTTATCAGCTACTTTTAAGGTTTCTTCTACTAATGAAGTTATTCGGCATTTTATATAATTTCCCAATTTTTTTTTGTTATTACTTATTTTTTTCAATATAATACTTTCTTGCCTCACTTGCTTAAAAAAAAGTTTTTGTGGGGCTTCAGTTGCTAATAAAAAATCAGCCCACTCATCTAAATCTAATAAAAAATGAGGCAAGTAGAATGGTTTAGGTATGTTTTTTTTTGGATTTGTCTTCTTTATTTCTTTTATATCTTTCTTATCTATATTAGGTTTAAAATATTTAATTTTTATACCATTTTCTTTTTTATTTTCTATGGCATTTTCGTATTCTCCATTAACATCAAAAATAACTATTTTAGCACACTCAGCACTAAAATTTTTTTTCTCGATAATTGCCTGTAAAATGGTAGAAATTGTATTAGATTTACCACTTCCTGAATTTCCAAGTATGGCACTGTGTATATTGAATAATTTATCTATACTGATTTTAACAGGATAATTAATTAGATTTTTACTAGTACCAATATTAATGTGTGAGTGTACTTGTCCTGCGCTGTCTTGCTCGTTGTCGTTAGATAAAATATGATTCATATTTTCATGTGTTATAATTTCAACATTTGAATAAATAGATGGAAAAATGCTAATACCTAATTTAAAATTATCATTTTTAGAAGAAAGGGAGCCAATAGGTTTGGCTATTATGTCTCTGTTGGGCAAAGCACTATATTGATCATCAGAATTATTATCATTATTAAAAATAGAAATTATTTCACATATAATCCATTCATTTAAAGAATTTTTTATTTTGACATATCCTCCAATATTACCAAAATAATATGTTTCACCTGATATGTGCAGTGAATTTGTTATAATTTCTGAAGATAATTTTATTTTAAATTTATCGTGCTCTATTGATATAACTTTACCTATTTTCATTATTTTTCTTCTTTTTGTTTAATATTTTCATCTTTTTGTTTAATATTTTCTTCTTTTTGTTTAATATTTTCTTCTTTTTGTTTAATTTTATCATTAAATTCTTTTAATAATTTCAATTCTTTATCTTCTTTTATAATAGGGATTAATTTTTCTACAATATATTTAAAATAGTGAATTTCTTCTTTATCTTTTCCATAAATAAAAAATATTCTCGGGTCTTTTATTTCGTTTAAATTTTTTAAATTCCCATTATTTTCTGGGTCGGCAAGAAGCACTATATTTAAAGATGAATTAATAGTTAGTGATTGGTATATTATATTATTAATATGTTCATCTCGCATACTAAAACCTATAATTATTAATACATTATCCGGCAACAATAATTTTTTTTGAAATTCTCGTAATAAATCTGTATAAGGAGAACCTAAACTTTTATTTTGTTTTAATGGAGTAGGGTAAATAAGTACCTTGTTTTTTTTGTCATTTGATTGATTTTTCTCTGTATTAAAAAATTGAGTTTCCCGTATATTAAAAAATTTATTTGAGTTATTTTCATCTTCCACCCAATTAACCGAACCGTGTAATTTGTATAAATTTACAAGATTTTCTATAGGTTGATATTTCTCTAAATTTAAATCTACTTTTTGCGAAAGTACAGAGTTAAATTGTGCTGGATTGAAGTATTTTTTTATTCCTCCACTAAAACCATTATTGTAATTAATATTCAAATTATCCATAGCTGTTTCATTAAACAGATCGTTATTGGTAGTAAAGATATTTGGACGAGCCAAGTCTATGTTTCTACGCGAAATTTTTTGATAAAATTCTTCATAATTTTTTATAGTGTCTTTATAATGTTCATTATCACTAGTACCATCACTTATAATATTAATTTTCTTAAAAATAATGCCCTCTATTAATTTAATAAGTTTATCATTAGTGCTATCATTATCATTAGAGGCATTATTAGATGCCTCTAAATATTCTTTATAAGAGTATAAATATCCTAGTATTTGTTCTAAATTCTTACAATCTTCTTCTGATAAGGGGTCTTTTATTTTTAGCTTCCGATATTCTTCTTTTATCTTCTTAAATTCTTCTTCTGATAAGGGGTCTTTTATTTTTAGCTTCCAATATTCTTTTTCTAGCTCTTTCTCTAAATCTTCTTGTATGCCTTTCATTGTGGGAATAGCTTTTGCACTGGTGCCAGAGCCAAGTAAAAAATTTATGTTCGGGGTATTAAGCAATTCTTCAAAATATGTTTTTAAGTATTCTAATTTATTTTCATTTTCAATGTTATCTTTTTCAAACTTGTCTTTCTCACCTTGATAGAATTTTATACCTTTTTCGGTTTGTTGATTTTTATTATCATTATTTTTTCCGGTTTGCTGATATTCCGTATCTTTTACATCTGTATTACTCATTTTTTGCTTTCTATTCTAAGTTCTTGATTTTAAAGCACAAATAATTAACATGTTCTAGAACATATTTATTTATCATTACACCAAGCATTAAAATTCTTATAAGATTTAATAATGTGTTTAGTAAAATGTAATTCTAAATCATTTTTCCCGTTTGCCGATTGCTAATTTTGTATGAACTTTATTTCTGTAAAAATTATGTGAATACAACTTATAGATTATTTTTAATTAAGTCAATACGAGAATATAAAAGTTGTATTCATATTGTATATTTATACCCCTCAGGAATTATCTTTGATTTTATTATTATTTGTTGTTATAAATTAGTCTATGAATAAAAACATTCTTTTAACAGGTGGAGCGGGTTATATTGGTTCGCATATGGCAGTTGAGTTATTAAACAATAATTACAATGTGATTATTGTTGATAATCTTATTAATTCTGATAAATCTGTATTAAAAAACATCAGTAGAATTACAAATAAATCAGCAAAATTTTATAAAATAGATATTTGCGATGATGAGTTAGAGACGGTTTTTAAAGAAAATAAAATTGACGCAGTTATTCATTTCTCGGCTTTAAAAGCGGTGGGTGAAAGCATTGAAAAACCAGAACTGTATTATAAAAATAATATTGGCGGGTTGGAAAATGTTTTGGAAATGATGGAAAAGTACGATTGTAATGATATTGTATTTTCATCATCGGCAACGGTTTATGGCAAACCTGAATATTTACCAATTGATGAGCAACATTCTTTATCTGCTATAAATCCATATGGTGAAACTAAAATTGCTTGCGAGGAAATTCTAGGGGCATTATATCAAGAAAACAATTCGTATAATATTGCTATACTAAGGTATTTTAATCCAATCGGCGCACATTCTAGTGGATTAATCGGTGAAAATCCGCAAGGGTTACCTAATAACCTAGCCCCGTTTGTTGGCAAGGTTGCAATTGGTGAGGTTGAAAAGGTTTCAGTATTTGGTGATAATTATGATACCCCTGATGGTACAGGAATAAGAGATTATATTCATATTATGGATTTAATTTCTGGACATATGCAGGCATTAAAAAATATAAATAATTTACAATGTGATAGTATTAATCTAGGCACGGGCAAGGGTTATAGTGTGTTAGAGGTTATAAAGGCTTTTGAAACTGCTAGTGGTAAAAAAATACCTTATGAAATTTGCCCGCCTCGTGATGGTGATGTTGCACAGTGTTATGCAAATTGTGATTTTGCAAAACAAAAATTAAATTGGCAAGCAAAGTATGGTTTAGATGATATGGTTTCATCGCATTTGAATTGGATTAAAAAATAAATGACTAATTATGCTATTATATTATCTGGTGGTTCTGGTGTTCGTTTCGGTGCTGATATGCCGAAACAATTTGTTAGAATTGATGATAAAGCTATATTGTGGCATACCCTAAGGGCTTTTAATGAATCCAAGTTGATTGATAAAATAATTGTCGTTGCAAATCATAATTTCTTGAATGATACAAAAAACATAGCGGATGAATTTTCAAAAGTTGAAAGTGTAGTTGCAGGTGGCAAAAAAACTCGTTCACAATCTGCATATAATGGAGTTATGGCAGTTGCTCAAGATGCAAAAAATGTGTTAATTCACGATGGCGTTCGCCCATTTGTATCAGATAAAATTATTAAAGATTGTATAAATGCATTAGAAAATTATGATTGTGTGGCGAGTGTTTTAGCCACTACTGACACATTATATGAAATTGAAAATGGTAAGGTTAAAAACATACCTGATAGAGATAATTTTGTAATGGCACAAACCCCACAAGGATTTAAATATAAAATAATAAAACAGGCTTATGAAATGTACGAGGAAAAATTAACTTTTTCTGATGATATAAGTATTGTAAAACATTACCTACCTAATAAGGAAATATTTTTAGTTGAAGGCGATGCTAAAAATATTAAAATTACTACTGAAAATGATTTGAAATAATAAAAATATTTAATATATAAAAAATATATATAATCATCGGAGTAAAAATAGGTAACATAAATAGTATTTCCTTAGAGCATATAACATTTTTTTGCCTAAAAACTCGCTTCGTAATAAAGCGTATAGTGTATGATGGATAGATAAAGAATGCACTAATGCATATATAAAAAATACAACGAAATATAAAAATTATTAGCCATATAAAGTACATAAAGCCGTTTTTATATTCAGGAAATTTTTCTATATAAGCTAAATATTCTTGTTCAAATCCTTTTATAGTCTTACCTTGTGGAGGGCGTCCAGTATCAAGTAAATAATCGTGATTTACCGCCATTGTAAGATGGTATGATAAAATATACTCTATTGCTAAAATACAAAAAAATATACAAAATAATATTAACATTCTTTTTAGATGAATTCGTATAAGCACATCGCTTTTATATTGATTGTATATAGAAAATAAAGTTAAATATATTATAAATAACATATATATTTCAATATTTTTATTGGATAGAAAATATAATAAAAAAGCACCTAATAACATTATATTTAATATGCTTAAAGTTATAATATTATTTATTTTATTGGTTAGTTTTATAATATACATTTATTTTTATTCCAATATCTACCCTATTCTTGTTTGTCGTATGAACTTAATTCTAATATGTTATTGATTTGACTTGTAATATCACACTAATATATATATTGTAAAGTTACTTTAAAGATAAAAAAATCAAGAAATCAGATAAATGAAAATATTTGTAATTAGCTTAAAAGATTCAAAAGATAGAAGAAAAGAAATGGAATCTCAAATGAAAAGTCTCGGCCTTGCATTTGAATTTTTCGATGCTATTGATGGACGACAAGGCTTGCCAAATAAATATGAATCTATGGTGGATAGAAAATTGGCTAAAAAACGCATTGGTGCGGACATATCAGACAGTGAAATTGCCTGTGCATTATCACATGCATTGGTTTGCAAAAAAATTATTGATGAAAATATTGATAATGCCATTATATTGGAAGATGATTGTATACTTGGTGACGATTTTGCCGAGATGGTAAAAAATAAATTGTGTGAAAATTCAGGTAAAGGTTTTATTTATTTGTACCATTTGTATGCAAGGGCTATGTATGGCAGTAAAAACAAATTCTTTAAACAATATAATATGGTAAAACTTGTCAAAACACCAAACGGTGCGGTTGGCTATTATTTAACACTTGAAACTGCAAAAAGATTATATGAATCGATTATTCCAATTTCTTGGGCTTCTGATTGGGGCGTGAATATAAATAATATTACAAATACAGTGGCGATTATCCCACGCATTGTAAATCATCCTAAAATAGAACTGTCGTATTTGGAAAATAATCGCACAGGTAAAAAATCAATGTTTGGACAATTTGGATTTTGGAATTGGTTGTGTTATCAAATAAAAAAACAATTCTCTTATAAAATATCTCGTATAGTTGATGGTAAGTAAATAATACTAAAAATAATAATATAAATTACCTTAATTATCTTTTTTATTTTTATTTTTAATTATAATGTGGTATATTAATTGCTAAATAATGTTCGAGGTTTTTTATGAGTTTGATAAATAAATACAAAAATATATATGTAGCTGGTCATGCAGGTATGTTGGGTAGTGCAATTACCAGAAGATTGAAATCAGAAGGTGTTGAAAATATTATTACTCGAACCAGAAATGAATTGGATTTGACAATTCAATCTGATGTAGAAAATTTATTTAAATCTGAAAAAATTGATTGTGTGTTTTTGGTTGCCGCGCGTGTTGGTGGCATAAAAGCAAATATGGACTTTCCAGCAGAATTCATATATGAAAATATGTCCATACAAAATAATATTATTCATTATGCCTATAAATATGGTGTTAAAAAGTTAATATTTGTTGCCACTAGTAGTCTATATCCAAAAAGTTGTGGCGAAATGATGGCTGAAAATTATATTTTATCAGGTAAGTTGGAAACAACAGATGAATCTTACTCAGTTGCAAAGCTTTCTGGTATAAAAATGTGTCAATTTTATAAAAAACAGTATGGTTTTGATGCAATTTCTGTCATCCCTTGTAATATATACGGGTTAAAAGATAAATATATACAAGAAAATGGTAATGTAATTCCTACATTATTAGATAGGATACACAATGCGAAAACTAGCAATGATGAATATGTGGAAGTTTGGGGCTCGGGAAAACCAATGCGTGAATTTATTTTTTCCGAAGATTGTGCAGATGGATTGGTTTTCTTAGCTGATAATTACTCTGGCTACGAACCTATAAATATTGGTGTTGGCAATGATATAACAATTAAAGAATTAGTAAAAAATATTTGTGATATTGTTGGCTTTACGGGTAAAATAGATTGGAATGCTGATAGGCCTGATGGTATTAAAAGAAAGTTACTAGACAGCACAAAAATAAATAATTTGGGTTGGCATGCGAAAACAGATTTAAAAATTGGCTTGCAAAAAATGTATTCTGATTTTTTAACTAAAAAGGATTAATTGAAAATGAGAAAATTAAGAATTAAATACATCGATGGTTTTAACAATGTAGATAAAAATACAAGTAATACATTATATGATATTTTAAGAAAAACATACGATATAGAAATAGTTGAAGAAAATCCAGATGTGGTTGTTTCTGGTGATTATCTTAGTTCACACCTTAAATATGATTGCTTTAAAATATTTTTTGGCACTGAAAATATGGTTTTAAATCATAAATATGCTGACATTTCACTTGGCTCAAATCAAATTCACGGATATCCAAATACAAAACATTGCAGTTGTATTTTTCATTTTTCTTGTTTTAATTCAATGATTAATAAAAAATCATATGATGAATTTAAAGAATTAAAAAATTCGCCAAAAACTAAATTTTGTGCTTTTATGTATTCTAATCAACGAGCAAAAGCCCGTAAAGTTTTTTGTATTAAACTAATGGATTATAAAAAAGTTGATTGTTTAGGGAGTGTATTAAATAATACAAAACTTGATAAGACAGAAGCCAGATATGTATCAGATTGGGATGACAAGGCTATGAATATATACAAAGATTATAAATTTGTAATTGCTTTTGAAAATTCATCGTCATTGGGATATTTATCGGAAAGAATATTATTATCATTATCGGCTGGTTCAATTCCAATTTATTGGGGAGCACCCGATGTTAAGGATTATATAAATCCAGAATGTTTTATTAATGTTAATGATTTTGATAGTTTTGAGGATTGTATTGAATATGTTAAAAAGG
>JAQWUY010000001.1 GCA_029250225.1 Alphaproteobacteria bacterium | reverse complement strand
AAACCACAACCGGATTAACAAAATCAATAAAGAATATAAAATTAGGTGAAATATTTTAACAAATTTATAAAGTAAACTAAATATGCAAAACGAAAAAATACAAAACAACCTCCCCAATACAGAAATAAAAATAGACGAAAAAGAACCTTTTATAATTAATGGTGATCCAAGCCGTGAAAAGTTTGGGAAATTTTTCTGTAATTTTTTAAAAGATACCCAAACCCCAACAGTGATAGAGTTGTCGGCTGGTTATGGGCAAGGAAAAACTACATTTTTAAAAATGTGTGAACAACATATAAAAAATGAATCAGAAAAATTCAACGGCATAGAAATAATATCATTAAATATTTGGAAAGATGATTTATATAATAATCCACTAGCCTCTATAATAAAATCCATCTGTAAGCTAGAAGGAAACGAAGCTTATAAAAATTTTATAGATAAAATAAAAGCAATGGATATAAATATAAATCTTGGAATTGTCTCGTTATCTACAAAAGATTTGTTTGATAATAACAAAAAAGGAAAAATCGAAGAACTAAAAGAAACATTTAAAACAATAGATAAAAAAATTATATTTTTTATTGATGAGCTAGATAGATGTCGCCCAGATTATGCCATAGAAACACTTGAAACTATTAAACACTTTTTTGATGAAAGTAACATTGTGTTTGTATTAGCAACCGATGATAACAGATTACAATCATCAGTTAATAGTGTATATGGTTCTGAAATAGCTAACGAAGATTATCTTCGTAAATTTATAGATATAAAATTTAATTTACCTGAAATAGAAAATGCCGAAAAACATTTATTAAGTAAAAGGAATTTTAGTGGTGATACATTAATAAAAGCATCATTGAGAGAACTTAAAATAATTAATTATTATTTAAGTAATATAGATATAATTACCAAAGCTACAATAAGAAAAATAATTAAAGTAGATTTAATTTTAAACAAATCTAATGAAATTGAAACTGGTTGTTATATAAATATTACATCTTTAAAATTTATGATTTTTCTGCGTCATATTAAACCAAACTTATATTTTAAATTAGGTAATGGAATTTGTAATATAGAAGAGATGATAACAAAATTAAAATTTAATAATAAAACAAGAAACGCTAAAAATAAATTAATCAATACAAAACAAGAATTTAAAGAATTTTTAATGTTCATATCTCGTACTAGATCAGAAAATATAGAACGCTTGAAAGAAATATTTAATGATGAGGAAATGAGAAAAATAGATTTGATACGCAATAAAATTAAAACAAGAAATGTGGAAATAGGAGTTGGTGCATTAAAAAGTTGCATAAATGTAACTGATGACTTTTCATTTAATAAAGCATTTTTAGATAAAATTGAAAAAAATTATATGTTGATTTTCCTATATTCAACAGTTATTATATACGATAATCATCATAAAAGTATTGCAAAGACAATGTATGATTTAATAGAAAATCATTAGACAAAAGATTAGATTTTATTTTGTGTATGATGCTGAGCATTTACGGGTTTCTTCCACTACAACAGAAATTAGTTCTGCGTTTGTGTCCGATAGTTCATTAATGCCTACTTGTTCGACTAAATACTTTGCCATA
>JAQWUY010000034.1 GCA_029250225.1 Alphaproteobacteria bacterium | reverse complement strand
AAACCCTCAAATGGTGCCGTCGAGAAGAATTGAACTTCCGACCTCGTCATTACCAATGACGCGCTCTACCACTGAGCTACGACGGCATATTAGGGTATGTTAAAAACTAATACAATAATAATTAAGTTTTGACAATTGTTTTATGCGTGATCTGAATAAGATGCTTCTTCTCTTACTGCGCTTGATGAATCTTTGAGTAATTTTTTTATTGCTTCTGCTGGGGTGTTAAAATTACCGGCAACTTGCAGGCGAACACCGTTATCTTTATCGCCGGCTAGGATATTCAAGGTTTGTGGCAGGGCATTTTCGTTACCTGCAACTTCTAGGCGAACTGCAAGGCAGGCATCTTGGCTTAAATCGTGTAGAACTTTTGGGTCTTCGCTATCGAATGCAAGTTTTACTCGTGTTGTTTCATCGCCGTATAGTTCTTGTAAGTATTTACTCATTTCAGATCCTCTTTAATTTTTTATAATTATATAACATAGATAAATTTTTTTTTGTATTTATTTATTTTATAAATGATTATATAATCGTTATTATGCAAATAAAAAATAAATTACTTAATGACCTAGCAAAAACCGCAACCGGTGCGTTAGGTGGAATCCAATCCGTAAAAAATGAAATCGATGGCTTGATACAATCCGGCATTGAAAAAAACATAAAAGATATGAATCTAGTAAAGCGCGAGGAATTTAATGTTGTTAAAGAAATGGCGACAAAAGCACGACTAGAAAACGAAGAGTTAAAAAAACAAATTGATAAATTAAAAGGTAAAAATAAATAATGTTATATGTTGCGGTAATAGGTTGTACTGGTCGTATGGGACAGGCACTAATTAAGTTGATAAACGACAACGAAGATATTCAATTAAACGGTGCATTAGTTCGCGGAAATAATAAATATATTGGTAGTGATGTTGGTGATATCGCCGGCATAGAAAAAACTGGAATTAAAATTACTGATGATGCTGATATAGTGTTTAGTGAGTGTGATGTAGTAATTGATTTTACGCCGGTTGGCTCAACAGCTAGAAACCTAGAACTAGCCGAAAAATACAATACAAAAATGGTAATCGGTTCAACCGGATTATCTAGTAAAGATGAAGCGTTAATAAAAAAATATTCAAAAAAAATACCTATTGTTTATTCGTCAAACTTTTCAGTTGGGGTAAATACTTTATTTGCTATGTGTGAAAAAGCCGGCGCGGTATTATCGTCTGATAAATTCGAAACACATATTGATGAAGCTCATCATATTAATAAAATAGATGCACCTAGTGGCACCGCTTTATCCCTAGGCAAGGAAATTGCAAAGGCAAGAGGTGATGAATTCGATGATGTTTATAAATACAATCAAGAACGAGAAAGTAACAAAGATATTACTTTTTCCGATAGTAGAGAAGGTGACATAGTCGGCGAACATACAGTTTCATTTAATGGTAAGTTAGAAAGTTTACACTTTGTACACGATGCACATAATCGCGATGTGTTTGCTGATGGTGCTATTGTTGCTAGTATATGGCTGGAATCCGTTAAAAATGGTTTATATAGTATGCGCGATGTTTTAGGGATATAATTATAACCTTTTTACCTTATTTGTTTTTGTCTTTGATTATTGTGTCTTCTTGTTTATAGAATTCTTGTTGTCTTTTTTGAAAATAATAGCTAGCTTTTTTACGAGTTCTTACTAATGCAAGGGTTACTATTTTCACCCATCTTTCTTGGTGTGAACAATCAAGGCAAGTTATTATGGTATCGGCATTTTTTTTGCTTGGGATATCGAGGTTTTCACTAAAACATTTTACACAGGTATTTTTAATGCTAAATCTAGCCATAATTTTTTCCTTTATGTTATGTCTTTTATTATATATTATTAAATATCTAAATAATAATAAAAAATACTAAATAAAGGTAAATAAAATGAATTACAATAATGATAATATTTTTGCAAAAATTTTACGAAACGAAATCCCCAACAATACAATTTACGAAGATGAACATAACTTGGCATTTTATGATATCTCGCCAGCTAAAAAAGTCCACGCAATAGTAATACCAAAATCACAATTTGTCGATTACACGGATTTTATTAGTAATGCTAGTAATGAACAAATAATTTCATTCAACAAGGCAGTTCTTGCAACAGTTGATAAACTAGGCATAGCACAAGATGGATACCGCATAATTTCAAATATTGGCAGTGATGGTATGCAAGAAGTCCAACATTTACACTTCCATATATTAGGTGGTGAAAAAGTCGGAAAACTAGTCGGCTAATAAACTAGATTATACAAATATTTCTAGTCTTGCATCTTTTTAATATTTGCAATTGCTTGTGCTGGATTTAATCCTTTTGGACAAGAACTAGTACAATTCATTATCGTATGACAGCGGTATAATTTAAATGGATTATCTAAATCTTTTAATCTTTGTTGTTTTGCTGTATCACGGCTATCAGCTAGGAAACGATAGGCTTGTAATAATATAGCAGGGCCTAGGTATTTGTCACCATTCCACCAATAACTCGGACAAGATGTTGAACAAGAAAAACATAATATACATTCATATAAACCGTCTAGCTTTTTTCGTTCTTCTGGTGATTGCAATCTTTCACGATCACCTCTATCAGCATTTAGTTCTTTGTCTGTTTGCAACCAAGGCTTAATAGATTCAAGTTGTTTATATGGTGTTTTTAAATCCGGAACTAAGTCCTTTACAACAGGCAAGTGTGGTAGGGGCGATATGTTGATAGCACCTTTTGTATCTTTGATGAATTTTGTACAAGCTAGGGTGTTTTTACCATCAATATTCATTGAACAAGAACCGCAAATTCCCTCACGACAAGAACGGCGGAATGTTACAGTACTATCCATTTCGTCTTTTATTTTTAATAATGCATCTAATACCATAGGCCCGCATTTATCTAGGTCAATGAAAAATGTATCGATTCTTGGATTTTCTTTGTCATCAGGCGACCATCTGTAAATACGGAATGCTTTTACATTTTTTGCATTATCAGGTGCATAATGAATTATCCCTTTTTTCGGTTTGGAATTTTTTGGTAGTAATAATTCAGCCATTAGTAAACCCTTTTCTTCGGTGGAATATAATCAATTTCATCTGTTAATGTCCAAGTGTGTACTGGACGATATGATATATCAACTTTACCTGTTTTATTATCTATGTATGCAATAGTATGTTTCATCCATTTTTTATCATCTCGCTCTGGATAGTCATCTCGTGCCTGAGCTCCCCTTGATTCTTTGCGATTCTTAGCCGAAGCCATTGTAACCATTGCTTGTGATATTAAGTTTTCAAATTCTAGTGTTTCTACTAAATCACTATTCCAAATTAATGATCTGTCATTAACACGAATATCTGATTTGTTATCCCAAATATTTTTTAACTTACTCATACCTTCTTCTAGCATCTCTTCTGTTCTAAATACGGCACAGTATTTTTGCATAACATCTTGCATTTCACTGCGTAATTCAGCCGTTCCGATATCACCTTTTGCATTTCTAAGTGAATCTAGTCTTTCAAGAGAATCTTCCCCACCATTTTTAGGCATTGGTTTATGCGGTTCGTTTTTATCAATAACCTCACTACAACGAATTGCAACAGCTCGCCCGAATACAATTAAATCTAGTAAACTATTTGAACCCAATCTGTTTGCACCGTGTACTGATACACAAGCACTTTCACCCGCCGCCATCAAACCTTTTACAACCGCATTCGGATTGCTTTTTGTTGGCTTTAATACCTCCCCAAACATATTTGTTGGAATACCACCCATATTATAATGACAGGTTGGTATTACAGGTATCGGTTGTTTTGTAACATCAACACCCGCGAAAATAGAAGCGGTTTCAGCAATTCCTGGTAATCTCTCGTTAATAACATCTTTGGGTAAATGTTCAAGGTGCAAATTAATATGGTCTTGTTTTTTACCAACACCTCGTCCTTCAATTATTTCCATAGTCATTGAACGACTCACTACATCTCGTGATGCTAAGTCTTTTACATGTGGGGCGTATCTTTCCATAAATCTTTCACCTTGACTATTAGTAAGGTATCCGCCTTCACCCCTTACACCTTCGGTAATTAAACAACCCGCACCGTAAATGCCGGTAGGGTGGAATTGTACGAATTCAGGGTCTTGTAACGGAATGCCAGCTCGTTGTGCCATAGCCGAACCGTCACCTGTACAAGTGTGGGCTGATGTAGCAGAGAAAAATACTTTACCATAACCACCGGTGCATAATATTACTTGTTTAGCGTGGAATCTGTGCATAACACCGTCATCTAGATTCCAAGCCATTACCCCAACACAATCACCATCATTATCCATAATTAAATCATTTGCGAAGTATTCAATGAAAAATTCAGCATTATTCTTTAAACATTGTTGGTATAATGTATGCAAAATTGCGTGTCCAGTTCGGTCAGCCGCGGCACAAGTTCGCTGTGCTGGGTCGCCTTCACCAAATTCAGTTGTCATACCACCAAATGGTCTTTGATAGATTTTACCTTTTTCTGTACGAGAAAAAGGAACTCCCATATGTTCTAACTCTATTATAGATGGGATAGCCTCTCTAACCATATATTCAATTGCATCTTGGTCTCCTAACCAATCGGAACCTTTGATCGTATCGTACATATGCCAACGCCAGTCATCTTTGCCCATATTGCCAAGTGCTGCTGAAATTCCACCTTGTGCAGCAACGGTATGCGAACGAGTCGGAAATACCTTTGTTATACAAGCTGTTTTTAAACCTCGTTGTGCTAAACCAACTGTTGCACGAAGACCAGCCCCACCAGCTCCGACAACAACCACATCATATTTATGATCAACTACTTTATATTCCATTATATTAAACCCTTAATGTATATAATTGAATAAACAATCATACCCCAAATTATTATTCTACTTATTAAAATCAATTTTTTAGCTAGTTCTTTATTATCCGTGTAATCCAATAAAACATCTTTTAACTCGTGTAATCCAACAAGCAAACCAAGAACAACCCAAATATAAAATGTTATAAGGAGAAATAATGAATCAATGTTTTCGTTGTTTAAGTAATATCTTGTTTCAAACATTACTATGAATGATAAGGCTATAAATAATATATCAATAAATCTTTTTTTAATTAAATAAACCATAACTATAAATTCCTATTGTAAATATTATTGTTGCTATTGCTGATGAGTGTCCTAACCATTTTGCTGTTGTTAAATCTAGACCTTTTGTAAGGTCCCAAACCATATATTTTATCGTCGCAAATATATAGTAATTGATACATAATACTGACAAGAAATATATAATTTTAGCGATAGTGTAATTTTTGATTAAAATTGGTAGCGAAAACTCATTTGGTAAAAATAATACAAGTAAAGATATTAAAATCATTATCTTGCCAACACCCAATGCACTTGCACGGTGTAAAATGGAATAAATCATAGTCCATTCCCATTTATAAATTTGTATATGTGGTGACATAGGACGAATAGAATTTTTATTCGTATTACATTTATTTTTATTATTATATTTTATTTTTATACTCATCTTAACCTCAGATATTTCATTAACTACATTTAGTATGCAGTTAAAGAAAGTCCTAAGATTTATCTCTAACCCATAATATTATTATAACAGATTTAACTTTGTTTAGTATATGGTATAATTTTTTCTTAAAAGTATTGCTGAATAAGGGTTACAAATTTTTCACCATCTATAAAGTACAAAAAAAGTACATTATATTGATGGAATTTAGCAATAAAAAAAAGGGCTTATTAAAGCCCTTTTTTTTACGAGTTATTATGCGATTTTAATTTAATTATTAACCGCTTTTTTCTCGATTTCATTTTTTCCGTAGAATTTTTCCCATTCTTCCTGTGGAGGTAGTGGGTTTCTAGATCCAACAGCTTGACTAATATTGTCAAATCCATCTTTCTTCAATAATTTCACTAATCCGCGGTTAATTTCAGACATAGTTTGTGGACCGTCAAAAATCATCGCTGTAATCATATGTAATAATGAAGCACCAGATGTAATTTTTTCATATGCATCTTTTGCTGTAAAGATACCACCAACACCGATAATTGTTGTTTTACCTTGTGTTAATCGGTAAACATATCTTATCTGTTCGGTTGCACGACGCTGTAATGGTTGACCTGACATAGCACCTTTGTGATAAGGCATTGGGTCTTTTACATCAGGGTTTTTGGCTGGGTCACGCTCTTTTTCAAGATTAGAACATACAAATCCATCAATACCATTTGCCATACAAGTTGTAACGATAGCTTTTATTTCAGGTCGGCTAAGGTTCGCAGCTAATTTCACATAAACAGGTTTATCTTTTACTCTGTCTTTATTAATTGCATCACATAATGCTTTCATATTTTTTGGATCAACAAATGGTTCACCATCTTGTGTATTAGGACAAGAAATATTAATAGTATAATAATCACCAATATCACGGAATGCATTGTATGTTTTCATATAATCTTTGATTGAAACATCTAGATCAAAGTTTGTTTCGATATTTGATTTTGCTGCAGAAATACCAATCGGCAATTTGAATTTCTTGTCTTTAAGCTCTTCGGCTATTTTTTCAGCACCTCGGTTATTTAAACCATACCATACTAATATTGAGCGAGATTTTTTTAATCTCCACAATCTGTTACCTGCATTACCTGCACAATATTCACCTGTGAATGAACCAAGTTCAGCAAGACCAAAACTAATGTGAGGATATATAAACCCTAGTTCACCGTCTTTGTCAAAACCAGCACTTAAACCAACAGGGTTCTTGTATTTTACACCGTCAACAGTTATGTTTAATTTTTTGTTTCCATACCCGAATAATATTGAAGTAATATAACGAGTAATAAAGTTTGATTGTAAAATTTTACCTAGCACTTTCAATTTTGAATGAGCTTCTTCTGGTTCCCATAAAAAAATCAATGGTTTTAAGATGTATTTATAAAGTACACCAAGTATAAAATTACGAATTCCTATTATAAATGACATATTTCTCTCCTTTAATCATATATAAATTTTATGGTATTTAATGCAATATGAATCGCAATAAACGATTTTGAAAATCAGGAGATATTAAAAATTATTTAAGATTTTTGTAAAACTCTGATATTTCACTAACCACATTAAAATATGTAGTTAAAGAAAGCCCAAATGTTCTTCAAAAGATTAAAGACTATTATGATACTATATAGAATCTCAGGTATTTTGTCAAGTTATTACGAACAAAATAAAACTAATTATTGCAAATTTTTTCTTAGAATTTATCTAATCTTATAACTTCTGTATTTTATATTAATATAAAATTGTATTACACTAATCATTACAGGATTGTTTTTTATTTTATAAAGCTTTTATGAACAAAAATATCATCTAAACAACCTATTCTAGCATAAAATTTATAACCCTTTTCATATAAAAATTCACGAATATTGCCATCACCAAATATAGGTGAAGTAGATGGATTATTTTCTAAAGTTATTACATTTATTTTTACGGCATTAAAATCAATACCCTTTAATGTTTGTAATTCGTGTCCTTCAACATCCAAGGACATATAATCAATATGATTTATTCCTTGTTCCATAAAAACATCTTTTATGCACCTGCCTTGAACTGTTATATTTTTTTTGTTTAAATAGCCATCTAAATCATGGGAAACAGTTTTTTTGACATAAGATAGTGCATTTTCCCACCCATCATTGCCTTCAACAATAACAAATTCCAATTCTTCTTCTTTTTCTGTGGTTGCATAAGGGAAAAATTTTGTAGTTCGTTCTTTTTGCCATAATTTTTTCATTGCAGGTAATGGTTCAAAACAATAACCTGTCCACCCCATCTTTTCAAACATATATGTATTATTTATGTTTATTGGATGGTTTCCGCCAACATCACAAAAAACGCCGTCTTTTTTTCCTTTAAAAAAAGTTTCATAAACGTATACATCCTGACCTAATTGTGAATACATTCCAATTTTTTTCATATTACTAGGATTTAAAAATTTTATATTAGGGTATCGTAATTTAAATTTTCCGTTGATAATAAGATTGTTACAATAATAATGTGCGCGTACAATATTAGGAGATTTTTTTAATATATTTTTTAATTTTTTCATTATATTTAGCATCTTTTAATTAACATATTTCAAACTTCTAAAAAATATGCCATACATTTTTACAAAATAAAACTAATTATTGCAAAATTTGTTAAATAAATATATATAATTAAAGTTAAATAATAAAGAAAGTATATATATGATAGTAGAATCTCAATTTGCGATTGGTGATATAGTTGTTCATACTAAATATCACTTTCGTGCTGTTATTGTTAATGTTGAGTATGACATTAAAAACTTAAAAAATTATAATTTAATTAAAGAGTCAATAGATTTCAGCGAAGATTTAGTTGATTTGGTATGGTATAAATTACTTATTGATAATGGCGAAGATTTGATTTTTGTGCCTGAGACTATGATTGTATCTGATAGTAATGTAAATCCGGTACAACACCCTTTATTAAATAAATATCTTAAAACAAACACAAAAAACGGAACATATATAACTGTTGATAATGTTCATTAAGGAATAAATTATGTCTGATATTGCGAAAATTACTGCTAAAATTTTAATAGACACGGAATCAGTGTTATTCCGTCCAGAAGACCCTTTTGTTTTAACTAGTGGTAAAAAATCACCGATTTATGTTGATTGCCGTAAGTTAATTGCATTTCCTGCTGAACGCCAACAATTAATGAAAATGGGGGGCGATGTTTTAAAGTCTGCGGGTATTGCCGATAGTTTTGATGTTGTCGCAGGTGGTGAAACAGCTGGTATCCCTTATTCTGCTTGGATTGCTGATGTATTAAATAAGCCAATGGCATATGTTCGTAAAAAACCAAAAGGTTTTGGTCGCGGTGCTAGAATAGAAGGTAATATAAGCCAAGGCGATAATGTTTTATTAGTAGAAGATATGACAACGGACGGCGGTTCAAAAGTTTCTTTTGTTGAAGGTATTCGACAAGCAGGTGCAAAATGTAATCATTGCTTTGTAGTTTTTTCGTATGGTATTTTTCCGGATAAGATTAAAAAGTTGGAAGAGGAAGTTGATTTAAAATTACACTATCTCGCTTCGTTTTGGGATGTTCTTGAATATGCTAAGAAAATTAATTATTTTAAAACTGAACAAGATTTAAAATCTGTTGAAGATTTTATTAACGACCCAGAGAAATGGCAACAAGAAAAATAATATAATTATTTATATATATATTTTTCTGTAATAACAAAATCTAGTGCTTTATCGTATTTCCCAATTGGAACTTCGTCAATTTTTTGTATATCTAGGGCAACACCGATTGTAATATATTTGTGGTTTTTCTTATTAAATTTTGAAATAGTTCTATCGTAAAAACCACCACCATAACCTAGGCGATATTTTTTCTTATCAAATGCTAGTAGTGGGGTAATTATAATATTAGGAATTAATATTTCAGCTTGTTTGGTTGGTGCTTGTGTGCCGAATTTTTCTTTTACTAATTCATCACCATCGCGCCATTGACGAAATATCAAAGGTTTGTCTTTTTCAACAACACACGGCAAGCAAATTTCAAAATCATTTTCCAATGCTAAATCCAATGCGGGTCGGACATCTACCTCTGAACCAATAGGTAAAAATCCAGACACAACAGGTTTTTCGATATTATTTTGTTTTATAGTTTTTATAACTTTTTTTGCTATTACATTAAAAACATCTTGTGATAGATTATCGGAAAATTCTTTTCTTAACAGAGATTGCTTTTTTCTGTATTTTGCTTTTAAAGCCTGAATTTCCAAGCTATCTGACATTATTTAGCCTTTAACATTTTTCTTAGTACATAATGTAATATACCGCCATTACGATAATAATTAATTTCATCTAGTGTATCTATACGACACAATACATCTATTTCTTTTTTAGTATTATCATTATAAGTTATTTTTAATTTTAAATCCTGCCTTGGTTTAATATCATCATTTAATCCGACAACATCTATACTTTCTACCTCTGATAAGTTTAAGTCTTTTCTTGTCATATCATCTTTGAACATTAAGGGTAATACACCCATACCAACAAGATTAGAACGGTGAATTCGCTCGAAGCTCTCCGCTACTACGAATTTAACCCCCAATAAGTTTGTGCCTTTTGCTGCCCAATCTCGCGATGAACCAGTACCATAAAGTTTACCCCCAAACACACACATTGGAATTCCTTTTTCTTTCATATCCATTGCGGCATCGTAAATAAATTCTGTTTTACCGTTAAGTGTAGTAAATCCGCCCTCAGTATCCGGCGCTAATTCATTTTTAATTCTAATGTTTGCAAATGTTCCACGCATCATTATTTCGTGATTACCACGGCGGGAACCATAAGAGTTAAAGTCTTTTATTGCAACTTGTCTATCGGTTAAGAACTTGCCCGCAGGAGTATCAGACTTGAATCCACCCGCAGGTGAAATATGGTCTGTTGTTACACTATCTGCTAGTACTAATAGGGGTTTTGCTCCTTTTATCTCTTTTATCTTATCAACATCAAGTGATAAGCCTTCGAAGTAAGGAGGGTTTTGAATGTATGTTGATTTGTCAGACCACTTATAAGTTTCCCCACCACTTACTTTTATATCTTGCCATTGTTTTGTGCCAAGGAATACATCTGCATAGCGAGACTTATACATATCGGCATCTAGGCATTGTTGTACATTTTTGTTAATTTCTTCTGTTGATGGCCAAATATCTTTTAGGAATACATCTTTTCCATTTTTTCCTTTACCAATTGGGTCTTTTGTAATATCGATTTTTACATTACCAGCTAGTGCATATGCAACAACAAGAGGTGGTGATGCCAACCAATTACCGCGAGTTTGTGGATTTATACGACCTTCAAAGTTTCTGTTGCCTGATAATACAGCATTAACAAGTAATTCACCTTTTTCAATAGCTTTTACAATTTTATCTGGGAGTGGGCCTGAATTACCGATACAAGAAGTACAGCCATAAGCAACAATATTAAAACCTAGTTCATCTAGATATTCTTGAAGATTTGATTTATTTAAATAATCTGTTACTACTTGTGAACCAGGGGCAAGTGAAGTTTTAACCCAACTTTTAGTTTGCAATCCTAACTCAACAGCTTTCTTAGCAACAAGACCGGCAGCAACCATTACATTTGGATTTGATGTATTGGTACACGATGTGATAGCTGCCAATACAACCGCACCATCTTTTAATTCAAAATCATTAACTTTTTGTGCTTTACCCTTGCCAAATTCTTTTTCTACTTCTTTAAATGATTTTGGTACATCTTCTAGCAGAACTCTTTCTTGTGGTAGTTTTGGACCAGCTAGCGATGGGCGAATATCATCAAGGTCTAATTCTAATAAATCTGTATATTCAGCCTGTACAGAATTATCACGCCACATACCTTGAGCTTTTGCATAAGTTTCTGCTAAGTCGCATGTTTCTTGGTCACGCCCTGTGAATTTCATATAATTTATTGTTTCTGCATCAATAGGGAAAATACCACAAGTAGCACCATATTCCGGCGCCATATTGGCAATAGTAGAACGGTCAGCTAAACTTAGGTGGTCAAGACCTTCACCAAAGAATTCAACAAATTTTCCTACTACGCCTTTTTTTCTTAGCATTTGTGTTACTGTTAATACTAAATCTGTTGCGGTTATACCATCACGCAATTTGCCTGTTATTTTTAATCCAACTACTTCTGGAATTAACATTGAAACTGGTTGTCCCAACATTGCTGCTTCGGCTTCAATACCACCTACGCCCCAACCAAGTACACCAATACCATTAACCATAGTTGTATGAGAATCAGTTCCAACACAAGTATCAGGATATGCAACTAGTTTTCCATCTTGGTCTTTGTCCGACCAAACAGTTTTTGCTAAATATTCAAGATTTACTTGATGACAAATACCAGTTCCAGGTGGAACAACACGGAAATTATCGAATGCTGATTGCCCCCAACGCAGAAATTCATATCTTTCTTGGTTTCTTTCAAATTCCATTTCTGTATTTTTTTGTAATGAAAATTCATCGCCAAAGAAATCAACCATAACAGAATGGTCAATAACTAAGTCAACAGGACATAAGGGATTAATGTTTTTTACATTGCCTTTTAATTTATTAGTGGCATCGCGCATTGCCGCTAAATCTACAACGGCAGGAACACCGGTAAAATCTTGCATTAATACACGAGCCGGACGATATGCAATTTCGTGGTTAGATGTTTTTTTATCCAGCCATTTACCCATTGCTTTTATATCGTCAGCAAATACTGTGTGATTGTCTTCGTATCTTAGTAAATTTTCTAGTAATATTTTAAGACTGTATGGTAATTTTTCTATCTTTCCGATTTTTTTCTGTATTTCTGGTAATGAATAATAATAATATTCTTTACCATTTACATCTAATTTTTTACGAGTTTTTAAACTATCTATACCTACGGAAATTGTCATTCTTTTTGCCCCTGAATAAGTAGTAATAAACAAATTATTTTTTATTTTTAACTTAATTTATCGCTTAACTTAATATGATTATTAGTAATTTTTATAATTAAATTATAGATTAATTCGGAATATATCATATTTTTATTTTTTTCGCAAAATATTATGGTGTATTTTTTATAAATTTTATATAAAATGTTTTTAATTATTACAGAATAATTAAAGTAAGATAAAACAATGCACAAGTCATATAAATTGGTATTAAAACAATATATTAAACAAGAAAAAATAAATTTTAAAAGAGATTTAAACAGTACTATTTGTGCTAGAAATATATCTAATAATTTTGATTCTATACTCCGTGAAATATTTTTTGCTAGTTCTGTACCCAGCGACATAGCAATAATAGCTGTGGGTGGTTACGGCAGTGGTCTTAATGCGCCGTATTCGGATATAGATTTATTATTTTTAAGTAATAATCTAGAAGATAACTCTAAGTATATAGAGAAAATATTATACAGTTTATGGGATACGGGGGCTAAAATATCTCAGTCTGTTCATAATGAGCAATCTGCTATTGATGAAGCAAAAAAAGATAATATATTTTTAACTAGTTTACTTACTATGCGTATTGTTTGCGGTGATAAAAAATTATTTGAAAATTTTTCGAAAAAAGTTAAGAAAAATGTTTTTAGTCGCGAAAAAAATAACTTTATTCTAGCAAAATTAAAAGAGACAAAAATCCGACATCAAAAATATGGTGATTCAAGGTATTTATTAGAACCTAATGTAAAAAATGGCAAGGGCGGATTACGGGACTTAGATACATTAAAATGGATTACTAAACATTCGTATGGGATTTCTGATTTTGCTGATTTAGAAAAAAGAAAATTGATTTCAAGGTCGGAAAAATTATTATTTGAAAAATCGCATGAATTCTTGTGGAAAGTCCGTTTAGGAATGCATTTTATAAATAATAAAGCTGACGAGAATTTATCATTTGCTATGCAAACTGAATTATCGAAAATGTTTGGTTATAAAGATAGTGAAAATAAAAAAGCAGTAGAAATATTTATGAGTGATTATATTTCTGTTTTAAGGGAGGTTTCGGTTTTAACTAGGTTGGTGGTAAAAATAGTTGAATCTGAATATTCTACTGAAAAAACTGAAACAAAAATTATTGATGATAAGTTTAAGTTAATAAATTTAAAGTTATCGTGTATTGATGATTATTTATTTGATAAACAGCCATCTGCTATATTTGATTTATTTTATTTAGTGGCAACTAAAAAATATAAAATACATTATTCAACATATAAAAAAATAAGAAATAACAATATTGATTTTAGTAATGATGCATATTGTCATCAGAAATTTATTGAAATTATTACTTGTAAAAATAATGTGGAAAAAGCTCTAAGAACTATGAATTCAACAGGAATTTTACAACAATTAATTCCTGAGTGGTCGGTTATATTTTGTCAAATTCAATATGATATGTATCATAGTTATACTACTGATGAACATACAATCCGTGCGGTTGGATTGTTATCAAAGATTGATAGTATGAATTTAAAATCAGAATATGCAAAATATACTTCAATAATTTCAAATATAAGCAATAAAGAAATAATATATATAGCTGTTTTATTACACGATATTGGTAAAGGATTAGGGGGCGATCATTCTATCAAAGGTGCACAAATAGCAAGCTCTGTGTGTAAAAGGTTTGGCTTTAATAAACAAGACATAGAAAAAGTTATATGGTTAATAAAAAACCATTTATTAATGTCAAATGTTATACAGCGACGCGATTTAGGAGATTTTAAAACTATTTCAGATTTTGCAAGAAAAGTCAGAACAACTGAATTACTAGATTTATTAAAAATTTTGACATTTGTTGATATAAAATCAGTATCTCCAAATGCTTGGAATAAATGGAAACAAGAATCTTTAAATAATTTATATGATATGGCATTAAAATATTTATCTAATGGTAATATTGAATTAGTAAGAGGGGACATTGAAAAAAAGAAAAAACAAATTATTGATAGCGTATGCCCAAAAAATAAAAATGAGCAAAAAAGATTGGATAATTTTATCAAATATGTAACGCCACAATACTTATTAAAATTTGATACTGAAATTATCTTGTGGCAAGTTAAAAACATTATTGAAAATAATGATTTCATAATAGATATTTATCACGATGAAGAAAGTCAATGCAGTCAAATATTCATTAACCGCGATGATAAATTTGGCTTAATGGCAGACATTACAGGTGCAATATCAATAATGGGGGCTAATATAATTCAGGCACAAATTCATACTTTTAACAAAATTGGAGCTGTAAATATATTTTATGTTCAAAATTTAGAAGGCAAAATATTTGATAAAGATTTGCGTGAAATAAAAAAAGTAGTTAATGACTCAATAATGGGAAAAATTAATATTGATAAAGAATTAATAGCCAACACTAGCTTTATGCAAAAAAAAGAAGATAGTTTTAAGGTTGCAAAAAGAGTACATTTAAATAATACTGGTTCTGATAACAACACAATTATTGAAATAAAAACTAAGGATGCAAAAAACTTGTTATATAAGTTATCCAGAACTATACTGGATTTAGGATTAAAAATAGAAACAGCTAAAACGATTACACTTGGTGAACAAGTATACGGCGTTTTTTATATAAAAGATGGTTTTGGACTTAAACTTTATCGTAAACAGGCTCAAAACACAGTGACAAAACAACTAAATAGTATTTTGGAAAAGATTGAAAATGAAAATAGTTAAAGCTTCTGCCACCATTGGAATATTTACATTGCTAAGTCGAATTTTTGGTCTTATACGCGATTTCTTAATGGCTAGTGTTTTGGGCACATCTATGATAGCGGATAGTTTTTTTGTAGCGTTTCGTTTTCCTAATATGTTTCGTGCTTTATTTGCCGAAGGGGCAATGAATCCAGCGTTTATGCCTATATTTGCTAAAACCTTGAACAAGGATAAAGGTCAAGCTATCGCTTTTGCAAAACAAACAGGAACATTGTTATTATTATGGATAGTTTTATTCTGTATTTTTATGATGTTTTTTATGCCTGAAATTATGGCTGTTCAAGCATTCGGTTTCTCAATTGATGCGGATAAATTTTTGTTAACAACAAACCTAGCTAGGCTAATGTTTCCATACCTTGCATTTATGGTGATGAATGCATTATTTGCATCTATTTTAAATAGTTTTGAGCAATTTATACTACCTGCTTTTGTACCGATTATTTTAAATATTTGTATGATTTTATCATTAATTGGAGTTTATTATCATTTTATTCCATTAACAGGTTATGAATTGAGTATAAGTGTATTAGTTGCAGGTTTTTTACAAGCTTTAATATTATTTGTTACTTGTTTAAAATACGGTATTATGCCGTTTACTAAAACAATAAATATAACCCAAAATGTAAAAGAATTTTTTAAAAAAATAATACCTGTAATAATAGGATCAAGCTTGGTGCAATTAAATATATTTGTAGGAACATTTCTTGCAACCACACTAGAAAGTGGATCCGTTTCATATCTTAATTATTCTGATAGACTTTCACAGTTACCACTAGGGGTAATCGGCATTGCTATTGGAATAGCTCTTATCCCTATGTTATCAAAAAGTATCGCACAAAATAATAAAAAGGAAATTATTGATAATCAAAGTGATGCAATTTTATTTTCAATGTTTTTAACTTTGCCGGCATCGGTTGCTTTCCTTGTAATAGCTCCGGCAATTATTAGTGGATTATTTATGTATAATAATTTTGATTTAATATCAACTTATAAAACTGCCTATGCATTACAAGCAATGGCGATAGGATTACCAGCATTTGTATTAATAAAAGTTTTATCACCTGTATTTTTTGCAAGGGGTAATACAACTATACCTGTGCGTATATCAATACTGTGTATGGTTGTTAATATATTGTTATCGATTATATTAATGGAATACATCTATCATGTTGGTATTGCACTTGCCACCAGTATTAGTGCTTGGCTTAATGTAATTTTATTATTAATTATGATTAGTTTTAAAGATATTGAATTGATAAGAAAAAATACAATTAAAACATTAATTAAAATGTTATGTGCTTCTATTTTAATGGGTGTAGTTATTTTTGAATTAAATGATATATTTTATGAAATTCTAATTTCTAGAAGCAACATTAAAATATTTTATCTACTATTTATAGTATTATCAGGATTGATATCTTATCTAATATTTTCTTTGTTGATAGGGGCTATTAGCATTAAGAAAATCAAATATTTAATGGGGAAAAAGCAAATTAAATAAAACCTATAATTTGTTTTGTTTTATCAATAATAGGTTGCGATATTTCACGAGACTTAATAACACCTTTATTCAGTATATTTTCAATTTCGCCTTTATCTTTCATTAATCTGTTTATTTCATCACTGATAGGAGAAATTTTTTCAACTGCAACATCGGCTAATTTATTCTTAAAGTCGCCCCAACCTAAACCGCCGATTTCCTTCAAAACAGACTCAACAGTTTTATCTTGTAATAATGCATATATTGATATTAAATTACTTGCCTCTGGTCTGCCTTCAAGTTCTTTTTTACTTGATGGCAATAGGTGCGCATCGGAAGTTGCTTTTTTAAATTTCTTAACAATTAATTCTTTACTATCAGTAAGATTAATTCTTGAATTATCAGATGGATCTGATTTAGACATTTTTTTATTGCTATCTTTTAATGACATAATTCTTCCGCCTTGTTCATTAATTATCGGCTCGATAATCGGAAAGAAGTCAACACCGTAATCGTGATTAAATTTTTGTGCTATATCGCGACATAATTCTAGGTGTTGTTTTTGGTCTTCTCCCACAGGGACATGAGTTGCGTGATATGCTAAAATATCAGCTGATTGTAAATTTGGATATGTAAATAATCCTACTGATGATTTTTCTGAATTTTTCCCTGATTTTTCCTTAAATTGGGTCATTCGATTTAACCAACCCATACGGGCAATACAGTTAAAATACCAACCAAGTTCACTATGATTTGGATTACCGGATTGATTGAATAAAATATGCTTGTTAGTATCTATGCCAGATGCAATAATCCCAGCTGATAATTCTAAGGTTGCGTTTTTAAGTGATTTTGGGTCTTGAAAAACAGTTATTGCGTGTTGGTCGGCAATGGAATATATACATTTTCCATCGTCTTGTATTTTATTCCAATTTTTCAATGCCCCTAAGTAATTTCCAAGAGTTAATTGACCAGTTGGCTGTATTCCAGAAAAAATTATTTTATTTGTCATAGTCATTATTAAATAATATATTATACAATCATTGGCAAGGTAATAGTTGCAATTAATCCACTTTTATCTTTGCGGTTTTCTAATACTATATTTCCACCGTAATATGTAATTATATCCATTGCAACCGATAATCCTAGCCCAGCTCCGCCTGTTTCTTTGTTGCGAGATTCATCAATTCTGTAAAATGGATTAAATACTTCGTTTAATTTATCTTCAGGAATTCCTGAACCATCATCTTCTATTATTATGTTTACAAATTCATCTTCTGTTGTCAATTTTATAGATATATTTTTTCCGTATTTAAATCCGTTAGTTACAATATTTTCTATTACGCGTTTTATATTATCAGGATTAGCATTAATTTTAATTGTTTTACCATTTTCATATGAAATTTTTTTCCCTGCATTTTTCCATTTATTGGTAATACTTTGTAATAGTTTATTAATATTCATAATATGCGATTTTTTAGCAATACCTTTGGTAAATGATAAATACGATTCAATCATATTTTCCATATCTTTTATATTATCACTTAAATCTTTATTAGTTTTGTTTTTTTCCGCCATAGCTAACAATAGTTTCATTCGGGTAAGAGGTGTTCTTAAATCGTGAGATATTCCCGATAACATATTAGTGCGTTGTTTATTATGCCTTAATATACGATTTGCCATAATTTTAAAATTATATATTGCTCGGCGTATTTCATTTGACCCGCGAACTTCAAGTTTTTGAATTGTATCAATATCACCCCTTGAAAAACTAATTATACTGTCTGATAAGTTGCGAATTGGTAGAGCCTGATTTCTTGCAATAAATAATGCCCAACCCGCAGATAACAAGCCGGTTAAAATCGTAATAAGCCAAACTACTTGTTCTGTTACATATGTATATAATCTGTACTCACTATAAATAAATTTAAATGCTTTTTGCTTTGCAGTTAAATATATTTCAATGATACTTTGCTTTTCTTTCAATCTAACATAAGGTTTGAATTTCTTGGTTATATCTGTATTTACCCTTTTATATTCAGATATGAAAACTTTCCCCGTTCTATCCTCATACTGTTCTTTAATATTTATAGGCATTTTTATTTCTTTTACATTCACACCAAGATTTTTAGCTTTTTCAAATGCTTCTTGTGGATTTTTTTCATATTCAGACAAGAAATATTTTATTTCATTAATTAATGAAATTGATAATGCATAAGATGTATGCCCGCCGTGTCTGTATGAAAATGTCAATAGAAAGAAAAACTGAACCGAAATAATAGGTATTATAATTACCAATATCAACCTACTATAAATTGTTTTAGGCAATACATACTTTCTAAAAAAACCTCGTCTTTGGTTAATATTATTTATCATTTATACCCTTAATACATAACCTTTACCACGAATAGTTTGTAAAAATTGTGGTGTTTTTGAATCTTCTTCTATTTTTTTACGAATTCTTGTTATTTGCACATCAATACTTCGTTCATCATTATCTTCATTAATTTTTTCTTGCAGTTCTTCTCTTGAAAGAATAACCCCCAAATTATTTGCAAGTATATTTAATAAAGCATTTTCTTTTTCAGTAAGTTTTATAACTTTATTTTTACCTTTTATAATACCTTTTTCCATTTCATATTCCATATTTCCAATCATTATTGACTCGGAATTTATAGATGGATTAATACGACGCAAAATAGCCTTTATTCTAAGTAATAATTCATCCGGTTCAAATGGTTTTGTAAGGTAATCATCAGCCCCTTTTAATAATCCCTGAACTTTGTCATCAAGTTCCATTTTTGCGGTTAACATTAACACAGGAGTATTGTTATTAACCCTTAACTTTTCCAAGAACTCAAAACCACTTTCATTTGGCATCATAACATCAAGTATAATTAAGTCGGGCTTTATAGTTTTTAGAATTTCACGGGCTTGTTCAGCATTGGAAGCATTAGCAATATGCCACCCTTGTTTTTGTAAGAATGTTTGTAGTAAATCACGAATTTGATTATCATCATCAATGATTAAAATATTTGGTGTTTCAGTCATAGTTTGTATTATATAAAATTTTTTACAAAAATAACAGTATTATGTTATAGTTTTATAAATCATAAAATAATAAGGGTAAAAATGATTCAAATAGTTCGTAATTTATATGATAAAGTCCTAGAATTATCTGCTTCGCCTAAGGCCACATTTTGGCTAGTTTTAGTTTCCTTCACAGAAAGTATTTTTTTCCCTATTCCACAAGATGTAATGTTAATACCAATGATGCTAGCCAATCGTTCAAAAGCATATTATTATGCAACGATTTGTACCATCGCTTCGGTTCTCGGGGGCATAGTAGGATACTTCATAGGAATGTATTTATACAACGAAATAGCAGTCGTTATTTTGGACTTTTACGGTTATCTAGGAAAAGTTGAATCCTTTAAACAAATATATCAAGAAAATGGCTGGTGGGTTGTTTTTACCGGCGGTTTAACCCCAATACCTTACAAAGTAATAACAATTACAACAGGTGCAATGGAACTTGCCTTAATTAGCTTCATTACAGCCTCTGTGGTGAGTAGGGGGCTAAGATTTTTCGGATTGGCAGTTTTAGTATCAATTTTTGGCGAACCAATTTTGAAATTTATCGATAAATATTTTTCTTTATTGACAATATTATTTTGCATATTGTTATTTGGTGGTTTTTTGTTAATTAGTATGTTTATATAAGAGTTGTTATGATTAAAAAACTTTTTGAGCAAATAAAAAATATTCCATTATGGGCCGTTCCCTTATACGGCGTAGTTGTTTTAATTATTTCTTACACATTTGAATACGGTTTTGGCTATTTACCTTGCCAATTATGCGTATGGCAAAGATTTCCTTGGTTTGGAATTGCTATAATCGGCTCAATAATTTTACTTTATCCACACACCGCAAAATATTTACTAAAACTTTGCGTACTAATAATGATTATATCACTCGGCCTTGCTGTATTTAATACCGGTATCGAATACGGATTTTGGACAGGCCTTGATGGTTGCTCTTCAAACACCGAACTTGTAACTCAAACCTCCGCACTTTTAAATTCCTTGGGAAATGAAGCCATCATACGATGCGACGAACCAGTTTGGACATTGTTTGGAATCTCAATGGCAGGATATAACGCACTATTATCCCTCGACGCCCTAATCCTGTTCTATCTTATGGACAAGAAATAAAATAACTTTATAAAATTATCAACCGTTAGACGAAAAAAGACGTCCGAAGACGCCTTTTCCATTTTTGCAAATAAATACATAAAAGTATAATTACTTATTAACGTATTGACCTATTTTTCTAATATGTTAAGCAAGAAAATATACAAATATTTTTGATTTGTCAACAAAAAATATTATTAAAAATATTTATACATATATGGTTGATAATTCAACTATATAGTGTACTATTCTATGCATAGTGCACTATTCTATAAATCAAAAAATTAAAGAAATCAAAAAATTAAAAAAATCAAAAAATTAAAGGAAATTTTATTATGACTATTAATAATGTGGATAAAAATATCAATTCGTTTACTAGGATTGCTTTGGATATTGGAACAACTTCTATCGGTTGGGCATTATTAAAAACCGATGAAAAAGGCGAACCATTAGGTATAATTGATAATGGTGTGCGTATATTTTCTAGTGGTCGTGATGATAAAACTGAAAGCCCTTTAAATCAAAAACGCCAAGAAGTAAGAACAGCAAGACGAAATCGAGATCGAACAACACAAAGACAAAAATTAATCATTAATACAATGATTAAAATAGGATTAATGCCTGAAAATAAAGATGAAAGAAAGAAATTAGAATTAGAAAGTCCATATGAATTAAGAAATAATGCACTTAATGAAATATTACCTCCATACCATATCGGCAGGGCTTTATTCCACCTATCACAAAGGCGAGGCTTCCAATCAAACCGCAAATCGGAAGATGGAAATGAAGGCGGTGCTATCAAAATTGCTATTGCAAAAACAAAACAATTATTAAAGGAAAATAATTCTAAAACAATTGGGCAATACCTGTATAAACGATATAAAAATAACGAAAATACACGAATTCGTAATATAAGTGATAAAAATAATAAATTTGAATATGATTTTTATTTACACCGTTCAATGCTACAAGATGAATTTGATAGCATATGGCATAAACAAGCAGAACAAAATAACGAATTATTTAATGATGAAAATTATAACCGTTTGAAAAATGTTATATTTTATCAAAGAGACTTGAAATCTAAAAAAGAACACATTGGATATTGCACATTATTTTATACAGATAAAAAACTGCGTTGTGCAAGGGCTATGCCATCATTCCAAAGGTTTAGAATTGCCGAACAATTAATAAAACTTGAATATATACAAAATGGACGCGGGAAAAAACTAGTTGAATTATCACCTGAATTATTTAAAAAATTCTTTGATGAATTGGCATCCGGAAAAAGTTTATCTTTCAAACAGATGAAAAAACAAATGTTAAAAGCGGGCGTAATTAATGATGACCGAGAATCGTTTAACCTTGAAAGTGAAACATTTAAAGCAATTAATATTAATGAAACTGCTAATAAATTAGCTGTTAAGAAGAAAAAAGATAATAATAATCAACCGATTTTACCTGAATTTAACAATTGGGATTTACAAAAACAAAATAATTTTATTGAAATCTTATTAAGTGAAAATGATGATGAATTCGTTAAAACTAAATTAACGGATGATTTTAAGCTAACTGATGATATTGCTCAAAAGTGTATAGATACACAATTTGCATCTGGATATGGTAATTTATGTATTGATGCTTGTGAAAAAATTACTGATGTTATAATTGAACAGGGATTAAGATATGACGAAGCAGTAAAGGAAGCATATCCAAACAAGCACCACAGCAATATTAAATTTGGGGATGAAAAGGAAGATGAAAAGGAAGATGAATTACCTTACTATGCAAAATGTTTACAAGAACATTGTACCGGTGGACACGGTGATGAAAATACACAAGAAAATTATGAAAATCCGTATATTAAAGATGTAAAAGTATATGGTAGAATTGCTAACCCAACTGTTCACGTCGGCTTGGTACAATTACAATATGTTATAAATGATATTATTTCAATTCACGGCAAGCCAAATTTTGCCACAGTTGAATTTGCTAATGAGCTAAAAAATAATCAAAAACAAAAAGATATTTACAAAAAAAATCAGAAAAAAAATCAAGCTAAGAATGAAATATTCAAAAAAGAGATTGAAGATTTAGGTGAACAAATTAACCGTGATAATATGTTGCGAATGCGATTATGGTATGAACTTGATGAAAACAATATAAATAATCGTAGATGCATTTATACCGGAAAACAAATATCAAGCCGAATGGTATTATCTAGTGAAGTTGAGATTGAACATATATTACCATTTTCTAGGACTCTTGATGACAGCTCCGCAAACAAAACATTATCAATGCGAACGGCAAACAGATACAAATCAAACCGTTCACCTTATGACGCATTTAGTGAAAGTAATGATGGTTGTTATGATTGGGACGAAATATATACTCGCGCGCAAAAATTACCTAAAAATAAAAAAATGCGATTTAATGAAGACGCTATGGAAAAATACAAAGATAGTGGTAGCATAAAAGATCGTCAATTAAACGACACAAGATATTTAACAAAAGTAGCAAAAAAATATCTTGCTTTAATAATTCCTGAATCAGAAAGAAATATCAATGTAATACCGGGACGACTTACGGCTATGTTAAGGGGTAAATGGGGATTAAATCATATATTACAACACGAAAATTATGGTTCTTCTAATAAAAACAGAGATGATCATCGTCACCACGCTATTGATGCTATTGTTGTTGGTTGTACCACTAGGGGAATGTTACAAAGGGTAGCATCCAAAATTGGCAAGAATTTTGAGAGAAATGATAAATTATTAGCTGACATAGCTACACCTTGGGATAATATTATTAATGATGTAAAAAAGAGTATTGATAAAATAATTGTTTCATACAAATCAGACAGATACAAACAAGGACGATTACACGAAGAATCATTTTATGGTAAAGAAGCCGATTGTTTTGATAAAAAAGGTAATAAAATTGAAAATAAAATAGTTGCATCGATACGTCGACCTTTGTCATATTTTGAAACTTCAAAAAAAGTTGATGAAATAAAGGACGAAAAAATAAAATCTGAAATAAAACAAGATATCGCATATATAAAAGGCGATATCCAAAAAGCAGTTAAAAACTTTGCCAGTAAAAAAGGAATCCGTCGTTTAAAAACTATACAAGTAAAAGAAAATCTAATTAAAATTGGCGATAAAAAAACCAAAGGTTATGAACGATATGTTATTGGTGGGAAAAATTGGTGTATTGATATTTATCAAAAACTTAATTCTGATAAATGGGAAGGCTGTGTAATTCAAACACATTATGCTAATCAAAATAATTTTGTCCCAGATTGGAAAAAAAATAACCCAACTGCAAAAAAAATAATGCGATTACATATTAAGGATTTAATAATTACTAATGATAACAAGATTATGTGTTTAAGGAACATAGGTAATTCTTCGGCGATACATTTTTATTTACATAATGAATCAAATGTTCCTAAAAGAGAAAAGGAACTAAGACATAAAGGTAATTATTTACAAGCCTCAGTAAGTAAACTCCAAGAACTAGATATTTGTAAGGTTGATATTTCACCTGCGGGTCGTATTCAAAAACGAATTCGCAAATAATAAGCAAAAATATTTTTGAAAATGATAGAACAGATAATAGAAATTAGTTCAAATAATAAACACCTTTCAAAAAACCGTGGGTTTTTACAAATATCTGAATCCGGTAATATACTAGGTAAAATACCGTTGGATGATATTCTAGGAATTATTATAACTGGTTTTGGATGTACTCATTCATCAAATTTAATAACGGCTTGTGCTGAAATGGGAATATCATTTGTGGTATGTGGTACAAATTATAATCCTGTATCGTATATGTTGCCTGTATCAATAAATTCATATCAATCAGAAAGATTTCGCATTCAAATTGCAACAAAGGAAACTACAAAAAATCAAATATGGAAACAAATTGTAAAGTCTAAAATATTATCACAATCTTGGGCATTGAAAATATGTAATAAAGATGGATATGAAATAATAAAAAACCTAGCAAGAAATGTTCAATCAGGTGACACTAGCAACCTAGAAGGTCAAGCCGCAAGTAAATATTGGAGGTTATTAATGGGTGATGATTTTCGTAGGGATAAAAATGCACAAAATATAAACAGTATATTAAACTATGGTTACACTATTTTACGCTCAACTGTGGCACGGGCGGTTTGCGGAACTGGATTACACCCAACGATAGGTGTTCACCATAAAAATAAATCTAATCCAATGTGTTTGGTTGATGATATTATGGAACCATTCCGTCCAATCATAGATGTAATTGCATATAAATTAATGGAACAAAATCAATATGAAATTAATAATTATACAAAACAAGTATTATCAAATATAACTGTAATGGACTTTGCAACAGAAAAAGGTACAGCCCCGTTATTTAAAATATGCACTAGTTATACTAAAAATATATTAGATTATATGAACGGTGAAAAAAATAAAATACTTAGTCCAATAATGCCAGATGAGCTTGCAATAAATAGTGTTTTTATAAATGTGGATTAATCTAAATGTTAAGTGGATATAAAATAATGTGGATGTATGTAATGTTTGATTTGCCAGTTGGGACAAAACAACAAAGGACAGAGGCGACAAAATTTCGGAACGAATTATTAAATTATGGATTTAAAATGGCTCAGTTTTCTATATATGCAAAATTTTTCTCTGGCAAAGAAGTAATTGAAAGGGTTTGTAAAGACATTGAACTTAATATACCAAAAGGTGGAAATGTTGATATTTTATGCTTTACTGATAAACAGTATGAGAATATAATAAGATATGAAAAGAAAATAGAAACGAATCAGCAGAAAAAAAAGTCACAATTAACCTTATTTTAAGGCGAACAATTGTGATACAAAGAAAAAAGTATAAAAAACAACGACGATTTTTGAAAAAAAAAGCAATTTAAAATGTTAAAAACAACAAAAAATGTACATAAAAACCCCCAAATTATCCTTTTAAATCAAAGGCTTAACTTGGGGGCTATTATAACATATTAGAAAAATAGGTCAATACGCAACATTAACAAAAAGAATGTAAAGTACTTTTGTATTATAACATATTAGAAAAATAGGTCAATACGCAACGAGTGGCGGAGT
>JAQWUY010000023.1 GCA_029250225.1 Alphaproteobacteria bacterium | reverse complement strand
AGCTATCCTTTTTTGTTCTTCTAAAGATGGTAAATTAATTTTTAAATCTGCTAGAACATTAGGGCGAAAAGATGGGTATACAGCGCCATCAGCAATGCCCACTAAATACTTTGTATATTTTTTTGAAGTTATAATATTATATAAATAATATAAATTTGCTTTCCCATTAGATGTCAGAACACTAAAGCCAGTAGAAGCGACTAAATTTTCTGTAGGTTCTTTAATGAAAGCATATTGTTTTAAGTTTGGGCGAACTGTTGATATAATAATTGATGGCTCAACAATTAATCTTTTGGCTCGGCTAGGGGATTCTGAGTACATCATACGGCTCGGCTTTCCACATTGTCTAGTAGAAATTGAGGATATATCAATATAATCAATCCATAATGGAGCACTATTCTTTGAAATAGTGTGTTTATTAATATCACAAACATTACCTAATCGCACCTTTTGCCAACCGTTTGGAATATCACTCATCAAAACTTACCCCCACTTTGGCAAGTTGTGTTTTTATTTCCGCTTGTAATCGCTCGCTTTCGGCGAATTGTTTTTTTAATTCGTCTGTAGATGTTGACATTTTCTCACCAAATGGGATTCCGTCATCTTCCAAATCTGCCACACCGACATATCGCCCCGGTGTTAATGTGTATTCTTGTTCTTTTATTTCATCTATGCTAGCTGATTTACAATATCCTTTGATATCTTGGTATCCTGTATCATTTAACCAATTTTTATATATTGTACCAAATTCGATAATTTCATCATCGGTAAAGTTTCTTAATACTCTAGTTTCCATAGAGCCTTTATCTCGTGCATTAATAAACAGAATTTTACCAGTTCGTTTTTTATTTTTTGCCAAAAACCATATACAAACTGGAATTTGTGTGTTTGTGAATAATTGCCCCGGTAATGCAACCATACATTCAACCAAATCATTATCAATCATATTTTTACGGATTGAATCTTCGCCTCCTTGGGTGGTTGACATTGAACCATTAGAAAGGACAACCCCCGCACGACCATTTGACGATAAATGATATAATATATGTTGTAACCAAGCATAATTAGCATTTCCAGATGGTGGTATTCCATATTTCCATCTTGAATCGTGTGTCAATTTATCACCGCCCCATTCAGAAATATTAAATGGTGGATTTGCCATTATATAATCCGCCCTTAAATCTGGGTGGCAATCATTATGGAATGTATCGCAAGCCATATTACCCAAACGATAATCAAGTCCGCGGATTGCCAAATTCATATTTGCTAATTTCCAAGTTGTTGGGTTAGATTCTTGACCATATATAGAAATGTTTTTATGGTCATTATTATTATGTGCATCAACAAATTTCATTGTTTGTACAAACATACCACCAGACCCACAACAAGGGTCATATATTTTTCCTTTTTCAGGGGATAAAATTTCAATAAGTATTTTTACAACTGATTGTGCAGTGTAATATTGACCGCCCCTTTTACCTTCACTAAGTGCGAATTTACCCAAGAAATATTCATATATTTCACCTAATAAATCCTTTTTACCTGAATCTTGTGTATCAATTTCGCCTAGTTTATTAAATAATTCTGCCAAATTTTCATTCGATAAAGGTACATTTGTATAATTTTTGTTTAATATACCCTTTAACTTTTTATTGTCATCTTCAACCGCTCTTAAAGCATCATCAATTCTTTTGCCGAAGTTATCAGCTGATGCATTATTTCGTAAATTTTCCCAACGGGATTCTTTTGGTACCCAATATACATTGTCTTTTGAATAATAATCGCGGTCTTCTAATTCAGATTCAATTTCATTAGAATCACAATCACCTAAATAGTAGTCGCTGTTTGGGTCGGAAAATTGTTTTTCCATTTCATTTCGTTGCTTTTCAAAAGAATCAGATAAATATTTTAAGAACAGTAATCCAAGAACAATATGTTTATATTCCGAGCCATCCATCGCACTTCTTAATCTATCGGCTGATTGCCATAATATT
>JAQWUY010000019.1 GCA_029250225.1 Alphaproteobacteria bacterium | reverse complement strand
CAAAAAGCTCAATATTTATACCACTTTACACGACAAAAAGCAAGGAAATTCAACATAATCGGGATTTTTTAACCTATAATTATTAATTATTAGGTTGAATTTTTATTACGCCGATTTTTTCTTGTTGTTCGTTGGGTGGATTATTATCGTTGGTTGATTTTTGGTTTTGTTTATCTTGTTTAACTTTATCACTACTACTCATAAATAATTTACGAGCAACTTCATATTTTAAATCTTCTTGTTTATCTTTGCTTAATGATCTAATATAAGGATCAATAGAATGAACTTTCACAGCAAAATCTCTATAATATGCTTCTTTTTCAAGATGATGATTAGATCGTTTAGCACAATAAATTATTAAATAAAGTGCCAAAATTAATAATGGTAAATTTATAGTATATTTATGTAATATAGATATTAATGAAATTTCATTATCAAATGATAAAAACTTGATATAAATACCTAAAAACATAATAATTGATGCAGATATAGCTATTACTGTTCCGCGACTCCAATTTTTAGCACGGATTCTTTCTTGATCAGCATTTTTATTTGATACTTGGCCATTTAAATCTCCGGTAACTTCTCCTGATACCATTTCAATATCAGAATGAAGTTTTTTTATATCGGAATCATAACCTTTTATTTTTTTTATATATTCTTCCTGTGTTTTAGCTATAAATTCTTTTTGTGATTCATATTCATAATCAAATTCTTCATTTTTTTTATTTATAAATTCTGTTTGTGATTTATATGCATCATCAAAACGGGTTTCTGTATTTTTAATAAGATTATCAACATTATTGTTAATATTATTAAATTGAGTATCTATTTCATCAGCTTTATTTTTATGATTAGATAATACTTCTTCCAATTCTTTATATGAACTTTCCAAGTTTTTATTATTTTCAATACAATTAATATCATAATTAAAGGAAGGCATAACGATATTAGAAAAATTACCAATTATGTTATCAATATAACTCGGTATGTTATTTAAAACATTATTATCATTACTATTATTAAAATTCTCAGCTAAGTTAATAATGTTATCTACTTCTTGTGTAATAACATTATATATTCTATGATTATTAGTATTATTAGTTAAAAAATATCCATCAGAACTATCAATATTATTTTTTAATACATTAAGAAAAGATATAGCATCTTTTTTTATAGTAATATATTTTATTTCTTCTTTTACATCTATACTTTTAATACTAGTTAATGCTTCGTTAGTTTTTTCTAAAAAATTTTCTTTTGAACTCATCGTTGTACCCTTTTAAAACTGTTTTGATTGGTTTAGTTTATTTGAGATATTTTTATCTTTTGCGGTATACTAGCATATAGAATAATTGTTTTATACCTTTAATTGTATTTAATGTTAAAAATTCAACCATAATAGGGATTTTTTAACTTGGACGAAATTATATTTTGTCGAAGTAGGCAAATCTATATAAACATTTTTTGCATTAGGGATTTTTTAAACTGTTTTGATTGGTTTAGTTGATTTGAGATATTTTCTATTTTTTTATCAACCGATGATAAAAAACCCGCTATTTTATTTTGTTCTTCCATACTTGGGATTTTTAATTTAAAATTAGAGAATGTACTTTTATTTATAATGCCGAGTGCTTTATTACCACCAAGTCTTTTTAAATCATCGTTTTTATTTTCTATTGAATAATAAATAAATTCACCATTAATAGAATTTTTAGGTTCTAAACCATTTATTTGCTGATTAAATGCAGATTCTTTTTTTAATATAGCGTTTAATCCAATAGAAGCTATGCATGTTACTAATACACTTCCTTTTGGTAAAAGACGAGCTTTATTTTTACCTATGTCAGATAGTTTTACAATTGTTTCTTCAATATATTTTTTCTTAAAATCTATTGCTGTTGCCCAATTATAAAGTCCGTTTTCATAATTTTCTAAATTTTTCTTAGGCGGTGTATTTCCTGTTGTAATATCACAAACATCACCGAGTTTTTTATTTTGCCAATTTTTTGTAAATGGGTTGTTGTTTTTATCGTTTAATCGCATACTTGGGTTTGTTTGTCCTTTTTGTGGAAATAAACCCTGCATT
>JAQWUY010000017.1 GCA_029250225.1 Alphaproteobacteria bacterium | reverse complement strand
GTGATGTGGCTGATAAAACATACCGCCAAGCCGTAACAGCCGCTGGTTTGGGATGTCAATCCGCCCTCGAAGCCCAAAAATTACTGGAAAGCGAATAAGTTAAATTATAGGGGTATTGGATTTATTAATTGCTCATAAATTCTTTACCTTTTTCTGTTATTTCTAATAACTCACTCGGCTATTTAATTATAATCGTCGCTCGTGAATACTTGTTTCTTGAATATTTTTTGGGATTCTGGTATATTATTTTATTAGTTAATTTTTTTAGGAAAATAAATGTTTGCAATACAAGATTTTAAAAATTATAGGCAAGAATTTGGATTTACTAGTAAAGATGGAATGAAAAAATTTCTTTCTGCAAAGGATATATCACCATCTGTTAATTTTAGTTATGTTAATGATTTAAATACAAGGTTGCGAAAAATAATTTCTAATTTATATAAAATGGATTATTTTTTAGATGTTGAAATTGAAAAATTTCTATCCGATAATCTTGATAAGGTATATCAAACTATATTGAATGAAAATTTATTGCCTTTAATGAACAATCAGGGCAGAAGACCTGAACAAGTATATTTTAATTGGATGCGTGGACATTTGATTTGTCAATTTTTTAAACCGTATACAGCAAAAATATTGGATGTAAATATTGATGCTATAACTGATGTGGGCGATGATGACTTTACAAGTATTAATACATTTAAAAGAACAGCAAAAGCAGACTTAGAATTAATAAAAGAAAGTCAAATTTACAGGATTGAAGTGCAGTCAGGTTTTCAAGATATAAATGATGTAAAACAACATAAGGTTATTGAGGCAAAAAGAATTTTTGAAGAAGATAATAAACAAACCATACTAATGCATTTTGATTTATTCAATGGTCAGGTTGGTTTGATATTGTTGAATAATATAGCTGAAAATGACCAAAATTGGATAACCCGCCAACAAATGGAAGGACAAACGGTTTTCAATATAAGTCAAAACAAATTTTATTTTATGCTTAATAAGGAAAAAATTGAGCCTATCAATGATATTGAGGAATTTTTAAGTGATTAATGTAGTTGATTTATTTTGTGGTGCAGGTGGATTAAGTTATGGATTTCACAAAGATCCAAACTTTAATATAGTTTTTGCTAATGATGTAGATAATAATGTTGTTGATACATACAAAGTAAATCACCCAAATGTTAAAACTGTTTGGTCCAATATTTCCGAAGTAAACAAAGAAATTATAGGTGATATAAAAGTAGATATGGTAATAGGTGGACCGCCTTGCCAAACTTTTTCTACTATAGGTAAAAGAAATGGTAACGACGGAAGAACCTATCTATTTAGAGAGTACATTAGAATATTAAAAGAGTTAAAACCTAAATTTTTTATTTTTGAAAATGTAAAAGGTTTGCTTTCAATGAATAAAGGTAAAATATTAAAAGAAATGATTTTTGCCTTTAATGATTTGGGATATAGTATTGATATGGAAGTTCTTGATGCTGTTAATTATGGAATACCACAATATCGGGAAAGAGTATTTATAGTTGGTAATAATGTGAAAAAACAATTTAACTTTCCTAAAAAAACTCATAATGAAAAAGGATATTTAAGTTTTTATGATGCTGTTTCGGATTTGCCATCTATTAGTGTTAATGATTCATCGGTTAAATATTCTAAAGAACCTATGAATGATTATCAAAAATTATTACGAAAAAACACCAATGGAAGTTTAACAGAACACGAATCCCCAAACAATGGTGATAATTTGGTACAGATAATGCGAGCCTTGCCTGATGGCGGAACTCCTATGGATATTCCAAAAGAAATAAGACCAGCAAGCGGTTATGCAAATACATATTGTAAATTATGGAAGAACAAACCTGTTCCAACAGTTACTAGAAATTTTTCAACCCCATCATCTTCTAGATGTATACACCCCATAGATTCAAGGGCATTAACAACAAGAGAGGGTGCTAGACTACAATCTTTCCCTGATGATTATATATTTTGCGGTAGCAGGGGAAGCAAAAATTTACAAATAGGAAATGCAGTCCCACCAATTTTATCAATAGTCCTAAAAAATTCTATTTTAGAGTCATTTGTATTTTGAATAATACTATTTTTTAATAAATTCTTTTCCTTTGAATGTTTCAGATGCACAACTTTATAAACAATTTGGAAATAGTGTTTGTGTTAAGGTTGTTGAAGAAATAGCAAAAAATATATTTAAGTCTTTAGATTTAAATAAAAACATTAATTAGATTCATTATTTTCAAGATATGCAGGTGTGAAATATGGTCGGATTAGCAGGATTTGAACCTGCGACCCCTTCACCCCCAGCGAAGTGCGCTACCAGACTGCGCCATAATCCGTACTA
>JAQWUY010000011.1 GCA_029250225.1 Alphaproteobacteria bacterium | reverse complement strand
TAATAATATTTTTGATTCAACTTCCATTTTATTTTCAACCTCAAAATTATCAAATGAAAAAACACAAGTTGATTTTAATTTAGGACGATTAATGACTTTAAATTTTTTCATAATAATATTTTTTATATTAATATGAATTTTATCAACCGTATATTTTTCATTGGTAAGATTGAAATGTTCAATTTTATTATCATAATCATCATTAATATTAATTTCTTTAAAAAAAGTATTTTTTATATTAGTTTTTCTTACACTTGATAAATTTATTTCTTTTCTTACCGAATTTTTATTTGTGTTACTCTCTTCTATAGAAAGATTATAAACATTTCTAAAATTTAATATATCAATATTTACATTATCCAAAATAATACATTTAAAATTTTTACAACCATTGTTATTATTATCATCATTGCGCATAGAAATATTTTTAAAGTCTGAATTCTTTATCTCTATTGTAGTTTCTTTATTATTATCAATTATAAGTTCTAAAGATTCACATTTACATCCATCTAATTTTATATTGTGCGCACCTATAATAGCTGTAAATTTTTCAAGTTCAAAATTATTAAAATTAATATTTTTAAAAGTAACGGATTTTTTTTCTGCAATAAATAGTATTTTACTACCTAAATCTACTGTCATGTAGTCGTAATAAAAAATTTTATCGAAAGCATTTTTCAATTCTTTTTCATTAATAGTTATTGACTCTTTATTCTCATTTCCTGCATTATCTGACATAATTTTCTTTCTTTATATATTGTTCTACCAATGATTGCCGAAGTAGTACCATAAACACCATCACTTTACAATTACATTTAATTAAAATTACCCAGCTACGAGCAAAGTTTTAGAAACAAATAAAACTAATTGAAAAATGTCTACTATTATTCTATAAATTAGTTATCGCGGTGATATTATTTAACAAATTAAATTATAACTATGAAAACAATAAGATATATATTAGCTATGGATACTAGTGCGGGGTCTGTTTCGGCCTGTGTGTATGATTGCAAAAATGATAAGTCTTTATCTGATGAGTATCAAAAAATAGCATTTTCCCAAGGTGAGGTTATAATTCCGATACTTGACGGAGTAATAAAAAAAAGTGGTATTAAGAAATCACAAATAGATGCTGTTGGAGTGTGCAGGGGGCCCGGATTTTTTACCGGTATGCGAATAGGTTTATCAACCGCCAAGGCATTAGCATTGGGGCTTGATGTGCCAATATACGGGGTTGATGCTTTAAGTGTGATTGCATTTGAAAATAACGATAAAAAGTTAACTGTTATTCAAGAGACAAAACGCAGTGATTTTTATGTGGCTAAGTTTGAGGGTGGAGTAATGCTTAATTCTATTCAAGCTTTGGAGCCTGAAAATATTAATATTTGCGATGATGTGTTAGTTGGTTCTGGGGTTAAAAGATTTTTAGGCGATAAAAAAATAAAAAACAAGGTGATAAATCAAGATTACCCAACAAGTGTCGGGGTTGCCGGTTTAATATCTTATAATATTAAAAATGCGATTGATTGTTCTGATACACAGGCATTGTATTTAAGGTGTGCCGATGTACAAATGCCTAACAAAAAATAATAAGCTTTATAGATAATCCCAATTGATAGGTTCTTTTAAATATTCATTAGCTTGCGAGAAATGTTTACAGCCAAACCAACCGCCACGATTTGCTGATAATGGGCTAGGGTGGTTTGCTGTTAAAATTAAATGTTTGTTGTTGTCTATTAAACTAGATTTTTTCTTGGCATAACCACCCCATAACATAAAAACAACATTATTCAGATTGTTGTTTATGTAATGTATGATTTCATCAGTAAATATTTCCCAGCCCTTATTTTTATGACTTTGCGGAGTATGCGGTAAAACAGTTAAAACCGTATTTAATAATAAAACACCTTGTTTTGCCCAATTTGTTAAATCACCTTTATCAGGCATTAATATACCTAGGTCTTGTTCAATTTCACGAAATATGTTTTTTAGTGAAGGCGGGGATTTTATATTATCCGGTACTGAAAAAGATAAACCCATAGCCTGTCCGTTATCGTGATAAGGATCTTGCCCTAGGATTACTATTTTTACATTTTCAGGGGGTGTTAATGATAGGGCATTAAATACCATCTCACTAGGTGGAAAAACAGTTTCTTCGCCATTTAAAAAAAGTTCTAATTTATTGAAATAATCTTTTGATTTTTCTTGTTGTAGTAAGTCATTCCAATTATTATTAATATTACTTAAATTATACATAGATTATTTTGTTTTATTTGGTGAGTATCTACCTTCTTTGTGATTCATAATTAATATCCCATTACTTATGACAAGAGTTAGAGTAGAAGCAAGAACAGTTTCAATATCGAATAAATAAAAACTTATAATCATTATTGCCATATCAATAGATAACATAAATTTACCAGCTTTTATTATTTTAAGGTCTTGTAAGTACATACCTAATATACTCAGGGCACCCATTGACGAACGATGCCTGAACATTATAAGCATACCAAGACCAATTGCTACACCGCCGACAATTGCAGATACAAATTTATTATATGATTTTATCTCCATTACTAATGGTGAATAATCAACTAATAATGATACAGAGACAATTGAAAATATTGTTAATATCGTAAATTTTAATCCCATTCGCATAAAAGCTAATATAAAGAATGGTGCATTTACAATACTAAACCAAGTGCCAAAACCTATGTCCGTCTTGTATGTAAGTATTAAGGATAAACCAGTAGTACCACTAGCAATTAGTTGAGATTCTTTAAATATCAATGCTCCTATGGTGAACATAATCACTGCTATTAATATTGAAATTATATCCTCGATTAGGGTATGTCCTGACTGGATTGTCTTTTTCGCCATTTTTTCCTTATTATTCCTTATTGTTTATTTCGTTTTGTAGATATTTTGCAAGTTTTTTGTTTTTACTTATTTCGTTTGGTAAATATCTTCCAGGTTTGTGATTGATTATTATAAATACATTATATATTATAGTTGTCAATAATGAAAAGAACATTAATTCAAAATTTAAAAAGTAATATCCTAACGACATAATAATACAGTCCGAAATTAATGCTAATTTCCCCATATTAATTATGTTTCTGTCTTGCAAATAAACACCTAGTATATAAAAACCTCCTAATGAAGCGCGGTGTCGTGCCAAAATAAGAATTGCCACACCTATTAGTATTCCTCCGAATAATGAAGATATAAACATACCATAATGGTTAAGTTCCATAGATATTTTTAAGTTATCAACAATAAGAGAAGATATGACGATTGAAGATACCGTCATAATAGTAAATTTTATTCCTAGCTTAATTAATGAAATAATAAAAAAAGGTGATGATACTATTACAAACCAAACACCAAAACTTATATCTGTTGTGTAACTTAGTATTAGTGATATTCCAGCTGTTCCACCAGCTATTATTCCAACTGATTTTATAATTAAAACACCTACGGAAAAAACTATTATTCCACAGAATATACTGAATATATCTTCGATTAAACTATGGCCCGATTGATTAATATTTTTTTTCATTACTTACTTGTTTTTCCTTGTTAATTTTCATTTTTTAGTATAACTTATTTTTATTAATTATCAATACTATTTTAAATTTTAATTTGGATTTTTTTAATGACGCAAAATATATACAAAGATTTAACACAACTAGGCTCTGAAACAAATATGCCAAGCAATCCAGATGATGCATTTTTGGAAAAAGTTAAAAATCCTAATTATGGTGATGACTATATGGTTCGTTTTACCTGTCCCGAATTTACTTCTTTGTGTCCAATGACATCGCAACCTGATTTTGCACATTTGACAATAGATTATGTTCCAGATAAATACCTAGTTGAAAGTAAATCATTAAAATTATATTTATTTTCTTTCCGTAATCACGGCGCATTTCACGAATCTTGCACTGTTGATATCGCTAAGAAATTGGTTGAACTATTAGCCCCTAAGTGGTTGAGAATAGGCGGTTATTGGTATCCAAGAGGTGGCATTCCAATTGATGTTTTTTATCAAACGGGTGAACCGCCTAAAAATGTATGGATAAAAGAACAAGATGTCCCGACTTATCGTGGGCGTGGTTAATAAGGTTGGTGTAAGTTGAAGAAAAAAGTTATTGTTGGCATATCCGGTGCTTCTGGTGCAAGTCTTGCAATTCATTGTCTTGATATTTTAAAACAAGCAAATGTTGAAACGCATTTAATTATAACAAAACCAGCTCAAATGACTATTGCATATGAAACTGATTATAAACTTGATGATGTTAAAGCAAAAGCTGATTTTGTACATAATAATACAGATGTTGGTGCTTTGTGTGCATCAGGAACATTTAAAAGCGATGGTATGATTATTGTACCTTGTTCTATGAAAACACTTGGTGAAGTGTCTTGTGGTATTTGTGGTAATTTATTAACTAGAAGTGCTGATGTAGTTTTAAAAGAAAGAAGAAAGCTTGTAATGGTAGTTCGCGAAACTCCATTTAATTTATCTCATATTCGTAATATGGAAACAATTACTTTAATGGGCGGGGTTATATGTCCGCCGGTTCCTGCTTTTTATACTAATCCGAAAACAATTGATGAGTTAAATTATCAAATATCTGCTCGTTCTGTTGAATCTCTTGATTTGGGTATTGATATTCCAAATATAAAGAGATGGAAGCAAGATGATTAAAAAAGTCTTGGTTATTTGTTCAGGTGGTATGGATTCAATAACTCTTGCCCATATGATTTCAAGTAATCCTGATATGGAATTAAAAGGTTTAGTTTGTTTTGATTATGGACAACGACATTCAAAAGAAATTTTATATGCAAAAACCTGTGCAGAGAAATTAGATGTTTCATTTACCCTTGTACCAATTCCAAATTTAGGTGAATTATTAAAATCTTCTTTAACCTTTGACGGTCAAATTCCAAAAGGTTCATACAATCAAGAAAATATGACATCAACCGTTGTTCCAAATCGTAATGCAATTATGTTAAGCATTGCTTTTGGTATAGGTTCGAGTATGAATGTAGATATGATAGCAATTGCTGTTCACGGCGGAGATCACTTTATATATCCAGATTGTCGTCCAGAATTTTTGAAAACATTCGATGAAATGCAACAACTAGCCTTACAAGGTTTATCAAGTCCTAGACTTTATGCCCCGTATAAAAATATGTCAAAAAGCGAAATTGCTGTAATAGCTAAACAGCTAGATCTTGATATAGTAGAAACTTGGTCGTGTTATGAGGGCGGTGAAAGCCATTGTGGTTTGTGTGGAACTTGTGTTGAAAGAAAACAAGCCGTGAATGATAGTGGTGTAAAAGATTCTACTGCTTATTTAAATTAAGGTTTAAAAATCTTAATTGTAAAAAATTTGATTTTATGGTAAATAGCACAAAGCGTTGGAACAATCCAATTGCTATTTTATTTTTAAGAATTTAATCTTGAAAGGGTTTATTATGAAAAAAACAAATTTAATTATCTCTTGTCTGTCTATGGGGATAGTCGTAGCTTCGGCGAATATACTTGTTCAATATCCAATTAATGATTTTCTAACTTGGGGTGCTATTACATTTCCAATTACATTTATGATAACTGATGTTATCAATCGTTATTTTGGTGTTTATTTTGCAAGAAAAGTTGTACTAGCCGGATTTATCACAGGGGCGTTGTTCTCGTTAAATCTTGCACCAATTCGTATTGCTTTTGCATCTGTTATAGCATTTTTAGTTTCTCAATTAATGGATATCAAAATATTTGATAATTTCCGTAATGGTTTATGGTTTAAAGCACCGCTTATATCAACATTAGTTTCTGGCTTGGTTGATACATCATTATTCTTTTTCATTGCATTTTATGGTACTGATGTGCCTTGGCATACATTAATTGTTGGTGATACAGCAGTAAAGTATTCTATTAATTTAATATTATTCCCAATTTATGGAATGATAGTTATGAAATACAAAACAAAATATGTTGGTTAATATATGAAAGTATCTGATTTTGACTTTAACCTACCTGAGGACTCAATTGCACAAACAGCCATAGAGCCAAGACATAATGCAAAAATGTTAAATGCTGATTTAAACGGTGTTTGCGGTGATTTTATTGTAAAAGATTTACCCAAGTTATTACGCCGTGGGGATTGCCTTGTGCTTAATGATACCAAGGTAATACCGGCAAGATTATTTGGAAATCGTCCAACAGGTGGTAAAGTTGAATTTACATTACATTTACAAAAATCATTGGATTCTTGGGTTGCATTTGCAAAGCCTGCCAAGAAATGTAACACAGGTGATGAAATAAGGTTTGCTGATGATTTTTCTGCACAAGTTATAAACCGCGAAGGCGGGGAAATTACATTGCAATTTAATAAATCAGGTGCTGAATTGATAACATATTTACATAAATATGGACAAATGCCTCTACCACCTTATATAAAAAGAAACAATTCCGATAGTGATGTTCTTGAAAATGATAAATCAAGGTATCAAACTGTTTTTGCTAACACAGAAGGAGCCGTTGCAGCTCCTACTGCTGGATTACATTTAACTAATGAATTGCTAGATGAAATTGAAAAAATGGGTGTTGGTATTGTAAAGATAACATTACATGTAGGGGCGGGTACATTTTTACCTGTTGTTGTAGATGATACAGATAATCATAAAATGCACGCTGAAATAGGTGTAATAACAAAACAACAAGCAAAACAAATTAATGATTATAAATCAAATGGCGGTCGTATAATAGCTGTTGGAACAACCGCATTAAGATTACTAGAAACGGCTACAAATGATAATGGTATAGTTAATGAATATTCCGATGAAACAAGACTGTTTATAATACCAAGTTATAAATTTAAAATAGTTGATTGTTTAATGACGAATTACCATTTACCAAAATCAACATTATTTATGTTAGTTTCAGCCTTTTTAGGAATTGATAATATGAAATCAGTATACGAATATGCGATAAAAAATAATTACCGATTTTATTCGTACGGCGATAGTAGCTTTTTAGAAAGAATTAAGTAAGTTCGCCATAACTATAAATAAAGCCCTAAAAAATAAATTAAAGGAAAAATTATGACAGTTAAATTTACATTACATAATTCAGATAAAAAGGCTAGACGAGGAACACTTCACACCGCACACGGTGATATTCAAACACCAGTCTTTATGCCTGTTGGTACAGCCGGCACAGTAAAAGCAATGACAATGTGGGATGTGGAATCAACGGGTTCAGAAATTATTTTAGGTAATACTTATCATTTAATGTTGCGTCCAACAGCCGAAAGAGTAGCTGAATTTGGCGGATTACATAAATTTATCGGTTGGGATAAACCAATTCTTACAGATAGCGGTGGGTTTCAAGTAATGTCACTTGCTAGTATGCGCAAGATAACAGAACAAGGCGCTGTATTTAAATCACATTTATCAGGTGAAAAATTTGAACTAAGCCCTGAAAGGTCAATTGAAATACAACATTTATTAGGAGCTGATATAACAATGCAATTTGATGAATGTATTTCATTGCCGGCTCCCCATAGTGAATCTAAGCGAGCAATGGAATTATCCTTGCGTTGGGCAGAAAGGTCAAAAAAAGCATTTATTGAACGAGATGGGTATGGTTTATTTGGTATTGTTCAAGGGGGATTAGAACCAGATTTAAGAAAAATAAGTATTAAAGAATTAACTGATTTAGATTTACCAGGTTATGCTATTGGTGGATTGGCAGTTGGTGAAGGACAAGAAAAAATGTTCGGTGTTCTTGATTACACAGCAGAAAGTATGCCTGAAAATAAACCAAGATATTTAATGGGTGTTGGTAAACCTGATGATATAGTAGGGGCTGTTGCAAGAGGTGTTGATATGTTTGATTGCGTAATTCCAACGCGAATGGGGCGAACAGGAACGGCATTTACAGCACGAGGACAAGTTAATTTAAAGAATGCTCGTCACAAAGATGATAAAAGACCAATTAGTGATAATTGTTCTTGTCCTGCTTGTACAAAGTATACAAGGGGATATTTGCACCATTTAATCAAATCAGATGAAATACTTGGATTAATGTTATTATCGTGGCATAATATTCAATATTATCAGGATTTAATGAGTGAAATAAGAAAAGCTATTGAAAATAATGAATTTGATGAATTCCAAGTTAAATTTAATACTGATTACAAGGGCGGTGACATAGCCCCAATATAAGGTTGTAGAATGAATAGTGAATTTAGAGAACTATTAACACAAAAAGCTAAGCAAATAGGTTTCGATACAGTTGGTTTTACCAATGCAACTGTTCCTAAAAGAAATCAAGATAGATTAAAAGAATTCATATTAAACGAAGAATATGGTGAAATGAAGTGGATGCAAGAAAAGGCAGAACGCAGAATATCACCAGATAAAATGTGGCCGGAAGTAAAATCAGCTATTGTTTTGGGAATGAATTACGGCCCTAATACAGACCCTATGGAAAACTTAAAAAAACCAGATATCGGAAATATATCTGTTTATGCAAGGCATCGCGATTATCACGAAATTATTAAGGGAAAGTTAAAAAACCTTGCCGGTTGGATTGTTGCTTATTCTAGGAAAAATAACAATGAATCTGATGTAAAGGTATTTGTTGATACCGCTCCTTTAATGGAAAAAGCCCTAGCTAGTCAAACTAGTATCGGGTGGCAGGGTAAACATACTATAATAGTAAGTCGTGAATTTGGAAACTGGTTATTTTTAGGGGAAATATTAACCACAATGGAAATTCAACCCGATAAACCATCTAGGGAAAATTGCGGGTCGTGTAATAGTTGCATAGTTTCGTGTCCAACAAATGCAATATATGCAGATGGTAAACTAGATGCAAGAAAATGCATATCTTATTTAACCATAGAACACAAAGGACATATTGATGAAAAATATCTTGAACCAATAGGAAACAGAATATTTGGTTGTGATGATTGTCTAGCGGTATGTCCGTGGAATAAATTTAGTGTCGAAACCGGCGAGGAAAGATTTATTGCAAAACCTGAACTTGAAAATCCATCACTAAATGAATTATTGAATATTTCAGATGACGCTGAATTTAGAAAAAAGTTTTCAGGCTCTCCAATTAAAAGAATTGGCTACAAACAATTTTTGCGCAATGTATTAATAGCGGTGGGTAATTCAAATAACAAAGAATATATTAAAAAAATAAAACCTCTTGTTAATGATGAAAGTGAAATTGTTGCAAAAATGGCAAATTGGGCAACTAATAAATTAAGTAATCTACATACAAGTAAAAGCGAAGTAACTAAATCCCATTAAAAAGGCTTTTTCTTAAATTATAGTTTCCGGCTTTTCATCGGTAAATACACCATCAACACCTAAATCAATTAATTTTTTGTATTCTGATTTATTGTTTACCGTATAGCAATAAACTTCAAGTCCCATATTCTTGGCTTGCGATATAATATTTTCTGGAATGTTTTTGTTGTATAAATGTATTGATTTGGCATTTACAGCCTTACATTTTTTTTGCCAATCAGTTGTATCAGAGTAAAATAAATGTCCAATTTTCCAATTTGGCTTTTTCTTGCTTAAATGCATTAATACATTATGGTTAAAGCTAGAAAATAGTAAATTTTCTATGTTAATTTTACTTTTCTCAATTGTTTCTATGACTTTATCTGTTAATAATTTCCATCTTTTGTCATTATCTTTTATTTCAACATTTACGCACATATCGTTTTTAATAACAAAATCTAAAAAATCAACTAATAGAGGAATTTTACAATCACCGTGTTCAGGAAACTTCATATTTACATTTAATTCTTGTAATTCCTTAAATGTTTTATCGCTAATTTTTCCGGTGCCGTTTGTTAATTTATCAAGAGATTCATCGTGGAAAAGTACAACTTTTTCATCACTTGTTAAACAAGTATCTATCTCAATCCATTTAAAATATTTTTTTGCAATATAAAAACCGGCCATCGTGTTTTCAGGAGCAACTCCACAAATACCACGATGACCGATTATTTTATCCATTAACATTTGTTAATTATTCCAAAATTTCTTTATCTTGTCAAATACAGAGTTTGAATTTGGATTGTTATTTTCTTTTAATGTTTCATCAAGTTGTTTTAGTAAATTTTGTTGTTCTTTACTAAGCTTAGTAGGGGTTTCAACAATAACTTTAATTATCATATCACCGCGATTATCTGAGTGTAATATAGACATACCTCGTCCGCGAATTCTTAGCTTCGTGTCTGTTTGTGTGCTATTCGGAACTTTTATTTCTACTCGTCCACCATCAATTGTCGGAACTTCTATTTTACCACCTAAGCAAGCAGTTGTTATTGAAATTGGTAAATCCATATATATGTTATTACCTTCGCGGTTAAATATGTTATGTGATTTAATAGATACAAATAAATATAAATCACCATTTCTAGCACCGCGTCTACCCGCTTCACCTTCACCTGATAACCTTATTCTTGTACCCTCATCTACACCTGCTGGAATACTAGCGGATAATTTTTTAGTTCCATTTACACGGCCTTCACCTCTACAAGAAGAACAAGGGTCTTTTATTATTTGCCCTTCACCCATACATTGATTACAGGTTTGTTCCACAGCAAAGAAGCCTTGACGCATTTGAGTTACACCAGAGCCACCACAATTACTACAAGTTTTTTTACCAGAATTAGACTTAGCACCAGAGCCTGAACAATCACCACAAGATTGTGCTGTTGCGATTGAGATTTCAGATTCACATCCTTCAAATGCTTCTTCTAGTGTAATTGTGATTGTATATTGTAAGTCATTTCCTGATACTGGCCCAGCTCTACCACGAGAAGAACGATTACCGAATATATCACCGAATATATCACCGAAATCAGCACCGCCAAATCCTTGACCACCAAAACCACCAGCTCCGCCTTGTTCGAAAGCAGAATGTCCAAATTGGTCATAAGCCGATTTTTTCTGTGGGTCTTTTAATACTTCCCAAGCTTCATTTATTTGTTTAAATTTTTCTTCTGCTTTTGGGTTGTTGGGATTTTTGTCAGGGTGAAATTCCATAGCCTTTTTTCGGTATGCGGACTTCAATTCCTTTTCGCTTGCATTTTTTCCAACCCCTAATAATTCGTAGTAATCTGTTTTGCTCATCTGGTGTGTCCTTTTTTTTACATACCCCCCCATCTCAATAAATGAAAAAGGGGGGCGTGTAAGATTAGTTGATAATGTTTATAATAAAATTAAAGATTTTTATTTATTTATTTTCTTTTTTATCTTCTTCTTTTACATTACTAAATTCTGCATCAACAACATCACTATCTGCTGATTTATCAGAATCGTTGTTAGCATCACCATCTGTTGTAGCTTGTTTTTCTTGTTCAGCTTTATACATAGCTTCACCTAACTTCATAGCAACAGTACTTAAACTTTCAGATTTAGATTTGATAACTTCGATGTCATCACCTTCTAATGCTTCTTTTGCTTCTTTTAGTGCATCTTCAATAGCTTTCTTTTCGTCTTCTGAAATTTTATCACCGTGTTCAGACAAAGATTTTTCAGTTGAATTAACTAATGCCTCTGCATTATTTTTCGCGTCTATTTCTTCACGACGTTTTTTATCAGACTCGGCATTTGCTTCTGCGTCTTTTACCATGTTTTCAACTTCTTCATCACTTAAACCACCGTCGGCTTTAATTGAAATGGCTTGTTCTTTACCAGTACCTTTATCTTTTGCACTTACATTTACAATACCGTTTGCATCAATATCAAATGTTACCTCAATTTGTGGAACGCCTCTTGGTGCATTTGGAATACCTTCTAGGTTAAATTGACCCAGTGGCTTGTTATCAGATGCCATTTCTCGTTCACCTTGTAGAACATTAATTGTAACAGCCGATTGGTTATCTTCGGCAGTTGAAAATACCTGTGACTTTTTAGTCGGTATAGTTGTATTACGATCAATTAATCTTGTAAATACACCGCCTAATGTTTCAATGCCTAGTGATAAAGGTGTAACATCAAGTAATAATACATCTTTCACATCACCTTGTAATACACCACCTTGAATCGCAGCACCCATTGCCACTACTTCATCAGGGTTTACTTCACGGTTTGGCTCTTTACCAAAGAATTTAGTAACAGTATCAATAATTTTTGGCATTCTAGTTTGTCCACCAACTAATATTAAATCTGTAATTTCTGATTTAGAAACACCCGCATCTTTTAATGCTTTTTCACAAGGCTTTAATGTATTTTTGATTAGTTCTCCAACTAATTCTTCTAACTTAGCACGAGTAAGTTTTACATTCATATGCTTAGGCCCTGATGCATCAGCAGTGATAAATGGCAAGTTTACATCTGTTGTTGTAGCAGTTGAAAGCTCAATTTTTGCTTTTTCAGCTGCTTCTTTCAATCTTTGTAAAGCCATTGTGTCTTTTCTTAAATCAACTCCATCTGACTTTTTAAATTCATCAGTAAGGAAGTCAATAATTGTAGAATCGAAGTCTTCACCACCTAATGAAGTGTCACCATTTGTTGATTTTACTTCAAATACACCGTCACCAATTTCAAGAATAGATACATCAAAAGTACCACCACCTAAATCGTAAACTGCTATTACACCAGAAGACTTTTTATCAAGTCCATAAGCAAGGGCAGCTGCAGTTGGTTCGTTTATAATTCTTAAAACTTCTAGTCCTGCAATTTTACCAGCATCTTTTGTTGCTTGTCTTTGAGCATCGTTAAAATAAGCTGGAACTGTAATAACAGCTTGTGTTACAGGTTGTCCAAGGTGCTTTTCAGCCGTTTCTTTCATTTTTTGTAATACAAATGCTGAAATTTGAGCAGGGGCATATTTTTCACCCTTAGCTCTTACCCAAGCATCGCCATTTTCAGCTTCTATAATTTCAAAAGGTGAATTTTTAATATCTTTTTTAACTGCACTGTCTTTAAATTTACGACCAATTAAGCGTTTTACACCAAATAGTGTATCCTTAGGGTTTGTAACAGCTTGTCTTTTTGCGCTATCACCAACCAATTTTTCATCATCTGTGAATCCTATAACAGAAGGGGTTGTTCTAGCACCCTCTATATTTTCGATTACACGAGGCCTAGCACCATCCATTAATGATACACAAGAGTTTGTTGTTCCTAAGTCAATACCAATTACTTTACTCATATTAATTCCTTTCAAATTTAAAAATTGTATGTTTTGTCTCCATACAACAGATATGGGGGTTAAAAATAAGATTTCAAGGGTAAAATGTCATTTTTTTTATTTTTAATGATAAATATGTAGTAAAATAATTTTACCCTTGAAAAAATGAATTATCTTACTATATATTGTTTTTAAATAGGCAACCCTTTAACCATATCAAGAGGAAATTATGACAGATAAAACAAAACAAGAAGAAGTAAAAAATAAAGATAGTTCTGATGAAAATAAAAAAAATAATAAAAAAGAAAAAGCAGTTAAACTAACAGTTGAACAACAACTAGAAAAAGCTAAGTCAGACTTATTGCTATCTATTGCTGATATGCAAAATATGCGTAAAAGAACAGACGAAGAAATTGTTAATGTAAGGAAATATGGTGCTTCAACACTAGCAAGAGATTTATTCTCGGTTGCTGATAATTTGCGAATGGCTATAATGTCAATTACTGAGCAAGACAAAGAAAACAATCAAACATTGAAAAATTTATCGTTTGGGTTGGATATGGTTGTGAAAGATTTTTATTCTGCATTCGAAAAAAACGGTATAAAGCAAATTTTACCAAATGTAGGTGATAGTTTTGATCATAACAAACACCAAGCAATGGGTGAAGTTGAAACTGATGAAGTTGAAAAAGGTAAGATAGCACAGGTATTATCAGCAGGATATACTTTACACGACAGATTATTAAAGCCTGCAATGGTAAATGTTGCTAAAAGTATAGGTGATGATAAAGAGTAAAATTAATTTTACTTAAAATAACTCAATTAAAAATCTAAATAAATAATTCATTAGTAAGCATAATAGGAAGTATTTTTTTCTTAACTATGCTTACTAATTTATGTTTTTACCCAACCAAATCTCTTTTATTCGTTGACTTAGATTTGTTTTTCTAATATAAAATTATCAGTGCTTTTGCATTTAATTCTAATTTTTATTAATTATTTTTTAATATTTAAAATAGCACGATATCACTATTATAATCATCATAATAGTTTCTTATAAATATAAAAAAACACGGAGATTTTATAAATATGAAAATTCTAGATTCTTATAAAAATCCAGTTACTATTTACTCAAAAGTTATTATAATACTTTTTGTATTATATGCTTGTCTTATGCCCGATAGTGCTGGAAAAATATTCAAAAATTCAAATACTTGGTTATGGACAAATCTTAATTGGTTTTATATATGGTCAGTAGCGTTTTTCTTAATTTTTGCAATTTTTTTATCAGTTAGTAAATACCGCAAGATAACACTAGGTAAAGACGGTGAAAAACCCGAATTTGCTTACTGGTCTTGGATTGCAATGTTGTTCGGTGCTGGTTTAGGTATTGGACTTATATTTTGGTCTATTGCTGAACCAATTTGGCATTATGCTGGTAATCCTTGGGTTTCTAATGAAATGTCAAGTGCGCAGAAAGCACAAATGGCAATGCAAATAACTATATACCATTGGGCTTTTCATCCTTGGGCGATATATGTAATTACAGGTTTATCTATGGCTTATTTCTGTTTCCGCAAAGATTTACCTTTGACTGTTAGTTCAACTTTATCACCTATTTTAGGCAAACAAACAAATGGCTTTATTGGTAAAATCGTTGATATAGTAGCTATATTTGCAACTATTTTCGGTGTTGCTACTTCGCTAGGTTTTGGTGTGAGTCAAATGTCTAAGGGTTTACATATTTTAACTGGATTAGATTTTTTTGCTACTAAGGAAGCAGTTTATGGATTAATTTTTGCAATTACAGCTGTTGCTATTTATTCTTCTGTAACTGGTGTTAAAAAAGGTATTCGCATATTATCTGAATGGAATTTATGGTTATCTTTTGCTATTTTATTACTTTTATTTATTCTAGGGCCAACTGTATATTTACTTGGTTCATTCTTCACTAATATTGGTCATTATGTTGTTAATGTGTTGCAAATGTCGGTAGAAGTAGTAGATGTAAGTGTTAGTAAGTGGCAAACTTGGTGGACTATATTTTATTGGGGCTGGTGGGTAAGCTGGGCACCTTTTGTTGGTATGTTTATTGCTCGAATTTCCCGCGGTCGTACGATTGGTGAATTTGTTTTCGGTGTATTGTTTGTATCATCATTTATTTCAATCATATGGTTAACAATTTTTGGAAATACTGCATTATGGATTGAAATGACACAAGGCGGGATTTTAGAATCTGTTAAAACACAAGGTAATGAGGTTGCCGTATATGCTACATTCGAAGCTTTGAATTATAATGCATTTATTACTACGATATTATCTGTGCTTGCAACTATCCTAATTGTAACATATTTTGTTACATCTGCGGATTCCGGCACCTTGGTTCTTTCAACTCTTTCTTCTGGCGGTAATATTGAGCCACCAAAAGAACATCGTATTTCTTGGGGTGTGTTGGAAGCATTAGTTGCATCAGTATTAATTGCTGTTGGCGGATTAGGTGCATTACAACAAGCGGCTATTTTAATTGCATTACCATTTTTATTTATAATGTGGTTAATAATTATTTCTTTAATGAAAGATTTGATAAAAGAAAAAGTATAGCAATTAGTTTTTAAACAATAAAGATAGGGTTTTGATTTTACAGAACCCTATTTTTTATTATCAAAATGCTGGTTCAACATTACCTACTGTAAAACCATTCCAATTTTTTATTGGTTGTTTATATAAATCTACTAATTCTTGTTTGTCTTTATCTGATAAAACGCCTATCTTATCAAGTACTCTAAGTAGTGCGACTTCAACGGCTCTTGTACTACCATCATCAATTTTAATTGCTATTCCTAGGCCATATTCTGGTAATGAAGCTGTGTATACTGCTTCTGCTCCATATTTAACGAATGCTTTATTTTTTAATACTTGCATAACTTTTGTACAACAACGATTTGTTCCTGCAACCATAAAAGGTTCTTGTATAACGCTATCCCTTAATTTTATAATTGCTTTTGCTGTTTCATCTGGTAATACGGCAAGTGGATCAGATATTTTTGCAAATGCAAATGCTAAATTATTCATTGGCACCGCCCAAGTTGGGACAGAACAGCCATCTCGGTCATTAGGTGCATTTTCCAGCGAATATTCACACATCATTTCGAATATTCCCATTATCGATTGTTGAACAGGGTGATTTGGATTAATATATCCGGCTGTGTCAAAATTTCTCATTTTTGCTAGTAAAAGCATACCGGCGTGTTTTCCGGAACAATTATTGTGTAATTGATTTGGTTTTATACCTTGTTTTGCTAGTTCATAAGATTGTCTTTTGTTTGTGGGTGTGTGTATACCACATTCTAGGTCTTTTTCTGATAAATTAGCCTTTTTTAGAATATTTTCTACTACTTCTGTATGGTGTTTTTCACCTGAATGTGATGCACATATAACGGATAATTCTTGGGCATTAAGGTTATATTTTTCAATTGCTCCGGATAATGCCATAGGTAACGCTTGTAGGATTTTAACGGAAGAACGAGGATATATAGCTTCTTGTACTTCGCCCATAGCTAGTTGTATCTTTCCTTGAATATCGACAACACATATTCTTCCGGTATGTGAGCTTTCAATAATACCGCCACGGGTTACATTTACTAATATTGGGTTTTTTTGATAATTAATTTTCTTTTGTTTTTTTGTTTGATTTTTATCGTTAGAACCACCGCAACAATGCTTACTCATTTTTTTCCTTTTATGAAAGATACATCAATTATTATTCAAGACTATATTATATTTAAAATTACAGTATTAACTTATAAGAAAAATAGATATCTTGCAATATCTTTAAAATTTAATATGAGCTTTGTTGTTCGTCACGGCAAATATGCCAGTGATTTTTATCATATAATTTTGAATCGTTAAAATCATTAGTATCTAGTACTTTACCAACCATTATTAAAGCAGTTCTTGTAAAATTAGCTATTTTAACTTTTTCGCGAATATCTGATAATGTTCCATAAATAAATTTTTCATCATCCCAAGAAACACGATAACCAACTGCAACAGGGCAATCTTGGCCGTAATATGGTGTTAATTCTTTAATAATCTTTTTCAAATTATTAATCGATAAGTGTATAGCAAGAGTTGCCCTTGATTTCGCTAGTTGAGTTAATTGTTCGCCTGATGGCATACCGCTTGAACGAACAGATGTCCTTGTTATTATTACAGTTTGCGATACATCTGCCAATGTTAATTCTTTTTTCATAGATGCCGCCATTGCTGTATAGGCCGAAACACCAGGGCATACCTCGTAATCAATTCCAATTTTATCAAGTTTACGCATTTGTTCGCTAGTTGCACCGTATATTGATGGATCGCCTGAATGAATTCTTGCGATATCGTGACCTAGTTCGTGAGCGGTTTTTATATGTGATATAATTTCATCTAGGTGCATAGATGCCGTATCCATAATATTGGCACCATCTGGACATTCTTGTATAATTCCAGTAGGAACAAGTGAACCAGCATAAAGACAAGTTTCACATTTTTGAATTAATTTTAATCCACGCACTGTTATTAAATCAAGCGCACCAGGGCCTGCTCCTATAAAATATACCGTCATTTTTTTATCCTTGTTCTGTTATTCATATTTTTTGATTCATTTTTTTAGCATATCCCCTTGGGGTATAAATAAACTTTCTACCAGCTGATTCAAACTCTTTTGTTTCACTGTTTCCCACAACTACCAATGATAACATATCAACCATTTCAGGTTTAAAATTTTCAAGAGTTGTGATATTTACTTGCTCGTCATTTCGCCCTAGGTTTCGTCCTATTATTACAGGTGTATGTTTAGGTCGGTAATTCAACAATGTTTGTTTTGCTTGTTCCAATAATGTACGCCTTCGCTTTGATTGCGGATTGTAAAATGCAACGACGAAGTCACCCGCCCCTAGTGTTTCAAGCCTATTTAATATTGCTTGTCTTGGTGTTAATAAATCAGATAAACTAACTAGGCAAAAATCGTGATTAAACGGTGCTCCAATCCTAGCTGAGCAAGCTTGAAATGCTGATATTCCTGGAACTATTTCAATATCTATTCCTTGCCACAAGCGGTTTTTTGGGTTGCGGTGCAGTAATTCAAACACTAGGGTTGATAGGGCATATATCCCCGCATCACCTGAACAAACTAATGATACATTTTTACCGGTACTTGCAATATCGATTGCTTTTTTTGCTCTTGCTTCTTCTTCGCCTAATTCACTATTTGCAGTTTCTTTGTTTTGAATTAAATTAGCAATTAAATCTAGATATAATTTATAACCTACTATTACTTCCGATTTTTTTATTGCTTCTGTTGCTTGTGGAGTACGCCAAGTATTATCGCCTGCACCAATTCCAACAATGAATAATTTACCGGAAGTTCGTCCTTTTGATAATATCTCGGGTTTTTTGAGTTTACCAATGGCAAGCGTATATTTGTCAAATTTTTGTTTTTCTAAAATTATTTCAGCATTTGATGCTAGAACAGAGGATTCACATACCCCGTAACAACCAATTTCATTGTACACAACTTCACTTGGGTTTGGTATATTATCCTTATATTTGTTTAATTCATCAACATTAAAAAATCTTAGTTGTTTGTTATAATGTCCTGATAATGCTTTTAATGCAGGTTCATCAATTTTTAAATCTATGCTTGTAATTGCGGATATTGATTTTGGGCTTATTTTATATTCTTGAAGTTTTGAATCTATAAAATTAATAAGTCCATCAGCGCTAGCATTTCTTTCTAGGCCAATTCCTAAAATGGTAGAAGGTGGATAAATAACCAGTGTATTTTCATTTTCAAAACCGGTTTTATTTGTTATTCGCACACTAAGATTTCCACCTTTAAAAATATCAGAATTGGGAAAATCAACACCGATATCATCGATTAAATTAACTTTTCCATCTTGTAATAACTGAGCGGTTATTTTCTTCACAAGTTTACTATCACTTATTTCCCAACCTTGTGGTAAGTTATCAAAAGAAAATTTTAGTGTTTTATCGCTTGCATTAGTTATTGCGGGCTTAATATTTAAAATATCGCCAATTTTATTAGATAATTCATACCCTCCGTAATGACCACTTAGTATTGGTACGATAGTATCACCGTTTTCAGAAATAGCAATTGCAGGGGCATCAATACTTTTTCCAACAATATACGGTGCTATTGCTCTTACTATTATAGCTGTTGCACAAATACCAATAACCGCATTTCCTTGTGCAAATTGTTCACCTATAAATTTAGTTGTATTAGTAAATGTATTTTCGGTTTTTACACGCGATTTTAAACCGTGTATACTTCCGCCAATTTTGGTTTTGATTTTTTCGGCTACTTCTAAGCCGTTTTCAGTAATACATATTATTGTTACATTCATTAATAAAAATCCTTGTTCTTTTTTATAATAATAGTCGTAAAATAAGGGATTTTATTTAATTTGTTTAATTCTATTATTTGTTCGTCTTTTGAAGATGCATTTATAATGCAAATAGCCTTGTTGAGTAAATTTAAATCACTTAATATTTTTTTTATTTTATTTATATTGTTATTTGTTTTTAAGATAGCGATAGCATCAGAATTTTTTATAGTAGTTATTATTTTGTCTTCGTTTGCACCAGCAGGTATAACAGATAAAATTTCATTTCTTGACACTAAGCCAAAACCAAGTGATGCTGTGCAAGCAGAAACAGAATTTATACCAGATATAGTTTTAACACTATGTTGTTGTTTTATTCTTTCATTTACATACATAAAAGAACCGTAAAACATTGCATCACCTTCACATAAAAATGCTACACTAATTCCTTTAATCAAATGTTGTTTAATTTTTTTACAAGCATTGTCATATACATATGTTGCATTTTTGGTGTTTTTTTCCATTGGCATTTCTATGGCAATGTGAATTTTATCATCTGTAATGTATTCATCAATAATTTCAAGAGCCATTGACTGTTTGTTAGGGCTATGAATATAAGCAATTACCCCGCAATTTTTAACAGTATTAAGTGCTTTTAATGTAATTAATTCTTTATCACCTGTACCAACTGAAACACCATATAATATTGACATATCAAACCTTTTTTAATGTGTAGTGAATAACACTTATCATTGGCCTTAATGAATCGAAATTACCTATTTTAGTATTTCTTTCTATGTTTATTCGAATGATATCACCACCATATTTTTTATGCATTTTATTTATAACTTCCTGTCCTTGCATACTAATACTGTTGATAACCATACGACCGCCAAATTTTAGTTGTTCGTACAATTCTTCTGTATTAATATTGGTTAAGCCACCACCGATAAATATACAATCAGGAATTGGTAACTTAGAACCATATTTATTTATCGTACAGTTGTGAACTTGTAATTTTTGTTTTACACCCAAATTGATAGAATTTTGTTTTATATTTTCGCAACGGGTTTTATCGGTTTCAAAAGCCCAAGATTTCCCACCTAAACGGCACCACTCAACAGAAATAGAACCACTACCAGCCCCAATATCCCAAAGAACCGCATTAGGATACGGTTGTAAAGATGATATTGTTATTGCCCTTACTTCACGCTTTGTTAATTGTCCATCGTTTATAAAATCTTGGTCATCTAGTCCAGCACAAAGACTATTATTATTATCATTTTTTTTACATTCAACAGCAATGCAATTTAAATCGCTGTTTGCTGTTTGCGGTGAATTTGCTTGGAATTTTTGTATTGTTTCATCATTTCGTCCAAGATTATTCAAAATGCTAATTTCACTATCAGAGAATTTTAATTTTTGTAATATTTCACATACAGCAATTGGCGATTGCTTGTTATGACTAAGTATAATCAATTTTGCATTATCATATATTTTTGTAATAATACTGTTAATATCGCGACCGTGAATTGTAATAGGGGTTATATCTTGCAACGGCCAACCCATTTTTATAGCTGAAAGGCTGATAGAGCTAATATTGGTAATAATTTGTATTTTTTCATTATCAAAATTTTTACGAATTATATTTGTAATTCCAAACCAATTTACATCACCAGTTGCAACTATTAAAATATTTTTATTTTGAATAAAATGTTTATTTATAATTTCTATATTATCGGAAAACGGAGACACCCAATTAACAGTTTCACAATTTGTATCAATCATTTCAAGATGACGATTTGAACCAAATATAATATCTGCTTGTTTTAATACTTGTAAGCCTTTTTTATTTAAGCTGTTTATTCCATCAGCTCCTATACCCAAAATCGTTATCTTAGACATTATAAGACACCTCGTTACACCCAATAATTGCATTTATCACACTAGATGCCATAGAAGAACCGCCAAGTTTACTTATTAAAGTAATATACTCTATTCCTTGGGCATAATTAACCAAGGCTTGTTTAGATTCAATAGCACCAATATAACCAATTGGCAACCCGATTATAAGTTCAGGTTTATCCCAATTGTCATTATGTATTTTTTCTAGTAAATAAAATAGGGTAGTTGGAGCATTACCAACAACAACAATAGAACCACCGATTTTTTCACGCCATAATTCTACTGCTCCTGCGGAACGAGTTGTATTATTTTTTCTAGCAAATTCGGTTGTTTTTGGATCATTTAATGTGCATATAACAGGATTGTTTTTAGGTAAAAATCGTTTTGCAATACCGCGAGATACCATTTCTGAATCACAAAATATAGTTGCTCCGTTATTTAATGCATTAATTCCTGATTGAATAGGGGATTTAGAACAGCGAATATCTTTAATTAAATCCGGATTGGCTGTTGCGTGTATCATTCTAAGTGCAATAGGGTGTAGCTGAGTGTCTAGTGGTGAGAAGTCAGCTTCTTTTTTTATAGCGTCAAAAGAAGCCTTGTAAATATCATCAGGTTTACTAATGTAATTAAATTTAACTTTCCCCATATTTGCCCCTGTTATTTTTCTGGGTTCACATAAATTGCTATTTGCCCTGACAAAGGTACGAATTACAAGACAATAGCAATTTATAGGGTATTAATCAAATAATATTTTACGCTGTTTAATTATTTTAAATTATTCTCCGTATTGTGCTAGCTGTTCTAGTTGTTTATGTGTGATAATTGCTTCTAGCATCTCGTCGATTTCGCCATTTAATATTTTGTCAAGCTTGTACAATGTTAAGCCTATTCTATGGTCGGTTACACGGCGTTCAGGAAAATTATATGTTTTAATTCGTTGTGAGCGGTCGCCACTTCCAACTTGTGACTTACGAGTATCAGACATTTCTTTTTCCGCTTCTTGTCTTTTCGCATCGTAAAGTAGTGTTTTTAACATTTTCATAGCTTGGTCTTTGTTCTTGTGCTGTGAACGCCCAGATTGACACTGTGAAACAATACCTGTTGGTGTGTGTGTTATTCTTACGGCACTATCTGTTGTGTTTACATGCTGTCCACCGGCTCCTGATGCGCGGTATGTATCGATACGAAGGTCTGATGGGTCGATATTAATATCCACATCCTCTGCTTCTGGTAAAACAGCAACAGTTGCCGCCGATGTGTGAATTCGTCCACCGCTTTCTGTTTCAGGTATTCGTTGAACGCGATGCCCCCCAGATTCATATTTCATAGTTCCGTATACATTATTACCGGAAATTTCAAGACTTACAAAGTTATATCCGCCTAGGTCGGTTTCATTGCATTCTATTACTTCTGCTTTCCAACCTTTAATTTCTGCGTATCTTTGATACATTCTTAGTATTTCACCTGCAAATAATCCAGCTTCATCACCGCCAGCCCCTGCACGAATTTCAACAATAACATTTCTTTCGTCCGCTTCGTCTTTTGGTAACATCATAATTTTTAATTCTTGTTCAATAACAGGTAATTCTTGCTTAGCTGTTTCAAATTCTTGTTTAGCCATTTCAGCCATTTCTTGATCTGAATCATTAAGCATTTGTTTTGCATTATTCATATTTGATACTAATTCTTGATATTGCTTGATTTTTTTAACCATAGGTTCAAGTGTACCAAACTCTTTTGAATATTTTTGCAATTCTTGGCTAGATAATCCGCTACTACTTAGCTTTTTATTAACTAATTCTGCTCTTTTTATAACATCATTAAGTTTCTCGTCCCACGCCATTATTTATTGCCCTTTTTTATATAATTACAAATTTCATCAAATTTTATTTCTTGTTGCTCGCCACTTTTAAGATCGCGAATAATTGCGGTTTTTTTACTTAATTCATCTTCACCAAGAATTATAGCAGTATTTGCGTTAATCTTATCAGAATACTTTAATCCTTTTTTTAGATTGCCAAAGAATGTCTCAATTACAAAGTCTGTTTTATAACGCAATTCATTAGCAATTTTCAAGCCAATTTTTTGAGTTTCCCCGTCAATTCCAATAACTACAATTTTATTATTTTTTTCGCTAATATTATCAATCATAAGAGCTAGTCGCTCAATTCCACCGGCAAAACCAATTCCAGAAGTTGGATTTCCACCCATAATCTCGCATAAATTATCATATCTACCACCGCCTAGCACAGTTCCTTGCGCCCCTAATGAATTAGTTATAAATTCAAATGCGGTGTGGCAATAATAATCAAAACCACGAACCATATTATTATCAAGAGTGAATTTTATATTTAGTTTTTCAAGCCCGTTTAAAACATCGTCAAAATGTTGTTTTGATACATCATTTAATGAATCATAGTAAATAGGAGCATTTTTTAATATTTCACGATCTTTTTTATCTTTGGAATCCAATATTCGCAGAGGATTTTTTTCTAGTCTATTTTTACTATCTTCACTTAAATCATTTTTAAAGTCAGATAAATATGAAATTAATTTTTTGCGATAGGTATCACGGCTTTCTTGGTCACCTAATGAATTTATGTGAAGTTTAATATCTTTTGCAATACCTAATTCTTCTATTATCATTTGACCCATCGATATTATTTCAACATCAGTTGCCGGCTTAGGTAAGGATAAGGCTTCAACTCCAAATTGATGGAATTGCCTTTGTCTACCTTTTTGTGGGCGTTCATAACGAAACATTGCACCTTCATAAAATACTTTGAAAGGTCCCGATTGAGTTAATCCATTTTCAATAAATGCACGCACAATCCCCGCTGTTCCCTCTGGTCTTAGTGTTACACAGTCACCACCGCGAGTTTCAAATGTATACATTTCTTTGGTAACTACATCAGATGTTTCACCTAGTGGGCGAGAAAAAACATCAGTAAATTCAAAAATAGGGGTGTCTATACTATCAAAACCAAACTTCTTAGCGATTTTTCGTGCAGTATTAACTACATATAAATGTTTTTCTTTTTCTTGTTGTAATAAATCGTGAGTGCCTTTTATTCTTTTTAATTTATTCATAATTTATGCCTTATCATCTTGTTTTACTTTTTCTAATTCTTCGGCTTTTTTTTCAACTAAGCTAACTATATGTTGAATTATATCTTCATCCTTTAATCTGTGATCAGGAAGGCCATTTAAATATACCTGATGTGTATCATTGCCACCACCAATAAAACCAACATCCGTATGCTTTGCTTCCCCAATTCCATTAACAATACAACCCAATACAGATAATGTTAAAGGAGTTGATATGTGTTCAAGTCTTTCTTCTAGCACTTGAACAGTTTTAACTACATCAAAAGCTTGTCTAGCACAAGAGGGGCAAGAAATAACATTTACACCGCGATGCCTTAATCCTAGTGATTTTAATATAGCGTATCCTGTTTTTATTTCTTCTACTGGGTCAGCAGATAGTGAAATTCGTATTGTATCACCAACTCCAGCCCATAATAGATTGCCAACACCAATAGCTGAACGAATTGAACCGCCAATTAACCCGCCACTTTCTGTGATACCGACGTGTAGTGGGTAATCACAAGCATCAGCAAGTGCGTGATATGATGCACAGGCTAGGAATACATCACTAGCTTTTACAGCGATCTTAAATTCTGTAAAATCTGCATCTTCTAGTATTTTTGCGTGTTCTAGTGCGCTTTCGACTAATGCATCAGGACAAGGCTCGGCATATTTATCTAGTAAACGTTTCCCTAGTGAGCCACCGTTTACACCAATACGCATAGAACAATTATTATCTTTTGCTGCTTTAACTACTTCTAGTACTCGTTCTCTTTTACCAATATTTCCGGGATTAATTCTAAGGCAAGATGCGCCTGCTTCGGCTGCTTCTATTCCTCGTTTATAATGGAAATGGATATCTGCAACAATTGGGATAGGGCTTTCTTTTACTATTTCTTTTAATGCTGTTGTGCTGGCTTCATCAGGGCAAGAAACGCGAATGATATCAGCTCCAACTTCGGCACAAGCATTAATTTGTTCTAGTGTTGCCTTTACATCAGTTGTCAAAGTATTAGTCATTGTTTGAACACTTATTGGTGCATCACCACCAACAGGAACATTCCCGACCATAATTTGTTTTGATTTTCTGCGTGCTATTGCGCGCCAAGGGCGAACACTATCTATCGACATATTAATAAATACCTATTTAAAATGCTTCTTCAAATTGTTTGAATTTAAAACAAGTTTTTTCAACATTATATCTAGTTCACCAATAACTTTATTGTCATATAAGTTTTTTATGCTTATTGCTACTAAGCCTCCATTGTTTGCACTTATATAATATCCTTTGTTAATAGGTATTAATTTATATCTTCTTTTTCTCAGAGTTCCTTTAAAATGAATTTTCCCATTTGGTTTGAAAATAGTCAACTTAGTATCTTTAATAGCAGTAATTTTTATTTTATTTAGTTTTTCTATTTCAATTTCTTCTTTTTTTAATGGTCTAATAGTTACAATTTCTTCTTCGTTATTAAAATTGTTAGGAATAATTGTTTTTTCAATTTGTTGTTCAATTACATTTGATTTATTTTCAATTATTTCGCTATTAGTAGCAATATCATCTGCTTTTGTAGCTTCATTATCAATTACTTCGTTATCATTGATTATGTTGTTTTCAATTATTTCACCACCGTTATTTTGAGGTTGATTAATGTTTTTATATTCTTTATCTGATTTATCATTTGATATTCCAGTTACAGCGTTAATTAAAATCCAAGCAGTTATAGCAATTAATATGAATATTATTACATAAAGATTTTTCTTTTTATGGTTGAATTTATTTTCTAATTCGTATGATTTATACTTTGGTTTATCAGAGCTATTATATGCTGTATATTGTTTAAATTCTGCGATTAATGGTGTGTGCTTTATGCCTAAAATTTCGCAATAGGTTTTAATGAAACCAATTGCATAGGGTCTTTCAGGTAATTCATCTAAGTTACCTTGTTCAATTGCATTAATATATTTTTCCGATATACATATTTTTTTTGCTACATGTTCGACAGACCATTTTTTCTTGATACGGTTTCTTTCAAGCTTTGCTCCCAAAGTATATTCGATTTGTTTTGTATTCTTATTAATAGGTTTTTGTTTCATAAAATATCCATTTTTTTTTATTTAATTGTTTAGTGTAAGAATATTTTACTTCAATTCCATTTATTTTTCAAGGTTATATGATGAGTGTAAAGCACGAATAGCAAGTTCTACATAATCGCTTTCAATTAATACAGATATTTTTATTTCACTCGTTGCTATGTCTTTTATATTTATACCTTTTTCAGCAAGTGTTTTAAACATAGTTTGCGATATTCCAGAGTGAGAACGCATTCCTATTCCTACAACCGATAATTTTGCTATATTTTTATCAGATTTTAATGAATTATAATTAATCTTATCTTTTGCTTTTTTTAATTCTCGTATAGCAAGATCTGTATCTTTTTCACTAACAGTAAATGTAATGTCTGTTGTTTCACCATCAACAGAAGTCGTTTGGATAATCATATCTACATTTATATTTGCATTACTAATAGGTTCAAACACATTGGCTACTACTCCTGGCTTATCTTTTATACCGGAAATAGTTATTTGGGCTTCATCTTTTTGTGCAGTGATTCCTCTTACATTTTGCTTTTCCATATTTTCGTCCTCATTTTTAATAATTGTGCCTGGCTTGTCTTCAAAAGAATTTAATACTTGTAATTCCATATTATGACTCATTGCTATTTCCACTGAACGCGGTTGTAATACTTTACTACCCAGAGAGGCTAGTTCTAGCATTTCTTCAAATGAAATAACATCAATTTTCTTTGCATCTGAAACTATTCTTGGATCCGTTGTGTAAACACCATCAACATCAGTGTATATATCACAACGACCAGCATTTACACCTACTGCTAAGGCAACAGCTGAAGTATCAGAACCACCTCTGCCTAGTGTAGTTATACGGTTTGTTTCAATATTTATTCCTTGAAATCCAGCGACAACTGCAACACCGCCATTTTCCATATAATCAGTAATCTGTTTTGCATTGACATTTGTTATTCTTGCTTTTGAATTAGCGCCATCTGTTTCAATTCCTGCTTGCCAGCCGGCAAAAGACCTTGATTTTATACCTATCTCTTGCAAGCATAAAGCAAGTAATCCGGATGTAACTTTTTCACCAGAAGATACAATTGCGTCATATTCGCGTGGGTCGTAATTAGGTGAAGCTTGTTCAACATAATCAATAAGTTGGTTAGTAACCCCAGACATAGCAGAAACGACAACACATATTTCATTTCCTGAGTCGAAAGATTTTTTCACCTTTTTTGCAATATTTTTAATTCGGTCTATATCACCAACAGATGTTCCGCCAAATTTCATTACAATACGCATTTGTTCTCCTTAAAATCTACAATATTTTTTTTATAACATAGTTATTATTTTTACTTGCATATGTTATTAACTATATAATATAATGAAATCCTACAATATTATAAAAGTAAACAATATTATAAAAGTAAATGAAATGAAACAAAAAAAACAATTTTCTAATGAAAAATTCATAAATAAAGAAGAAGTCGATAAATTTAATAGTTTCGCCGATAGTTGGTGGGATCCAAACGGCAAGATGAAATCGCTACATTGGATTAACCCAACAAGGGTTTCTCATATCAAAAAACAAATATGTGAACATCTTAAAATAAAAGATAGCGGAAAGCCTTTAAAAGGGTTAAAAGTTCTTGATATTGGTTGTGGAGCTGGTGTTTTAAGTGAAAGTATGGCATTGCTTGGTGCGGATGTCGTCGGAATAGATGTTACTGAAAATATGATTTTAGTTGCGAAAAAACATGCAACTAAAAGCAAGCTTAAAATTGATTACCGTATTCAAGATATTAATGATTTAGTAGCAAAAGGCGAAAAATTTGATGTTGTTTTATGTATGGAAGTAGTAGAGCATATTGATAATTTAGAAGAATTTCTTCCTACTTGTAATAAAGCTGTAAAAGATGGTGGTTTATTATTTATATCAACGATTAATAGAACAGTTAAATCTTATGCTGCTGCAATAGTAGCTGCGGAATATATTTTAAGGTGGTTACCTATAGGAACTCACGAATGGCACAAATTTGTAAAACCATCAGAATTATGTAATTTCTTGAAAAAACATGCAAAACCTGTAAATATGATGGGTATGGTATGGAAACCACTTTCTAATTCTTGGAAAATGGGCAAGAATTTAGATATAAACTATACAATAACCTTTAAAAAATAGGGTTGTTAATCTTTTTTTAATATAATTATTTCTTCGTGGTTTAGTTAATTTATATTACGATATTTAGATTGCTAATTATATTTAGTAGTCCAGATATCGTAATATAAATTATATTTTTTGATTTTTATTTAATTTTTGATGTTAATGCATCAAGTTCATTTTTTGAACATAAGCCTAGTTCAACAGGGCTAGCAGGATTATTTGCCTTTTCATTGCGATAATCGGCATCTTCTTTTACTTTTTCAATAGTTAATTTAGTTGTGCCAATTAATTTTATTATTTGATTATCCTTTATTTCAGGGTAGTGGCGAATTAACCAAGCAATTGCATTTGGTTTTGCTGAACGCTTGTTAATAGGTGTGTATTTTTGCCCTTTTTGTTTTTTTATAGGTAAATCATTTTCTATTATTTTTAAGTCTTGATTTGGGTTTTCTTGACATTCATTGATATCTTCTTGAGTTAACAATTCATTGGCAACAGGGTCATATGGCTGAATATGTGAACCAACTTCGCCATCTGCTATTGCTTGAACTTCTAGTTCGTGTAATCCTGTGAATTTAGCAATTTGTTTAAATGTAAGTGTTGTATTATCAACTAACCATACAGTTGTTGCTTTGGGCATTAATAATTCAGTCATCTTTCCTCCCTAATATTAATTAATCCAGTGTAAAAAAAAAGGCATTCCTTATGTTTTAAACATAAGATGCCTTTGGGCAATTTTTATATTGTCAGGTTAATATAATTTTTACCAACAGTCAATTAAAAAGTCTTGATTTTTTCTATCATACTAGCAAGCCCATTTCGTCTTGCTCCGGCAATATTTGAATCAAGTTCTAGCTTTTTAAATAATTCACTTATATTTACTTGTTTAATTTCTTCTCTGGTTGCGCCGTCAAATATTTTCAACACCAAGGCTATAAGCCCCTTTACTATTATAGCATCACTATCTGCGATTATTTTTAATCTATTATCATTTTGTTCCAAAGCTACCAGCCATACTTGACTCATACAACCCTTTACCTTTGTTTCTTCGGTTTTTAGTGCTTCATCCATAGGTGGAAGTTTTTTACCTAAATCAATAATGTATTCATATTTTTCCTCCCAACAGGAAAAGTAAGAGAAATCTTCAGCAATTTGATTAATTTTTTCATTAATTTGCATATTTTTAATTCCTTTGTTATAAAATAAGATATGATGTATTATTTTATGTTTAAATAAGATATATATCTTATTGTAAAAATAATAAAGGAAAAAATTATGGAAATGATGAACATAATGTTTGTGATAATAGGGATAATACTTTTATATTATGGCGGAGAATGGGTTTTAACTTCTTCTTTGTCTTTCGCAGAAAAGTTTTCTGTACCAAGAGTTTTTTCCGCTGTTATTTTAATTGGTTTTGGAACATCAATGCCTGAATTTTTCGTTAGTTTTCTTGCTGTTATTGATAAGGCAAGTTCTATGGCAGTTGGTAATGTACTTGGTTCTAATGTGGCCAATATATTATTGGTAATGCCAATTGGTTTGCTATTAACTCCAATTTATCAAAAAGTAAAATTTGTAGGTTATGAAAGCACATTTTTAATTATTAGTAGTTTTTTCCCTTTAATTGCCTTTTATATGTTCGGTTCATTTAATTTTCCATTTGGTTTAGTCTGTGTCATAGGTCTTTTCATATATTTCTATTTAACTAGTTTGCGTCCAAACATTGATGAAATTGGCGGAGAGGTAGAAAATATGACATCATTTAAGATATCTTTATTTTTTATATTTGGTTTGTTAATGTTAGTTGTAGGTTCGTATCTATTAGTTCAAGGTGCTATTGGAATTGCTACTTATTTAGGTATATCAAATGCAATTATAGGTGTTTCTGTCGTAGCTGTTGGAACTAGTTTACCTGAGATATCGACTGCTATTGCTTCGGCAAGAAAAGGTCACGGCTCGATGATAGTTGGTAATGTACTTGGTTCAAATATATTTAATATTTTAGTGGTTTTAGGTGGTGTTGCACTGTATGAAAAGATGCCAATTACTTGGGAAGATTTTTCCATTAGTATGATTTTAATTCCGATAATATCAATATTATTTGTGTTTGCTATTTATTTTAATAAATTAAATCGTTTATTTACTACCTTATGTTTATTAATTTACATATTTTATATTTATTCTTGGCTATAAATAAAAATTTGCAATTAATACAAAGGTGATAAAATGATTGATGATTATGAAATAAAAAAACATTCAATTACTTTAAAGGGTCACCCAACCTCTATAACACTAGAAAATATATTTTGGCGAGCTTTATTAAGTATTGCAAATGAAAGAAATAAAACTGTTTCACAAATTTTAAATCATATTGATAATAATAGAAATGGTAATTTATCATCAGCTGTTAGAATATATGTATTAAGACAAATATTAAAAGAAAATCATAATTTAAAAAAACTGTAACAAGTTTTATTATTTTTTTAATTTCCTTATTGACTTTAACTAAAATTGTATTGATAATTCTACTGATTAAAATAATATGTTTTTCGTATTATTTTAATTTTCTTTTAGTTTATAAAAAATAAATATAAAATTTTAGGAGTGTGTTGTGCAAGAACAATCATATAAATCACAAAATAACACAGAAACAATTAAAATGAATATTTATTCTAGTATTTTCGATATGATTAAAACATATAAATGGAAAATGATAGGTTCAATTGTTTTTGGTACAATATCGAGTTTTCTTATTATTACCCCGTTTTTTTTAGTTTATTTAATTATATCAGATTTTATAAATGGTGATTTAACTCCTGACACACTATTAAATTATGGTTTGTTAATGCTTGGTTTGTCGTTTGGCCGTGCATTTACATTTTCAATGTCTACAAAAATATCTCATTCAATATCTGCTTATGCAATGAGTGATATTCGTATCAAAATAGGAAAAAAATTACAAAATATTCCTATGGGATTTTTTGGGGAAAACGATTCTCAATCAATTCAAAAAATGGTGACTGATGATGTAGAGGCAATGGAAGATGGTATAGCTCATATGATACCTGAAATGACTTCTTCAATAATTCCGCCTATTGTTGTTATAATTGGTATGTTTTATATTAATTGGATATTATCCATCGGCTCGATTATAGGAATTTTCATAGGTTTTTGGCAAATGTTACATTCGATGAAAAAATCAGCTGATAATGCTGATACCTATTACAAGATAAATGCTGAAATTGCCAATGAAAGTATAGAATTAATTTCTTGCTTACCAGTTATTAAAATATTTAACGAAGGTAAGGATTCTTTTTCTAAAATTGAAAAAACTTTTAATAAAACAGTAAAATTAATAAAAAAATGGTTGGATGAAACAATGGATTCAATGCAATGGTTTATGTTATTATCAACTTCAAACCTTGTTTTTGTTTTACCAGTAGCAATATTAGTTTATTTATATACAGACACACCAATTAATGAATTAGCATTTTTCCTTATTATGGCATCGTATATGAATGTTATTATAATTAAATTTTACGGAGTTGTTCATCGTTTTCAAGCTCAAAAAAATATTCATTCTCGTGTACGATCATTTTTAAGTGAAGATGAAATAATATATAAAAAAAATAATAATAAACCAGAAAAATATAATATTACTCTGGAAAATGTAAAATTTTCATATGATAAAAAAACAATTTTAAACGGCATTAACCTTGAAATTAAACAAGGAACAGGTATGGCATTGGTTGGTGAAAGCGGTGCAGGAAAATCTACGATAGCCAAATTACTACCAAGATTTTGGGATGTCGATTCAGGTAGTATTAAAATTGGAGGTGTTGATATAAGAGATATGTCTGAATACGATTTATCACAATGTATGTCATTTGTATTTCAAGAAACATTTTTGTTTTCTCAGACTATTCGAGAAAATTTATTAATTGCTAAGCAAAATGCTACACAACAAGAATTAGAAAGAGTTTGTAAAAAAGCTCAAATACATGATTTTATTAAATCATTGGAAAAAGGTTATGATACAAAAATTAATATCGATACAAAACTTTCCGGTGGGCAAAAACAAAGATTGTGTATTGCTCGTGCTATATTAAAAGATGCTCCAATACTGATACTAGACGAAGCAACATCTTTTACAGATCCAGAAAATGAAGCAATGATACAAAAAGCGATTACTAATCTTGTACAAGATAAAACTTTAATAGTAATTGCACATAGATTAAACACTATTATTAATTTGGATAAAATCGCTGTTGTTGAGAATGGAGAAATTATTGAATGCGATAGTCATAAAAATTTACTGTTGAAAAAAGGAAGATACACGAAAATGTGGGATTCATATAAAATTAGCCAAAAATTCGTATTGGGTGAAAAGGTGTAGATTATGACAATAAACAATGTAAAACAAAGAATTTTTGACAATTTAACTTCGGAAGAAATTAAAACATATAATTTTGCTAATAAGGTAAACTTGATGGAAGGTATGTTAATATCAATACAGCCTATTGCAATTGGTTTATTTTTATATCACGCATATAATAATACAGTTACAAACCCAATTATATATACTGTGTTAGCAATTACTATGACTACATTTTTACTAAGATATTTCTTGGGATTTAGAATTGGTGCAAAAATGTACTACTTAGGATACAATTGTATATTAAAATTGCGCTTGAAAGTGTTAAAAAAGATATTAAAACTACCTATATCGTCGTTGCAAAAAGTACATGTTGGTAAAGTATCAATGTTATTATCCGAAGAAATGGTATTTTTTGAAATGTATATTACATTTGCAAGAGCACAAAAAATGATAGCTATTGCTAATGTTATATCATTGTTAATATTAATTACTTTATTATCACCGCCTTTATCTGGTGTTACATTTATTATGGTTGGTATTATGTATATGTTATCTCGCGCTTTTAAAAAGGGAATAGGCAAGGGATTAAAAACCCGTAACATAAACCTGTCTGATGCAAATCGTCATATTATGGAATATGTTCAAGGTATGCAAATTATTCGTGCATTTAATTCTACCGATAAACAAAATACAAAATATAATCATTATGTTCATATATTGCGTGAGAATTTCCTAAAAATTATTAAAAGTAATAGTAAAATTGGTTTTTCAATTTTGATGGTTCTAGAATTATCAATTGCCGTGGTTACAATTGGTTTTTCATACCTTTGGTTAAACGATATGATTAATCCATTAAATGGTATTGCAATTTTAATTATCTTGGTATCTTCGTTTTCTTCACTCGATGTAGTTAAGATGTCAAATACTATTGATGCATTAATTAATATTACAAATAATAATATTAACGAAATTGAAGATTACCCTAGTACTGAATGGGGGGAAAAATCATTAAAAAATAAATCTTATGATATAGAGTTCGATAATGTAAAATTTTCATACGATGAAAAAAATGATGTATTAAAAGGAGTTTCCTTCACTGCTCGTGCTAAGGCAATGACAGCGATAGTTGGTTCATCAGGAGCAGGTAAAACTACCGTATTAAAACTTATATCAAGATTTTGGGATATCAATTCAGGAGAAATCAAAATTGGTGGTGAAAATATTAATGAATTAACAGAAGAGGCACTAATTAAACAATTATCAATAGTTTCTCAGGATGTAAAATTATTTAATCAAAGTGTTTATAATAATATTGCACTCGGCGACCCAAATGCTAAAAAAGAGGATATTATCCGTGTAGCTAAAAAAGCCCAAGCATATGATTTTATTATGAAATTGGAAAATGGTTTTGATACCTTAGTAGGCGAGGGTGGCAAGAATTTATCAGGTGGTGAAAGGCAGAGAATATCAATTGCGCGTGCTATTTTAAAAAATTCACCGGTGGTATTATTGGACGAAGCCACATCAGCAATAGACCCAGAAAATGAAGAATTAATTCAATTAGCATTAAATGAATTAATTAAGGAAAAAACTATTATAGTTATTGCCCATAAACTTAGTACTATTGTAAATGCTAATAATATTATTGTAATGAAAGATGGCAAAATTGAATCCCAAGGGAAACATTCTACATTGTTACAAAAATCACCTTTATACAAAAAATTGTGGGAAAATCATAAAGATACTAGTGGTTGGAAAATTTAAATTATAATGATGAATTAATTTGATTTTGTTTAATGAAGTTAGCAGTTTTTTCAACTGCTATATTTATAGCTTCATCTAGACTTAAACCTGTTGATTTGTTTGGTTTTAAGTCGTGATTAGCCTTTGAAATAGGAAATATTTCAATACTTTTATCCATATTAAAATCTTTCCATTCTTTTGATTTGCCAAAAGGGTCGTTTTCACCTTGAATAATTAACATAGGCTTATTGTATTTTTTTAAATGTTCGGTGCGTAATTTTTCGGGTTTGCCAACAGGGTGAAATGGATAACCATATGCAATTACACCTAATATATTGTTGTTTGTGGGGGCAATCATTGAAGCGATACGACCTCCCATTGATTTTCCAGCAATAAATACCGGTTTATTGAGAGAATTAACGATATTATTAAATTTATCAACTAAAATTGGTAGTTTGTCAGGCGGAGATTTTTTGCCTGTTTTTCTTGTTTTTTCCATATACGGAAATTCAAAACGAATTACTTCGATATTGTTTGATTCAAGTTTATTGGTGATATTATTAAGCCAATCACTATCCATAGGTGCACCAGCCCCGTGTGCCAAAACTAATGTTTGTTTTTGTATCATAAATTGTTATTGTCTTGATTAGCATCCATAACTTTTTTAAATTCTGTATATGCTTCTGTTTCTTTTAAATATTGATTTTGATTGATGATATCCCAAGCAGTTTGACCTTGTCTGTTTTTAGCATTAATATCTGCTCCGCTTTTTAACAACTCTATTACAATATCAGGGTTTTTATTGTGGAAACTACTTGCATACATAAGAGCATTCCAGCCTTTTTTACCGCGACTGTTTACATTTACTCCATTTTCAATTATTTCTTTAATTACAGATAAAGATTTGTTGTATTTGATAGCTAGTATTAAAACATTTGAATTATTAAAATCTTTTTCATTTATATCAGCTCCATTTTCAACTAGTGCTTTTATAATGCCAGAATTTTTATTGTATGTTGCTGATAATAAAATAGGTGTGTAATTTCTGTAATCTTTTATATTTACATCGGCGCCATTTTTAGCAAGTATGTTAATAACATCAGGGTTGCTATTATCACGACCAGCCCACATAATACTTGTAAAACCTTGTTTGTCTTTTATATTAACACCGCCACCGTTTTTTATTAATGTTTTTACTACATTAGGATTATCATTATATGATGAAGCATACATTAATACAGTTTTAAGGTTAATATCTCTTGATTTAATAGATAAGCCTTGTTTCATTAAATAATAAATAATTTTAGGGTTATTTGTATATGCAGATGCTAACATCAAAGGTGTTGCACCATATTTATTCCTAATTTTTGAAAGGTTTTTATTTTTCGTATCTTCTCTTACTTGCTCAATGGTTGCTCTTTCCCAATACTGTTTTTGTAATAATATATTGTCAACATTATTAGCGTATACATGTAAAGTTGAAAAAAACAACCATATTAATGTTAAATACATTTTAAGCATAAAAAATATTATTTCCTTAATTAATTATTTGGCCCAACCATATTTTCCGGCTTAACCCATTCATCAAATTGTTCCTCAGTTAATAAACCTAACTCTATTGCTGTTTCTTTAAGAGTTGAATTATTTTTATGAGCAGTTTTTGCAATCAATGCTGAATTATCATAACCAATATGTGGGTTAAGAGCAGTTACCAACATTAATGATTGGTTCATTAATTCATTTATTTTGTCCTTGTTAGCTTTAATACCAACTACACAGTTATCAGCAAATGAAATTGCCCCGTCAGCTAGTAATTGTATTGATTGTAATATATTATATGCAATCATAGGACGGAATACATTCAACTCAAAATGCCCATTTGAACCACCAACAGTAATAGCAACATTATTTCCCATTACTTGTGATGCAACCATTGTAAGGCTTTCACATTGTGTAGGGTTTACTTTCCCCGGCATAATAGAAGAACCAGGTTCATTTTCAGGCAAAGATAATTCCCCTAAACCAGAACGAGGGCCAGAACCTAGAAATCTTATGTCATTAGCAATTTTCATAAATGATGTTGCTATTACATTCAGACTACCAGAGGCTTCAACCATCGCATCATTTGCCCCTAAGGCTTCAAATTTATTTGGTGCTGTAATAAAGTCAATTCCTGTTTCATTTGCTACATTTTTTGCAAATTTTTCAGCAAATCCTTTTTTAGAATTAAGACCAGTACCAACTGCTGTACCACCTTGTGCTAATTCAAGTACTCTTGGTAGTGTTGTTTTAATTCTTGCTATTGCATTTTCAACTTGTCTTACATAACCTGAAAATTCTTGACCTAATGTGATAGGTGTTGCATCTTGGGTATGAGTACGACCGATTTTAATAATTTTTGCAAACTCATCAGATTTTTTTTGTAATACCTTTTGCAAGTGTTCTAATGCAGGCAACAGTGAATTTATTAATTCTTGACCAACCGCAATTGAAACTGCTGTCGGGAATGTGTCATTTGATGATTGCCCCATATTTACATGGTCATTTGGGTGAATAGGGGATTTTGAACCTATAACACCGCCCATTATTTCAATTCCGCGATTTGCAATTACTTCGTTTGAGTTCATATTTGTTTGAGTGCCAGAACCAGTCTGCCAAACTACTAGTGGAAAATGTTCATTTAACTTTCCTGATATTACTTCTTCTGATGCTGATATAATAGCATCAGCGATTTTTTTATCAATTAAACCAAGCTCCAAATTTGTTTTACAAGCATTTTTTTTTAGTATTCCTAGTGCACGAATAAGTGGTTTCGGCATAGTTTGTCCACCGATTTTAAAATTTTGCAATGAACGGGCTGTTTGTGCACCCCAATATTTATCAATTGAAACTTTCATTTCCCCCATGGTATCAGTTTCAATTCGAAAATTATTCATCTTTATCTCCTTTCTTGTTTTTTTTGAAATCAGAAATATTTACAATTTCAGTTTCATCTTCTTTTTTTGTTTTTTTACTTTTTTTACTTTTTTGGCTTTTTGCTTTTGTTTCTTGAACTTCGTCTGGATTATCTTCAGCATTTATTTTCATATTGAAATGAAGTGAAAATTGTACGCTTGGATCGTTAAATGCTAGTAATGCATCAAAAGGTACAACAATTTTTTTCCTTACACCGTTGAAATTTAATTCTAACGAGAATTTTTCTTTTTGAACTTTTAAATTCCAAAATTGGTTTTGTAAAACAATTGTCATATCATAAGGATTTTTTTGTTTTAGCTCCTCATCTATTTCAACATCTTTGTGGTCAGTTAAAAATGTAATATAAAAGTGGTGTTCACTAGGAAGTCCTTCCTCAGACACTTTTTTTAATATTTTTCTCACAACATCGAGCATAGATTGCTCTATTAATTCACCATAACAAATATAATCAGACATTTTGTATTTACCTTCACAAGTTTTATTTTTTTATTTATATAACAAATATACTTCATAATATTATTATTATCAATAAAAAAGCCGACAAAGACAATCTGTGTTTTTTATTTGTTCTAATACAACAAAAGACTAATTAAATTATAATGTGACTTAGTAAAATTGTAAAAAAAAGCCCCATAAAAATGAGGCTTGTTTTTTATTTGATCTCTATTAACGAGAATAGAATTCGACTACCAAGTTTGGTTCCATTTGAACTGGATACGGAACTTCGTCTAATGTTGGAATTCTAACAAATGTAGCACTAAATTTATCAGCATCTACATCTACATATTCACAGAATTCTCTCTCACTAGAAGCGATTGCTTCTATAACCATAGGAATTTGACGAGATTTTTCTTTTATTTCGATTACATCGCCTGCTTTTACCATATAAGAACCAATAGTAACACGCTTGCCATTAACTGTAATATGTCCGTGACTTACAAATTGTCTAGCCGCGAATACAGTTGGTACGAATTTCGCACGATATACAACCGCATCTAAACGAGATTCTAATAGACCGATAAGATTCTCAGATGTATCACCTTTACGACGAGTAGCTTCGTCATAATATTTACGCAACATTTTTTCACCAATGCTACCATAGTATCCTTTTAGTTTTTGCTTAGCAAATAACTGAATACCGAATTCAGTTGGTTTTTTTCTTCTTGCGCCGTGTTGACCAGGTGCAGTTTTTCTTGTGTTAAATGGTGATTTAGAACGACCCCAAAGGTTAACACCTAAACGGCGATCGATTTTATACTTTGCTTGTATAATTCTTGTCATAATTAGTTTCCTTTATATTTTTTCAAATTTTATCGTCCGATATTCCCAAAAGGGTGAGAGTGTGAATAGTTTCTATCTATCCATAATCTGCATTTTCAGACAGTGCGATACATATACACTAATATTCAACCAATGTCAAACAATGATTGAATATTAGTTGTAATACCACTATTTTAAATCTGCAACAGCTTTTTTAATTCTTTCCATCGCTTTTTCAAGATTGTCATCAGATGTAGCATATGATACTCGGAAATATGGACTTAATCCGAATGCTTCACCGTGAACTATTGCAATACCTTGTGCTTCTAGTAAGTAATTTGCAAAATCTTCGTCAGTGTTTATTTTGTTTCCACTTGGAGTTGATTTTCCAATTAATCCTTTGATTGATGGATATACATAAAATGCACCATCAGGAGTAGGGCATTCAATACCGTCAATCTCGTTTAATTTTTCAACTACAAAATTGCGTCTTTTAACGAAAACAGCGTTGTTTTTCTCAATAAAGCTGTGATCACCATTTAATGCTTCTACCGCCGCCCATTGTGACATAGTACTTGCTGATGATGTAGATTGTGAATTTAACATATTCATTGCTTTAATAATATGAACAGGTCCACCAGCATAACCAACACGCCAACCCGTCATACAGTATGCTTTTGAAACCCCATTTAATGTTACGGTGCGTTCGAATAACTCAGGTACAACTTGTGCAATAGTTTTAAATTTAAAATCATCGTAAACCAAGAATTCATATATATCATCAGTCATAATATTTACATTAGGGTGTTTTTTTAATACTTCACCTAGTGATTTTAATTCTTCTTCTGTATATCCAGCACCAGTTGGATTAGAAGGGCTGTTTAATATTAACCACTTAGTTTTATCAGTAATTGACTCTTCTAATTGTTTTGGAGTTATCTTAAAATTACTTTCAAGTCCACAATTAACAAATACAGGCTTTCCTCCGTATAATAAAACAATATCAGGATATGATACCCAATAAGGAGCCGGAATAATTACTTCGTCACCTTCGTTTATTGTTGCACAGAATAAATTATAAATTGTTTGTTTTCCACCTACACCCACACTAATTTGTTCAGGTTTGTAAGTAAGGTCATTATCACGCTTGAATTTTGCAACAATAGCTTGTTTTAATTCATTAATACCAGCAGGTGGTGCATATCTTGTTTTGCCATCTTTTATGGCTTGTATGCCAGCTTCGCTTATGTGTTTTGGTGTGTCAAAGTCTGGTTCACCAGCACCTAAGCCAATTACATCTTTTCCCTCAGCTTTTAATTGGTTTGCTTTTGTTGTTACTGCTACAGTCGGAGACGGTTTAATGTTTGATAACCTGTTAGCTAGTATTGTCATTTTATGATTGCCTTTCTATGATTTTGAAGTAATTCGATTGTATAGTATTTTATTTGTCCTATATTTTCAATAACTTATTGAAAAAAATATTGTTTTGTGTAATAATTCGCATTATATTTTATAAAAATTATTTGGTTAATAAATTGTATGACACACGATTATCCTAAGAAAACAAAATCTAGTCAAGATATAAATATTGTGAAAAAATCATTCTTTAATAGAACTAAAGATATTCAAAAAGATTTTGAGCTATGCAGTAGTTTTTCGCCCTCAGGTGACCAACCTAATGCTATTAAAGAGCTAGAAAAAGGAATTTTAGAAGGTAAAAAAAATCAAGTTTTACTTGGTGTTACAGGTTCTGGAAAAACTTTTACTATGGCAAATTTAATACAAAAGTGTGGAAAAACAACTCTGATTATGGCGCCTAATAAAACTTTGGCAGCCCAGTTATATGGCGAGATGCTTGATTTCTTTCCAAATAATGCAGTTGAATACTTTGTATCTTATTATGATTATTATCAGCCAGAGGCATATGTTGCAAAAACTGACACATACATAGAAAAAGATTCATCTATTAACGAACAAATTGACCGTATGCGACACTCTGCAACTCGTTCTTTATTAGAGCGCAATGATGTTATAATTGTTGCATCTGTATCTTGTATTTATGGTATTGGTGATGTAGAGACATATTCACAAATGGCTTTTGCTGTTTCTGTTGGTATGCTTATTGAGCCTACTGAAATGGCAAAAAAACTAGTAACATTACAATATAGCAGAAACGATTTATCATTGGAGCGTGGAACATTTAGGATACAAGGTGATACACTTGAAATACACCCTGTACACCAACAAGACAGAGCTTGGCGAATATCGTTCTTTGGTGATGAAGTTGAAAGCATAGTTGAATTTGACCCATTGTTAAATAGAAAGATTAATACATTTGAAGAAGTTCGTATTTATGCAAATTCACACTATGTAATACCTCGCCCAACAGTTGCTCAGGCAATGAAAGGTATAAAGGCTGAATTAAAAACTAGATTAGAAGAACTTAAACAGCAAAATAAATTATTAGAATATCAAAGACTAGAAGAAAGAACTCAATTTGATTTAGAAATGATGGAAAGCACAGGGTTTTGTTCTGGAATTGAAAATTATTCTCGCCACCTTACAGGCAGACAAGCAGGAAGTCCACCACCTACATTGTTTGAATACTTACCTGATGATGCTTTATTAATTATGGATGAAAGCCATGTTAGTGTAAGTCAAATAGGCGGAATGTATAAAGGTGACTTTAATCGCAAGAATAATCTTTCCGAATTTGGGTTTCGTTTGCCTAGTTGTATTGACAATCGTCCATTAAAACACGAAGAATGGGATTCAATTCGTCCACAAACGATATTTGTATCGGCAACACCTGGTGATTGGGAATTGGAACAAACACACGGTGAATTTGTAGAGCAGGTTGTGCGACCAACAGGCTTGCTAGATCCAATTTGTGAAGTTAAGCCTTGTAAAAATCAAATCGATGATGTCTTAGAACAATGTCGAAAAAATATTGTAAAAGGCGAGCGAGTTCTTATTACAACACTCACTAAAAAAATGGCAGAAGAACTATCTAGTTATATGTGTGATGTGGGGGTAAAAGTAAGATATTTACACAGTGATATTGATACATTGGAAAGAATTGAAATTATTCAAGAATTAAGGCTTGGTGAATTCGATGTATTAGTTGGCATTAATTTATTAAGAGAAGGTCTTGATATTCCTGAATGTAGCCTTGTTTGCATCTTAGATGCAGATAAAGAAGGTTTTTTGCGTTCCAAGAGGTCGTTAGTTCAAACAATGGGACGCGCGGCAAGAAATGTTAATGGTAAAGTGGTTTTATATGCTGATGTAATGACTAAATCATTGGAATATGCGATTGGGGAAACAAATCGTCGTCGTGAAAAACAAATTGCATATAACGAAGAAAATAATATTGTACCACAAGGTATTAAAAAAGGTGTTTCATCTGCTATTGGTGATATTTTGTCCAAAGGGCAAGAAAAAAGAAAACAAGAAGTAATAGAACTCAATACAAGATGGGGTAAAATTTTATTAAAAGATTATATTCCAATAATAAGAAGAAAAATGAAAAAAAGTGCTGAGGCATTGGATTTTGAAAATGCTCTTGTTTTACGAAATGAAGCCAATAAGCTAGAAAAATATGATTTAAGCTTACCTTTATCGGCCGTTAATGTTGATATTAAGCTAGTTGAAAAGCTTATAAAATAGGTAAAAAGTGTTTGACAATTGATAATATATATTGTAAACATTGCCTTAAATTATTTATAAATTTTGTAAAGATTAAGGATTAGAACAATGAAACGCACATTTCAACCTAGTAATTTAGTTCGCAAACGCCGTCACGGTTTTCGTTCTCGTATGGCAACAAAAGCTGGTCGTAGTATCTTAGCTTTTCGTCGTGCTAAAGGTCGTTCTCGTTTGACCGCCTAACACCAATTGTTCTAGCGATTGGATTTGTTTTATGACAAATAAAAATTTAAAAAATCTGCCTAAAATTTTTCGCATGAAAAAAAGGGCAGATTTTTTGCATTTAAGGGATAAGGGTAAAACCGTAGTTACAAAATCTTTTATAATGCAATATGCTCCGTCTAAATTATCAAGTAATGATATAAATATTGGATTTACTGCTACCAAAAAAATTGGGAAAGCAACCATTAGGAATAGAGCAAAGCGAAGATTAAAAGAAGTAATTGCAAAAAAATACCTGCAATTAAAAGGTGGGTATGATATAGTTCTTATTGCAAGAAGTTCAACAGCACAAATAAGCTGGGGAAAGCTAGTTGCTGATATGGATAAAGCATTAATTGAATCAAAATTAATAAAGCCAAAACAGGATTAATAAAAAAGAAAGAAAAATAAAATGGATAATAATTCCTCAGAAATTAAAAATGTAGTATTAGCGATTGTTTTATCAATAATAGTAATTTTCGGTTGGTCAGCTTTTTTTGCACCAGAACCCGTTGTAAGGCAGGACAATGTTGAAGCTACAAAAAATTCTTCTAATTTAGTTGATGGCGATATAAATATGTTAGATGAAAGTGTTAATGTTAAAAAGGCTTCCGACACTTTACAAGAATTAGATAATGAATTTGGTTCAATAAAAATTAATACAAGAAAATTATCAGGCTCAATTAGTTTAAAAGGTGGGCGAATTAATGATTTAGTATTAAACACTTATAAACAAGAAAATACACAAAATAGCGAGAAAGTTAGATTACTTAGCCCGCGTGATACTAAAAAACCATATTTTGTTGATACTGGTTGGGTTGGTAAAAAAGAATTAGTTCCAACATCTAAAACGCTGTGGAATACAACAAATTCTGTGTTAAGTGTTGATAATCCTGTTACATTAGTATGGACAAATCCACAAGGTGTTGAATTTAGAAAGATTTACACTATTGATGAAGATTATATGATAAGTGTAAAACAAGAAGTAGTTAATAAATCTGAAACCGGCATTGAATTTGCAGATTATGGCCTTGTTGCTCGTTCTAGTTCTGATGAAGGTAAAAAGAATATGTTCATTTTACACGATGGGCCAATAGGTGTTCTTGATGGAACACTAGAAGAAGTTGATTATTCAGATGTAAAAGATGATAAAAAAATTAGTTATGAAACAACTGGTGGTTGGATTGGTTTTACAGATCAATTTTGGTTAGTTACTTTAATCCCACAACAACAAAGCTCTATTAAAGCTAATTTCCGTTATTTAAATAACGGTTTGTATCAATCTGATTTTAAAAATAAGGGTGTTTATTTAAAATCTGGTGAAAAAAACTCATATGAAATGAGAGTTTTTGCAGGTGCTAAGGAAATAAATGTTTTAGATAAATACGAAGCACAATACAACATACCAATGTTTGACCGTGCTGTTGATTTTGGTTGGTTTTATTTCTTAACAAAACCGTTCTTCCATTTATTGCACTATTTATCAGGTTTAACTGGTAATGTTGGATTTGCTATATTGTTAATTACATTAATTGTTAAAGCATTTTTATTCCCGCTTGCAAATAAATCTTATAGCTCTATGGCAAAAATGAAAGTTCTTGCACCAAGAATGGAAGAATTAAAAAAACAATACGGAAACGATAGACAAGGTTTATCACAAGCAATGATGAAATTGTACCGAGATGAAAAAGTAAATCCTATGGCTGGTTGTTTACCAATGTTAATTCAGATTCCAATATTTTTCAGTTTGTACAAAGTGTTGTTCGTTACACTAGAAACTAGACACGCACCTTTCATTGGTTGGGTTACTGATTTATCAGCTCCTGATAGTTTGGGTGTTTTGACAGGATTTGGTTTTATTGATTGGCAAGTTCCAGCGTATTTATCAATTATAAATATCGGTGTATGGCCAATATTAATGGGAATTTCAATGTGGTTACAGTTTAAGTTTAATCCTAAGCCAACAGATCCAATTCAAGCAAAAATATTTGGTTGGATGCCTATTGTATTCACATTTATGTTAGCAACATTCCCAGTAGGCTTAGTGATTTATTGGACTTGGAATAATATGTTATCAATTGCTCAACAGTATACTATTCAAAAAAGAACTACTGGATAATGCTGTGGATAAGGTATTAACTAATAAACAATTTGATGAAAATACTATGGAGCAAGCAAGATTATTGTTTGCTAGGGGAACTACTTTTGTAAAAGGGGTAGTTAGCTTGTCGGGTCTTCCGCCTATGGATTTACCAGAAATTGCTTTTGCAGGTCGTTCTAATGTGGGTAAGTCATCTTTGATTAACTCATTAACTAATGTAAAAGGTTTGGCAAGGGCTTCTAATACACCAGGGCGAACTCGTGAATTAAATTACTTTTCAGTTGATAATAAGGTTAATTTAGTGGATATGCCCGGATATGGCTATGCTAAGGCTAGTAAATCGGATATAAAGCAGTGGAATAATCTTATTCGTTCATATTTACAAGGACGCGCTAATCTACGCCGTGTTTATTTGTTGATAGATTCTAGGCACGGTATAAAACCTAATGACATTGAATTGATGGATATGTTAGATGAATCTGCTGTTACATATCAAATTATTTTGACAAAAATTGACAAGATAAAAAAATCTGATGTGGAAAAAGTATACAACGAAGTTCTAGGCTTAGTTCAAAAGAGATCGGCATCATATCCATTCATAGTTGCAACTTCTGCTGAGAAGAAAGATGGCATTGATTTACTTAGGTCATATATATTGACTGCGATTGAAATATAGTTTTTATATTTTATTATTTAAAAAAGGAGTTTTAGTATGAGCAAGTTATCGGTATCAGATAAAAAAAATTGGGTTTTTGACTTGGATAATACTATATATCCGGCGGAAAATGATATTTTCGTAGAAATGAATGATAAAATATGTTTGTATATTATGGATTTATTAAAGATTGATAATGAAGGGTTGTTTAAATTTAAAAAGAAATATTTTAAAGACTATGGAACAACACTTGATGTATTAATTAAAAATTATAATGTTGATCCAATAGATTTTTTAAATAGAGTTCACGACCTTGACTATTCAGTTATTAAATATAACAAAGATTTAAAAAATATTTTACAAAAAGCACCAAATGAAAAATATATTCATACAAACGGAATAAAAAGCCACTGTGATAAAGTATTAGATAAATTAGAGATCAGTAATTTATTTAACGATTGTTTTGATATTATAGAAGCTAATTTTATTGCAAAACCACAACAAAAAAATTATGATATTATGCAAAATAGATTTAATATTGATTTTAAAAACACCGTCTTTTTTGAAGATATGGCAAAAAACTTAGTTGTGCCAAAAAAAATGGGAATGACAACAGTCTGGATATACACAGAACAAACAAAACACCAATATGATGAATACAAAGATTATATTGATTATGCAATTGACGATCTAGTAAAATTCTTGTCTTTTTAATTATTTAATAATATAATTTATCAATATAAATATAATAAATTAAGGAGAGCATATTTATGAGAGAACTATTACAACTAGAAAAAGTAATTGAACAAGCTTGGCAAGAGCGCGATGGTATTAATTTTGATACACAGGGCGAAGTTCGTGATGCCGTGGAAAAAACACTTGATTTACTAGATAATGGCTCATTAAGAATTGCCGATAAATCTAGTGGTTCTTGGGTTGTTAATCAATGGGCAAAAAAAGCTGTATTATTATCATTTAGATTAAATGATATGAAATTAATATCCGGCGCTCCTAATTCTTCAAATTGGTGGGATAAAGTTCCATCTAAATTTGAAAAAATGGACAAACAAGCATTTACAGAAGCTGGTTTCCGTGCTGTTCCAGGTTGTATTGCTAGGCATTCTGCATATATTGCTCCATCAGTTGTTTTAATGCCATCTTTCGTTAATTTAGGTGCTTATGTTGATGAAGGTACAATGGTTGATACTTGGGCAACAGTTGGTAGTTGTGCGCAAATTGGTAAAAATGTTCACTTATCAGGTGGTGTAGGAATCGGCGGTGTCTTGGAACCTTTACAAGCAGGGCCTGTAATAATAGAAGATAATTGCTTTATTGGTGCTAGGTCAGAAGTAGTTGAAGGTGTTATTGTCGAAGAAGGCGCTGTTTTATCTATGGGGGTATTTATCGGACAATCAACCAAGATTATTGATCGTGAAACCGGCGAGATACATATGGGCAGAGTTCCAGCATATAGTGTTGTCGTTCCTGGTACTTTATCAGGCAAACCACTACCTGATGGCAGTGCAGGGCCAAACCTTGCCTGTGCGGTAATTATTAAAAAGGTTGATGAACGCACTCGTTCAAAAACTTCTATCAATGATTTATTGAGAGATTAAAGAAAATGTCTAACCTTTGTCCCGTTAAAATTACCCAAGAATTAGTAAGGATAAAATCCATAACTCCTGATGTGGGTAAATGTCTTGATGTGGTAGAAAAATACATGCAAGATATTGGGGCAAAGGTTTATCGCAAAGTATTTAGCGGTGATGGTTCATATGATGTTGACAATTTATATGCTAGGATTGGTTCAGGACAACCGCATATAATGTTAGTAGGGCATGTAGATGTAGTTGCAGTTGGTAATTTACAAGATTGGAAATATAACCCTTGGGGTGGTGAAATTATTGACGGTAATTTATACGGTAGGGGTTCAGCTGATATGAAATCAGGTGTTGCTTGTGCTATTTCTACTATTTCTGAAATTGCTAACGATCCAAATTTATCTGGTTCGGTAAGTATTTTAATCACAGGTGATGAAGAAGCTGATGCTGTAAATGGTAGTAAAAAGTTACTAGAATATTTACACGGCAAGGGTGAAAAGTGGGATTGTGCATTAACACTAGAACCGACAAATTTTAAAACTATGGGTGATCAAATAAAAATTGGTCGTCGTGGCTCCTTGACTGCAAATGTGATTGTAAAAGGAAAGCAAGGGCATGTTGGTTATCCTGAAAAAACTAATAATGCAATACATAATATGAATAAATTGATTGCATCATTATTAGAAATGAAAATGGATAATGGCAATGATTATTTTGATCCGTCTTCATTACAGATAGTCAATATTTGTGGCGGAGTTGGGGCTAATAATGTAGTTCCAGGAATTGCTAACTTTACATTTAATATTCGTTTTTCATCTGAATTTACCTCTGATACTTTACAGGATTTAATATGTAAAACCCTTGATAAGGCCGGACTAGAATATGATATGCATATATTAGGTAATAATCGTAGTTTTATTACAGAACCTAATAAAAATACACTTGCTGATGATTTATCAAAGGTTATAGAAAAAATCTCGGGTAGTAAGCCTAAATATGTAACAAGTGGCGGAACTAGTGATAGCCGTTTTGTAGTTGAGTACTGTCCGGTAATTGATTACGGTGTAAGTTGTCAAACAATTCATCAGGTTGATGAATATGTCCCTGTTGATCATATTAATCAATTAAATCAAATATTAATTGAATATTTAAAAAATAAAGTTTGTTAATTATATTAAATCTACGACTTCTTTTTAAAATACTGATTTAATTTTTTTACCCACAAATATATTAATCCAGTTATTAATGGTGAAAGAATCAGCGATAAAGCTAGTAACCATTTTTGGTATGGTGATTTTTTTATTGATAAAATAGATATTGGAATTGCCATTATGTATGGAATTACCCAAAAAACAATAAATGCAATTAATCCGTATTCAATATAAACATTATCAAAATTAAACATTTGTATCACTTATCCAACCGCCACCTAGCATACGGTCATTATCATAAAATACACAAGCTTGGCCAGGTGATATACCAAATTCAGGTTCAATAAATTCTACCAAGATGTGATTGCCCTTTTTATATACTAACCCTTTTACTGGTTTCATAACAGAACGAATTTTTATATCTACTTCTTTTGGGTTGTAATCAATTTCATCATTACCAATCCAATTTATATCTAATATGGTAATAGTTTGCTTGCCTAAATGTTTTCTTTCCCCTACAACAACTTCTTTTTGTTCAGGTCTTAACTCAATTACATACAATGGCTCTGTACTACCTTTTCGTCCACCGATTCCAATTCCTTTTCTTTGCCCAATGGTGTAATTTATAATTCCGTCGTGCTTTCCTAGTATATTTCCGTCTAAATCAACAATATTTCCGGATATAATTGATTCAGGTCGTAACTTTTTAACTAAGTTAGCATATCCACCATTTGGCACAAAGCATATATCTTGACTATCTGGTTTGTCAGCAATTCTTAAACCATATTTGTGGGCTAATTCCCTAGTCTGTGTTTTTTCCATATGACCTAGTGGGAATCTTAAAAAATCTAGTTGTTTTTGTGTTGTCGCAAAAAGAAAGTATGATTGGTCTTTTGTATTGTCAAAACCACGATGCATTTCACTCTTTATCTCTCCGTTTTTTCTTTGAATATAATGTCCTGTTGCTAAGCAATCAGCACCCAATTCAACAGCGGTAGTTAATAAATCTTCAAATTTAACGGTTTGATTACATTTCACACAAGGTATAGGTGTTTGCCCGCGGATATATGCATCTGCGAATTCATCGATAACTTTTTGTTTAAACAATGTTTCATAATCAAGTACATAATGAGGGAAATCCATTAATCCAGCAACGAACCTTGCATCATCAATATCCTGACCGGCACAACAAGCATTCTTTTTTTGTATAGCTTCGCCGTGGTCATATAATTGTAATGTTATACCAATTACATCATAGCCTTGTTCTTTTAGCATACACGCGACAACAGAGCTGTCAACGCCACCAGACATTGCAACGACTACTTTTGTATTTTTTGGTTCTTTATCAAATCCTAATGAGTTCATAATATTTGCAAGATAAATTTTTTTTTACAATAAATCAAGGTTTTAGTGGATTTTTTTTGATAAAATTTGTATATTTTGCTATATATTGCACATTTATTGCAAATTTGTTGTTTTGTAGTGTATAAATTTACCATTTAGGATTAATATGGATAAAACTAATAAATTATTAAATATAATGTTAAAAGAGAAAATTGTGAGTAGAAGTGCAATTGTTGAAAATGAACGCTCTACTGCTATTCGCGATTTAATTACTGAAAATAGATTTGAATTGGTTGATAAAAAATTCAAAGGCCCTTATGCATTGGTTTTTAGTATTGATGATTTAGGTCAGAAAATAAATGCTGATGTTAAAAATGAACAAGGTGATAAAATATATAAATTTATAATTTCATTAAAGCCATTTCGTCGCCTTATCAAGGATTACACGCATATTTGTGAAAGTTATTATAATGCAATGCGTACTTTACCGGCTTCGAAAATTGAAACCATTGATATGGCAAGAAGGGGAATTCACAACGAAGGGGCTGATTTATTACAAAAAGTTGTTGAGTCAAATGTGAAAATCGATTATGAAACTTCAAGGCGATTGTTTACACTCATAACCGTGATGCATATTAAATAAAAAAACGAGAATAATTTTAAATACTTACAGGAAAGATAATGGAATATTATATTGAAAATAAAATTGGGCAAGTAAAAGTTGCTCAAATAGATAATGATGAAATGCTTAGCTTTAAAACAGAAGTGTTTTCACAAAAATCTCTGGTTGGGGGGATATATATAGGTAGAATAGTGGAAATAAATAAAGCTCAGTCTATCGCTATTGTTGATATTGGGGAAACAAACGCCATATTAAACAATTTTAATAAATTAACACAAGGTCAAAATGTATTAGTACAAGTAATTCGCGATGGTTTTAATGATAAACTACCAGCACTTCATACTAGAATAAGTATAGAAAATCGTTTTTTTAAAATATCAAATCAAGCAAAAGGATTCGGTTTTGATAATCGTGCGGGAAACGGCAAAATAAAATCAGAGTTGGAAAAAATAGCATCGTCGGTAATTGGTGATGATAACGGAGTTGTTGTTAAAACAAACTGTGTTAATGTTAATTTGAAAAATCTAGAAAAATCATATAGCGATTTAAGAAATGAACACGATAGAATATTAAATCATAAAACTGATAAGGTTGGCATTGTTAAAAAACCACTAACATTATTAGAAAAATGCATAAATGAAAGTATTTACGCTTCCGTCTTTGTAACAGATTGTCTTGAAACATTATCTTTATTAAAATCTTATAAAAATGAAGCTAGTGATATTACAATTAAACACTTTAAAGATGGCGATTTATATGAACAATCAGGAATTAATGATGTAATAGAAAAATTATTACAACGAAGTGTTGATTTACAAGGCGGTGGGAATATCGTTATTGATGAAACCGAAGCTATAACGGCTATTGATGTAAATGGATCAGATTTTAAAAACCTTAATAAAGGTGATGATGCTTTGTTTAAACTAAATAAAAAAGCGGTTAAGGAAATAGCAAAACAAATAATTTTAAGAAATTTAAGTGGATTAATAGTTGTTGATTTTGTTCGCCTTAAGAATCGCGGAATGGCAAAACAATTACCAAAAATATTAAAATCTGAATTACAACGCATTGATAGTAATGTTTTTGATGTGATGGATATTACAAAAGCGGGTCTTGTAGAAATTACACGAAAAAGAACAAGCCCAAGTATAAGTGAGATTTATTTAAATAAACCGATTCCACAAAAAAACCTAACAATTATCTGTTTAGAATTATTGCAAAAATTAATTTATCTTAATGGAGTAGGAACTCCAACCGTATATGCACCGATTAATATTGTAAATGAAATGAAAAAAGATAATATGATTCATTTAATTGATGATGTTGAAAATCGCATTAAGAAGAAAATTGAGTTTATTATTGATAATAATATAGGTGTAGCATTAAAAAAATGATTAAAAAATGTATTGTTTGTAAAAAAGAAAAACAAAATGATAAATATAAACCATTTTGCTCTAAGCGATGCGCAGATATTGATCTGTATCGTTGGGGCAATGGTTCATATGCAATACCCACAGAAGAAATAATAAACACTCAAAATTTAGAAGAAGACGAATATTAAGTTATTGCCATTACTCATTGATTTTATTGTTAATTTTGGGGTTTAATTGTATTAATAATTTGATAAATGGTGGTCGGAGACAGACTTGAACTGTCGACACACGGAGCTTCAATCCGTTGCTCTACCAACTGAGCTACCCGACCACTATCAGATAATGATTTGTATAGCATAATTGAAAACATTTCAAGTTATTTTTTACTTATTTCCAATTTTTTTTCAATTTCATCGTTTTGATTTTCTACTTCGATATTTTGATTGTCAATTTCTAGGATCTCACCCTCATATTCTTTACCTAGTAATTGTATATTTTTAGAGCTTTTTACACCGTAATTCTCAACTCTTTTTGCTGAAACGATAAATCTTGAATTAAATGATTTCTTAAAATCGACCCAAGCACTATTTGCACTATTTAAACCACGCTCTAATTTATTGCCCTTGTCAACAATAGTTCCAATATAACCTAGTAATTTTTCAATTTCCTCGCGGATTTTATGGTTATTTTGCGATTGTTTTTCTGTGTTTATTTTTTGTGAAGCAATACCAATAGCCGTCCATAAGGCGGTAGGGCCACATATAAATATATTGTTCATTGATGCTTTTTGCATAATTTTTGGATCTGACTTTTGTAATTTTTCCACACAAGAATCATTTGGTAACCACATTACAAAAGTAATATCATTTAATGTAGTTCTTTTATCTTGTTGTTTTAAAAGTTTTTGTATAATTGATTTATAATCTTTTTTAGATAATGAATTTAAATGATTATTCATACTTAATCTAAGGTTTTCATTTGCCTGTTTGATTTCTTCGATGTCACCTTGTTGTTCAGCTTGAGCTAGTTCGTAAATGAATTTTGATGCCTTACTATCAATTACTAATGCACAATTATTAGGCATAAATATTAATCCATCTGGTCTTAACTGTTTATTATCAATATTAATGTTAACTTGGGTTAGGAAGTCCACACCTTCTGTTAGGCCGAATGCGGTTAGAGTATTTTCAAGTATTGTTTCAGATGCGTATCCAACCTCGGCTGATGAAGACAAAGCACTTTTTATCGTGTTTACTGTATCATTACTTTTTTCTAGACTATCTTTTAAAATATTAACTGATGAGAATAGGGTTTGATAGCTTTCGTGTAATTTTTTTGTATTTTGTGAAATTGTTTCTTCGTTTTCTTTGCGTTGTGTTTCTGCTTGTTTGTTATGTTTATCTAGCAAATCACTAACAAGATTTTGACTTAATTCCATAGAGGTTGATTTTGCTTGTTCAATAAACTGTCTTTTTGTTTTTTCCCAGTCTTGCATATGTTCAATATTTGCTCTAAGTCTTGTTCTTGTCTCGATTAATTCGGTATGAATCTTTGTTTTTTGATTTTCAAGACTTTGTTTTTCTCGATTTAATCTTTTATTTTCTAGTTCTAAAAAATCAACTTTATTTTTATCTATTTTGTTATTTTTAAGTATCAATACCAATGCAATTGATATACTTATACCAATTATAATAATTAAAATGTTTTCCATAGTTGACCTTTCAAGATTAAAGTATTAAAAACATTATATAGGGAAAAAGGATTTTTTAAAATGACAAAGTTAGATTTATTATACATACCAGATAGCGCTTTACACGAAAAAGCCAAAGAAGTTTCATCTGTTAATGATGAAATTCGCGATATTTTGGATAATATGATGGATATTATGTATGAACATAATGGAATTGGGCTTGCAGGTAATCAAGTTGGAGTGTTAAAAAGACTTGTTGTAATCGATTGTCCAATCGATGAGGCAGATGAAGAAGAAGATGCAGAATCATTAAAATACAAGATGGTTAATCCAAAAATTACTTGGCATAGCAAGGAAAAAACAACTCGTCAAGAAGGGTGCTTGTCAATTCCAACTGGTCTAGCTGATATTGAAAGACCAACTGAGATAAGTGTTGAATATCTTGATGAAAAAGGAAAAAAACAAACTTTAAAAACAGGTGGTTTGTTGTCAGCTTGTATACAGCACGAAATCGACCATTTAAACGGTATCTTATATACTGATTACTTATCAAAATTAAAACGAGATATGATATATAAAAAAGTAAAAAAATATCTTAAAGGGCAAAAATAATATGCGTATTGGCTTTATGGGTTCGCCTGATTTTTCTGTGCCTACACTCGAAGTTTTACATAACAGCACTCATAGTGTTGAAGTTGTTTACACACAACCACCGCGCCCAAAAGGCAGGGGTAAAAAAATAATTCCTTGTCCAGTTCACGAAAAAGCAGATGCTCTTGATATTCCAGTTTTAAATCCAACAAAATTTAATGATGATGAATTTGAGATATTAAAATCATATAACCTTGATTTATTGGTTGTGGTTGCCTATGGTATTATTTTGCCTCAGAAAGTTTTAGATATCCCAAAATACGGTTGTATTAATGGACACGCTTCGTTATTGCCAAGGTGGCGTGGTGCAGCCCCAATTCAAAGAGCAATTCAATCTGGTGATGAAAAAACAGGTGTTTGTATTATGCAAATGGATTCAGGTCTTGATACAGGCGATGTAATTAGCGAATTTAAGGTTGATATCACTAAGGATATGAATTCTAAGCAATTGCACGACAAGCTAATGATAGTTACGGCTGATGAAATGATTAAGGTTGTTGATAATATTAAAAATATTAATCTTACACCGCAATCATCGCAAGGTATAACATATGCAGATAAATTATATAAAAATGAATCAAATATTGATTGGAGTAAAAATGCAATTGATATTTATAATACAGTAAGGGCATTTAATCCATTCCCGTTATGTTCCACAAATATCAATTCTAGTCCAATAAAAGTAATTTCTTGTGAGTTATTTAATAAAAAAACAGATAAACCAGCAGGTACGATATTATCTGATAATCCGTTGCTTGTAGCCTGTGGTGATGGTCAAATAATAAATATTACTAAGCTACAAAAACCTGGAAAAAAAGAAGTTTCAATCAAAGACTTTCTTAATGGTAATAATATAGTAATTGGCGAAAATATTTTTAATAATTAATGTAAGCTTCTTAGTTGATAGGCGATAGGGTTTTATCTAGCGGAGCTTCTTGTTGCATTTTTTTAATAGTTTTATTAGTTCTTATATCTAACCAATCTGGATTTATATCCATTAATGGCTGTAATACAAATTGTCTTTCACTTATTTTTATATGTGGAATTTGTAAATCTTCTTCATTTATAATTAAATTATCGTAATATAATATATCTAAGTCTATTAGCCTTGGGCCATTACGGAATGATGGAGTTCTTCCTATTTTTTCCTCTAAGTCTTTCAATAACTTTAATAATTCATTTGGTTTTATATTTGTTTCAGCAAAAACTACCATATTTAGAAATCTATCTTGTTCGGTTTCATACATTGGTGCTGTGGAGTAAATGCGAGACTTTTTAATAATATTCACATTATTGTTATTTAATTGATTAATAGCTGTGTCAATATTTTCTTGACGATTACCTATATTTGTTCCGATTGCAATAAATACTTTTTTCATTTTATTTTCCTGAGTCCATAATTTTTTGCGTCATTAACATAGCCTGAAAATTTTCCTTTACATCGTGAACACGGATTATGTCCGCTTGTTTTTGTGTTGCAATAACACTTGTAGCAATAGTCCCGTTTAATCTATCATTTACTTCACAATCTAATTCTTGACCAATAAAAGATTTGCGACTTGCTCCTACAAGTATGGGGTATCCTAAATTTTTTATTTTATCTAAATTATGTAGTATTTGCATATTTTGTGTGCTTGTTTTACCAAATCCAATCCCAGCATCAAGAATTATATTTTCCTTTTTAATACCAACATCAATGGCATTTTGTGCAAGTTGTTTTAATTCTCGTAACAATTCACTTATAAAATTATTGTAAGTAGGGGCTTTGTATATTCCGCCTAATTTATCATCAATTTCAATATTTTTAGGTTTTGATCTATTGTGCATTAAGCAAATTGGAACATCATATTGTTTAGCAACTTCTAAAATCAATTTATCCATTTTTCCGCCCCAAACATCGTTAATAATACTTGCTCCATTATCAAGTGCGACTTTTGCGACTTCGGATTTATATGTATCAATTGAAATCTTAATGTCAGGAAATTTATTGTGTATTGCCTTAATTATAGGTTGTATTCTAGCTATTTCTTCTTTTGTATCGATTAAATCAGCCCCTGGGCGAGTTGATTCACCGCCTATATCAAGTATTTCAGCTCCGTTATCAATAAAGTATTGAGCTTGTTTTATTGCTGAATCTAGGCTTTTGCTTATTCCATCACCGGAAAAGCTATCTGGTGTGCAATTAATAATTCCCATTATTTTTGTTGAAACTTTACGAAACATATATATACTCCTTGTATGGGAGCATTATACATAATTTAATCATTAAAAAAAGATAAAAAATGACACAAACAATAATTGTAAAAGTTGAAAAATTAAAGCTAGATTGGTTTATTGGGATATACGATTTTGAGTACGAAAAGCCACAATCTGTTGTAATTGATATAGATATGGAAGCTTTAGCCCCTAAATTTGACGGTAACGAAGACTACGAAGATGTTGTTTGTTATAAAACTATTGTCGATGAAATAAAAAAAATGCGTGATATGGGGCATATTAGACTGGTTGAAACTCTTGCTGACAAAATATGTAATTTATGTTTAAATAATAAAAAAGTAATGAATGTAACCGTCTCTGTGTCAAAAATTCAAGCTATTGACGAAGTACAAGGGGTTGGTGTAAAGTTATATAAGAAAAAATAATAATTAAAGGGTGAAATATATGATTCGTAATTTATTAGTTGTATTAGTGGTGTTTTTTTCAACTGTTTCGTATGCAGGGACAAGTGTTGAAGAGTTATTTTTCGAAGATGTAAGAACCGATGCATTAAAAATTCTAACAGCGGATAATATGAAAGATGAAAAAAAAGAAAAAAAACTTTCAAAATTAATTACCAAAAATATAGCTAAATTACAAATAAGTAGAAGTGTTTTAGGGCAACCTTGGCGTGACCTTACAAAATCAGAAAAAAGAGAATATGTAAAAGTTTTAAGTGTTTGGGTTGGTAAAATAATAGCAAGAAGATTAATAAGCTTTAAAATAAAAGAAGATGTAAAAATTGTAAAAGTTTATAAAGGTTCAAACGAAGTAGTAATAATTAGAACTCAAGCAGATAATCCGGATAATAATGAAAAAGTTACAATTGATTGGTACATTAGGACTATAAAAAATTCACCTAAGGTGATAGATATTGCAGTTGAAAATGTATCTATGATATCAACACAAAGAAGTGAGTTTATATCTGTTTATAGCCAAGTTGGCATTAGAGGTTTAATAGACAAGATGAAATCTCAGTACTAATTAAAAGTTATTAATAACAATTTTATATTCTCTTATTTCGGAATTTTCAAATAATTTAACTTTATTATAAATGTCTTTTTCAAGCCATTTTTCTAACACATCTTTATTTTCACACTCAACAACTAATGTTGAGCCGATCATTTGTTTGTTTTCATTTATTCTAGGGCCTGCTAGTAATATCTTAATATTATTTTCTTCACTAGTTTTTAGAAATTCTAGGTGTGTTTGGCGATTTTGAGTTCTTAATTCTACACTATTTTTTTTATCTAGTGCATTAAAAATAAAATACATTATTATATCCCTTAATTAAATTGTTCTGAAATTATTCGTTCTTCTAGATCGTGATTTGAATCTGTTAATATATAAATTCCTTGTTCAGCTAAGCTAATATCTACTTTTGTTACATTTTCAACACTTTTGTTATCAGCAGTTATGTATGCCGGTCTTTTCTCACAATTAGATACAGTAAATGATATATTTGTTTTATCTGGTATGATTGCACCATCCCATTTTCTAGGTCGGAATGATGATATAGGGGTAAGGGCTAGGGTCTTTGAATCTAGCGGTAGTATTGCCCCGCCTGCAGAAAAATTATATGCTGTTGAACCAGCAGGGGTAGATAATAATGCCCCATCACATATTAAATCTTCAACTCTTTTTTTATTATTAACTTTAATATCAATTTGAATTGCTTGTGCTTTTTGGCGATGTATACTGATTTCATTAAAACCTAGTAATGTTTTTTCTTTACCATTTTGTAGCGTTGCTTTTGCTTGCAAAGGAATTAATTTATGTTTATTAGCTTTTTTTATATCTGCTAATAAATCATCAGTTTTATCATTCATTAAAAATCCAACTGTACCGAAATTTAACCCATATATATTTTTTTCTTTACCATAGTATTTGTGAAGAATTCGTAACATAAATCCATCACCACCGATTACTACTATAACTTCGGCTTTTTCCGGATCTGTTTCAGGGAATATCGATTTTAATCTTTTGTATTCTTGTCTTGCTTCTAAGCTTTTGCTTACTTCATAAAAAATATTCATATTTAATCACCAGTTTTGTAAAAGAATCAAACAATTGCTTCTTATATGTTTTATATATTATAAATCTCGGTATAAAACAATATTATTGTTTCATACATAAAAAAGATTAGCATCACCCTTAGAATAAATATAAAAAAAATAATTTAAAAACATAGTAAAAACTACTTATAAACACTAAAAAATAATTTAATTAAAAAAATAAAAAAAAGTACTTGCAAAAAAAATACTTATAACATATATATTCTCTATCGGGTGATTAGCTCAGCTGGGAGAGCGCCTCGTTTACACCGAGGAGGTCAGCAGTTCGATCCTGTTATCACCCACCATATTTTGATTAATATATAATCGTAAAAAACCAATTCTTAATACTAGTTATTTCGAGTTGGTTTTTTATTGTACTCAGAAATATAAAAATAAATTGAAGGGAGTTTTTTATGCTTTTTAGTGAAGAAGAATCAGAAAAATTAAAATATAGGCACTATAAATTAACTTTTGAATGTCAAAATATTTGTGAAGATTTTATTAGACACCAATATAAATGTAAAAAATCTCATGAATATGCAAATCAAGGAATTTCCAGAAGAGTGAGAATTATAAAAACCTGCATAGATAATATATATAAAATAGCACCCCTTAATCAGAAAGAAAAACTTAGTCGAGATAATCTTACTAATTTATATATCAATTTACATGCTTTTTATATTAATATTTATGGTGTATTAG
>JAQWUY010000024.1 GCA_029250225.1 Alphaproteobacteria bacterium | reverse complement strand
ATGTAAAAACTCAATTAATTGGTACAAACATCTCATTCTAATTTGAATGATTGTTTTTACTGACTTAATCAGTTAAAAAATTGGGGGATAGGAAACTATCCTCCTTTTTTTTATTATCTTTATATTTGATATTATTGATAAATTATTAAATATGAATAATTACTTAAGTGAAATAATATATTTAAATAATTGGCTTGATTATTATTATTCTGTTGTTGTATTTTAGTGAATATGTTTTATTATAAAAAAAATTATTCATTCTTTAATAAAGGAAACAAAAAAAATGAAAAAAATATTGCCGTTAATCATCACTATATTCTTAGTATCTGCTTGTACAGATGGTGTTGATGTAAAACCTGTCGATAGCAGAACAAAAGCACAAAAACAAACTGATGAACACGGTTCTTTGTTTGGTTTGGGGAATATTTTGGGTGGTAAAAAAACTGATTTAAAAGATAATAATATTAAAATCAATACTTATTTATGGCGTGCTGCACTTGATACATTATCGGTTCATCCGTTGGAAAAAATTGTAACAGAATCTGGAATCCTACAAACTGAGTGGGTTAGTATGGATGACAGTTCTACTGAACAAACTAAAATATCGGCTGTTGTACTTTCTTCTGATTTAAGTGTAACGGGTGTTCGTGTTAATGTTTATAAACGAAAAAAACAAAACGGAGAATGGGTTAATCAAACTGTTTCAAACAAAACGGTAAAAACAATTTCTGATGCTATATTACAAAGAGCAAGAGAATTGTATCAAGAAGATAACAAAAATTAATAGGTATATGGTTATTGAATATGTCTAGTCGTTATAATTTTCTGGAAATAGAACAAAAATATCAAAAGAAATGGGAAGAAAATAATTCTTTCGCCGTAAAAGATGATAATAGTCAAAAGTATTTTGTTTTGGAAATGTTTCCATACCCATCGGGAAGAATACACATGGGGCATGTTCGTAACTATACTATGGGTGATGTTGTAGCAAGATTCAAAAGGTTAAAAGGTTTTGATGTTTTACATCCTATGGGTTGGGACAGCTTTGGTTTGCCTGCGGAAAATGCAGCTATTGAAAATAATGTTCATCCACAAGTTTGGACCAGAGAAAACATTGCCACAATGAAAAAACAGCTTAAAAAACTGGGATTAAGTGTTGATTGGAATAGTGAAATTTCAACTTGTGAGCCAGATTATTATAAATTTGAACAAAAAATGTTCTTGGATTTTCTTAAAAATGATTTAGCTTACCGTAAAGAAGCGGTTGTAAATTGGGATCCTGTTGATAATACAGTTCTAGCTAATGAACAAGTTGTTGATGGAAAAGGTTGGCGAACTGGTGCGGTTGTTGAAAAAAGAAAGCTTTCACAATGGTTTTTACGAATTACAGATTTTTCCGATGATTTATTACAAGGGTTAAAAACATTAGATCGTTGGCCTGAAAAAGTCCGTATTATGCAAGAAAACTGGATTAACAAATCAACAGGTGCAATAGTAAACTTTGAAACAGATACGGGTGATATAATTGATGTTTTTACAACAAGACCTGATACTTTGTTTGGGGCTAGTTTTATTGGGCTTGCCATAGGTCACCCACTAACAGAAAAAATTAGTAAAGATAATGTACAATTACAAGAGTTTATAAAACAATGTAATGCAACAGGTACATCTGAGGCTGAAATAGAAAAAGGCGATAAAAAAGGGTTTAATACTGGTATATTTGTTTATCATCCATTTAATAAAAATATTAAGATACCTGTGTTTGTTGCGAATTTCGTGTTTATGGATTATGGAACAGGGGCGGTATTTGGTTGCCCAGCCCACGACCAAAGAGATTTAGATTTCGCCCGAGTTTATGATTTAAGTGTAAAACCTGTTGTTTTACCTAAAGACGAAAATCCAGATATATTTAAAATTGCCGATGAAGCTTGGACAGGTGATGGAATTATGTTCAATTCGGATTTTTTAAATGGTCTTGATTCAGTGCAAGCAAAACAAAAGGCTATTTCAAAGTTAGTTGAGTTAAACAAAGGTAAATCTGAAACAGTTTATAGACTTAGGGATTGGGGTATTTCAAGGCAAAGGTATTGGGGTTGTCCTATACCTATTGTTCATTGTGATAGTTGCGGAGTTGTTCCTGTAAAAGAGTCTGATTTACCGATTACATTACCACAAGATGTAAAATTTGATAAACTTGGTAATCAGCTTGAACATCATCCATCGTGGAAAAAAACAAAATGTCCAAATTGTGATAAAGATGCTGTGCGTGAAACTGATACATTTGATACATTTTTTGAAAGTAGTTGGTATTATGCAAGGTTTGTTGATGCAAATAACAAAAATGAAGCATTTAGCAAGGAAAAAGTTAATAAGTGGTTGCCTGTTGACCAATATATAGGTGGCATTGAACACGCTGTATTACATTTGTTATATGCAAGGTTCTTTAATCGTGCCTTAAAAAAATGTGGTTATCACGATATTTCTGAACCATTTGAAGGATTATTTACACAGGGTATGGTTTGTCACGAAACATATCAAAATAAAAATGGTGAATGGGTTAATACGAATGATATTATAAAAAATGGTAATAAGGCATATCATAAAGATACAAACGAAGAAATTAAAGTTGGCCGTTCAATTAAAATGTCTAAATCAAAGAAAAATGTTATAGATCCAGATGATATAATAAATACATATGGTGCAGATACGGCAAGATTATTTATGATTTCAGATAGTCCACCGGAAAGAGATTTGGAATGGACGGAATCAGGAATTGAGGGTTGTTGGCGTTATGTATCAAGAGTTTGGCGCTTAGTTCAAAATAATTTACAAAAGATTAAAGATGTTGATGAAAATACTGATTTATCAGATGCAGGTATTGATCTAGAAATAAAAGTTCATAAAACTATTAAATTAGTATATGATACAATTGAGGAACTTGGTTTTAATCGTGCAATTGCTCATATTCGTTCTTTGACAAATGATATTGAACAGGCAAAATTAAAAGATTCTGATAATCGAATTTTAAAGTTTGCATTGGAAAACCTTATTATTATGCTATCACCTATTACTCCGCATTTATGCGAAGAATTATGGGGGGTTATTGGTAACGAAGCTTCAATACTATCAGTTTCGTATCCTGATTATGATGAGTCAAAACTTTCTGATTCAAAAATATCAGTAGGGGTTCAGGTAAATGGTAAATTACGCGGTCAGATAAATATTTCACCTGATGTGGATAAAGATACGATGACTAACATAGCTCTTGAACTTGAAAGTGTAAAAAAAATTATGGGAGAAAGTAGTCCCAAAAAAGTAATCGCAATTCCGGGAAAGATTGTAAATATTGTTATTTAGAAAATATTTTGTTTTATTTATTTTATCAATGTTAAGCACTGCTTGTGCCAATATGGATAACTTAGAAATGACTCCGTTGTATAGCCAAGCGACTGTTAATGAAATAAATTCAGTTTATGTTGCAAGCATTGATGGACAAGAAGGTGTTTATTTACATAATATTTTACAAGCTGGTATTGATACAAGCAATGATCCAAAATACCGCCTACAAGCTGATATAAGTTATACAGAAAAAAATCTAGCAATTGGTAATGATAGTTCAATTACCCGCAAAAAAATAGATGTTAATGTTGATTTTGTTTTAGTTGATATAACTGGTTCTGGGGAAGTGCTAACTAGTTTTTCTACGATAGGTTTTGCTAACTATTCATCATCTGGAACATCTTATTTAACAGAAGTTTCTAAGAAAGATGCTATTCGCCGTGCTTTATCAATAGCCGGACAATCTGCAATTTTAAGATTAAGTTATATTTTTGAAAATGGAATCTTAACAAAATGAAAATACAATCTTACAAGGTTGATGATTATATAAAAAACATTCCTAATAACATAACAGGTGTATTATTATACGGCCCAGACAGGGGAATGGGCAAGGAAAGACAAGAAAAAATTATTAATAGTTTGGGTCTTAATAAAAACGATGATTTTAATACAACAAGATTATTAGGTGATGATGTATCAGGCGATAATGGATTAATAGCAGGATTTGCTCAGCAAGTTTCATTGGTTGGTGGTAGGCACCTTATTATATTAACAGATGCTAATGATAAATCAGTAAATGCTGTTAAAAATTTTATTGATGTTGAAACCGATGCAATTTTAATATGTACGGCTGATGATTTAAAACCTTCTTCGCCTTTAAGAAAAATATTTGAAGAGCATAAAAAATTAGTTGCCTTGCCTTGTTACAAAGATGATGATAAATCTGTTGCTGTGTTATTAAGACAAGCGATGATTGAAAATAATATTACAATTGATAGAGATGCTTTTAATTGGGCGATTATGAATATGGGTTCAGACAGAGCGCTTACAAGAATGGAAATTGAAAAATTAATTATATATGCAGGTGATAATAAAACATTATCATTCGATGATGTAAAAAAATGTATGGTAGATTCATCTGAATACAAGATTGATGATTTAGTATATTCTGTTGCTTCTGGTAATTTTAAAGGGGTTGATGAGCATTTATATAATGCTATTAATCAGGGAAATACCGGAATTGCTTGTTTACGAATTGTATCAGCACATTATATGAAATTGCACCGAGCAAAGATTGATATGAAAAATGGCAAAACACTACAAGATATAAGCCGAGGTGTTTTCTTTAAAAGAGTTAATGAATATAAACAACAAGTTCAAAGAATATCAGAAGTTAATTTATTTAAGTGCATTAAATATTTGCAACAAGCAGAAAAAAGCTTAAAACAATCAGGTAGCAAAGAATATACATTGTTAAGTAAAGTTTTGTATAACCTAGCTAAGCTTAGTCGTTAATAATTATATATTAAATTTGCAACTTTTATATCCGTATTTGATTTTATTTTTTTTATCATTAACGAAGAACGAATATTAACGATATTCGGATTATTTGTTAAATGTTTAGTAAGCATTTTATTATATTGTTCCCAGTCTCTTGCAACAACCTTTAAAATAAAATCAAACTCACCAGAAATAATATAACTTTCCCTAATCATTTCAATTTTTGAAATATCTTTTTCTAGTTGATTTAATACTTCTTCTTGTTGTGATGATAATGTTATGAAAACAAAAACAACAATGTTAAATCCAAGCTTGGAATCCGATAGATTAGCCTTATAAGATTCTATATAACCTGACTCTTCTAGTATTTTAAGACGACGCAGACAAGGTGGTGGCGATAATCCAACCTGTTTTGATAACTCTAAGTTACTAATTCTACCGTTTTTTTGTAGTATTTCTAGTATTTTTAAATCTATATTATCTATTTTAATTTGTTTCATAATACAACCTCAAATTTTATATGCTAGTTCTTATAACACATTATCACCATAATAAATAACGATATTATTTATAAAAGTAATTTAATTACAAAACGAAAAATGTTAGTATATACAAAATATAAATATTGTGTATTATATAAAATATTATAACAATATTTTTGAATTGAGAAAAAATATGGATTTTGATTGGGACAGATTAAAAACCTTTTATATGGTTGCTGAAACAGGTAGCTTTACCAGTGCTATGAAGAAATTAAATCTTAGCCAATCTGCAATATCAAGGCAGATTTCTTCGTTAGAAGAAAGTATAGGCACAATTTTGTTTCATCGTCACGCAAGGGGAATTGTACTAACTGAACAGGGTATGATTTTATATAGTACAGCCAAGGAAATATTTGAAAAACTCAAAAAAACTCAGGAAAGACTAGTAGAAAACAAAGATTTACCAAGTGGCATATTAAAAATTAATACAACAGTTTCCCTCGGTTCTGTTTTGTTATCCCCGATAATGCAAGAATTCAAGAAAAAATATCCAGATATAGAATGTCATGTAATTTGTACGGAAAACCAAATGGATCTAGCAATGCTAGAAGCCGATGTTGCCGTATCATATCACCCAGCGACTTCGGCGGGATTAGTTCAGAAAAAAATATTACACGGTAATATCTATGCCTATGCTTCACCATTATATCTAGAAACAAAAGGCACGCCTACTAAAAAACAAGATCTTATTAAACACGATTTAATATTATATGATCAAACTCTGTACGAAGATAACGACATTGATTTTAATTGGCTTTTAAAGCTTGGGGAACAAGAATACACAAAACTAAGACCTTATTTAGCAATTAATAATTTACACGGTATGTACAGAATGGCTCGCTCGGGGGCTGGAATTGTATCCCTACCTGAATTTATGGAAAATCTACCTGGTACATTGCAAAGGGTTTTACCCAAGGAAAAAGGGCCAGAATTTGATATATATATTATATATCCTGAGGAATACCGAAAAGTTCAAAAAGTACAATTATTTAAAGATTTCTTAGTTGAAAAAACTAGGTAATGAGTATATTATTTCATAATGATTAAAAATACATTTCAAGATATTATTCTAAATTTAAATAAATATTGGGCAGATAATGGTTGTGTAATTCTACAACCATATGATATGGAAGTCGGAGCCGGAACTTTTCATTGGGCAACTACTTTACGAAGCCTAGGCAATGACGAATGGAAGTGTGCATATGTACAACCTTCGCGTCGTCCAACCGATGGCAGATACGGCGAAAACCCAAACCGATTACAACATTATTATCAATATCAAGTATTGATGAAGCCATCACCTGAAAATTCACAAGAATTATATCTTGGGTCGTTACAAGCAATTGGTATCGATGTTAGAAAACATGACATTAGATTCGTAGAAGATGATTGGGAAAGTCCAACTCTTGGTGCTTGGGGTCTAGGTTGGGAAGTCTGGATTGATGGTATGGAAGTGTCTCAGTTTACATATTTCCAACAAGTAGGTGGATTTGATTGTAAACCAGTATCTACGGAACTTACTTATGGGTTGGAACGACTTGCAATGTATGTCCAAGGTATTGAAAATGTTTATGATTTGCAATTTAATGATACAATGAAATATGGTGAAGTTTATCATAAGTCAGAAATTGAACATTCGAAATATAATTTTGAAGTTGCAAACACAGATATGTTATTTAACCATTTTGTTGATGCAGAAAAAGAATGTAAAAATGCTTTACAAGCAATGCTAGCTTTACCAGCATATGATTATTGTTTGAAGGCATCACATTTGTTTAATTTGCTTGATGCAAGGGGTGTTATATCCGTAACAGAAAGACAAAGCTATATTGCTCGTGTACGCGACTTGGCAAAAGCTTGTTGTGAACAATATATTAAAAATTTGGAAAATAAATAATGACTGATTTATTGGTTGAATTACTTACTGAGGAAATTCCGGCTAGATTTCAAGAATCGGCTGAAAGTAATTTTTTAAAAAATATAATTAATGGTTTAAATGAAAATTCATTAAATTTTAGTGAAGCCCTTTCTTATTCTACACCTCGTCGCTTGGCAGTTATAATTAAAGGATTGCCTGCAAAACAACCAGACATTAAGAAAGAAATAAAAGGCCCGAAAGAAAAATCTCCGCAACAAGCACTAGATGGATTTTTCAAATCTGTTGGTTTAAGTGTAAAAGATTGCGAACTAAGAGATACAAATAAAGGCAAAGTTTACTATGCTGTTATAAATAAAATAGGTCAGCCGACACAAGATATATTACCTGAAATAATTAATAATTCTATAATCGGGATTTCTTGGGGTAATTCGATGCGTTTTGCTTATTCCGACTTTAAATTTGTTCGCCCACTAAAAAGAATAGTTGCGGTTTTTGATGGCAAAGTAATAAATTCGTCATTTAAATATGATACGACTGAAATTAATTACACTGGTAAAACAACAGGACATAGATTTTTATCAAATAGTGATATTGTGGTTAATCCTAGTAACTATGAAGAAAAATTACAAAGAGTTGATATAATTCCAAACCGTAAAGTTCGTCTTGAATATATTTTAGGCGAATTAAATAAATTATCTAGTAAAAAAAATATCACTCTTATTCAAGATAACTCTTTGTTAAACGAAGTTGTCGGATTAGTTGAAATGCCTGTTGTCTTGATCGGTAATATTGCACAAAGATTTATGAGCTTACCAAAAGAAGTATTAATTACATCAATGCGCGAACATCAAAAATTCTTTGTTTTTGAGGACGGCTCAGGTAATCTTGCCCCTTATTTTGCAACAGTTGCAAATATCAAGGCATCTGATGGTGGTCAAGCTATTATATCCGGCAATGAACGAGTATTAAATGCTAGGCTAGCTGATAGTGAGTTTTTCTATCATAATGATTTAAAAATAAAACTAGAAGATTTTCTACCTAAATTGCAAAAAATGACTTTTCACGCTAAATTAGGTTCCCTTCACAACAGAATCAACCGAATGAAATCACTATCACAACATATTGCCAAGGAATTATTAGTTTCTAAGGAAGATGCTAAGCTTGCTAGTGAATTATGTAAATGTGATTTAGTATCTGAAATGGTTTTTGAATTTCCTGAATTACAAGGTATTATGGGTTCGTATTATGCGCTAGAACAAGGCAAAGGCGAAGTTGTCGCAAATGCGATAAAACAACATTATCAACCACAAGGCTTGAATGATGATATTCCAACAGATGGGGTTGCTATTTGTGTTGCTATTGCTGAAAAGCTAGATACCTTGATTGGATTTTGGTTAATTAATGAAAAGCCGACAGGTTCAAAAGATCCTTATGCTCTTCGCCGTTGTGCGTTGGGTATAATCCGTATAATTTTGGAAAATAACTTACGCATTGATTTATCACAATTAATAATTGGCCACCAAAAATCTTTTGCTGAATTAAAAATTAATTCCGAAGATATTACAAATGATTTATTATCGTTCTTTTCAGATAGGATAAAATCGCACCTTAAATCACAAGGTATACGACACGACTTTATCTCTGCTGTTATTGCAACCGGTATAAAAGATAATTTGCCAGCCAAAGTAAAACTAGCACAAGAATTATCGAACAATTCAGATGTTGTTGCTCAGGTAAAAACAAACTATACAAGAGCGAAAAACATTACAGATAAAATCAAAAATTTAGAACTTTCTGATATTGATGAAAAATTACTTAAAGATGATTCAGAAAAGAATTTATGTGAATTACTTAAATCATCTAGCATAGATTTAAATAAATCACTAGAAAACGAAGATTTTAAAGAATCTGTTGCAATTCTTGCGTCACTTGCCCCTGCATTAAATAATTTCTTTGAAAATGTAATGGTGAATGATGATAATGAATTAATCCGTTCTAATCGCTTGAATATACTCGGTAAAATTATAGAAACTGCTTCATCTATTGCTAATTTTGATATTATTGAAGGATAAGCAATAAAATAATTTTTTATTGTTATGTTATATGTCTGATTAACCAACTGTTTAATTGTATATTTGTATTGTTTTTAATCTAATAATATTGTAAGTTCCTATTGTTAAAAAAACTTTTAATAAAGGAAATAATTATAATGACACAATGGGTATATTCATTTGGTGATGGTAAAGCGCAAGGTCGTGTTGATATGCGCGAATTATTAGGGGGAAAAGGTGCTAATTTAGCTGAAATGTCATCAATTGGTTTACCAGTGCCTCCGGGTTTTACAATAACCACCGAAGTTTGTACTCACTATTACAGTAACGATAAATCCTTTCCTAGCCAACTTGAAAAACAAGTTTTAGATGGTATTAAAAAAGTTGAAAAAATAACAGGTAACAAATTCGGTGATGAAAAAGATCCGTTGTTATTTTCCGTGCGTTCAGGGGCAAGGGTTTCAATGCCTGGTATGATGGACACGGTTTTAAACCTTGGTCTTAATGATAAATCTACTAAGGGAATGCAAGAAAAAACAGGTGATGCAAGATTCGCTTGGGATTCATATCGTCGTTTTATTCAAATGTACGGTGATGTTGTATTAAATGTTGAACATCATTTATTCGAAGAATTACTAGAAGCAAGAAAAGATGTTGCAGGCGTTCTACTAGACACAGAATTAAGTTCTAACGATTTACAAGAATTAGTTAAAGATTATAAAGAACTAGTTAAAAAAGAATTAGGCGAAGAATTTCCAGAAGATCCATACAAGCAATTATGGGGTGCCATATCTGCGGTATTTAAATCTTGGCAAATCCCTCGTGCTAAAACTTATCGTGCATTAAATTCTATTTCTGATGAATGGGGTACGGCGGTAAATGTACAAGCAATGGTGTTTGGTAATATGGGTGATGATTGTGCAACAGGTGTTGCCTTTACCCGAGATCCATCAACCGGCGAAAATATATTTTACGGTGAATACCTTATTAATGCACAAGGCGAAGATGTAGTAGCGGGAATTCGAACTCCACAGCATTTAACTATTAAAGGTAAAAATGCCCAAGGTTCAAATATGCCAGCTATGGAAGAAGTGATGCCTGAAATATTTAAACAACTTGATGGTGTTCGTATTCAGCTAGAAAAACATTATCGTGATATGCAAGATATCGAATTTACGGTACAAAAAGGTAAACTTTATATGTTGCAAACAAGAAACGGTAAAAGAACAACAAAATCAGCAATAAAAATTGCTTGTGATATGGTTGATGAAAAATTAATTACTAAGCAAGAAGCAATATGCCGTGTTGATGCAAACAGCCTTGATCAAATATTACACCCAATGATTGACCCTAATGCAACCAAGCAAATTATCGGTTCCGGATTACCTGCTTCACCAGGTGCGGCAACTGGTAAAGCAGTATTTTGTTCTGATGAAGCTGAACAACTTGCCAAAGAAGGTATTGATACAATTTTAATTAGGATTGAAACTTCACCAGAAGATATTCACGGAATGCACGCAGCAAAAGGAATACTTACAACCCGCGGAGGAATGACTTCACACGCAGCCGTTGTTGCACGCGGTATGGGTAGACCTTGTGTAAGTGGTGCGGGTTCAATTTCTGTATCTTATGAAAATGAAACTATGAGTGCGGGTTCAGTTGTTGTTAATAAAGGTGATTTTGTTACTATTGATGGGACAACAGGTGAAATTATACTAGGTAAAGTTAAAACAGTACAACCGGAATTAAGCGGTGATTTTTCTCGTTTAATGGGTTGGGCTGACAAAGAAAGAAAATTAAAAATTCGTACTAATGCGGATACACCAACTGATTCAAAAACGGCTATTAAATTTGGTGCCGAAGGTATCGGTTTATGTCGTACGGAACATATGTTTTTTGACGCTGATAGAATTCTTGCTGTACGACAAATGATTATGTCCGAAGATGTGCAATCAAGACAAAAAGCATTGAATAAAATTCTACCAATGCAAAGAAATGATTTTGAAAGCATTTTTAAAGTAATGAAAGGATTACCTGTAACAATTAGATTACTTGATCCACCATTACACGAATTCTTGCCAACAAAAGAAGAGTTTGACAGCTTGGCAAAACAAAGTGGTGTAAGCACTGAATTTGTTAAAAAAAGAGTTGAAGAATTACACGAATTTAACCCAATGCTTGGGCATCGAGGGTGTCGATTATTAAACACATACCCTGAAATATGTGAGATGCAAGCACGAGCAATTTTTGAAGCATCTGTAAATATTAAAAAAGAAACAGGTGAAACTGTATTGTGTGAAGTTATGATTCCATTGGTTAGTATTAAAAAAGAACTAGATAATCTAAAACTAGTGATTGATAAAACCGCTAAACTTGTCGAACAAGAAACGGGTATTACCCCTGAATATATGTTAGGTACAATGATTGAATTGCCAAGGGCGGCATTGTGTGCTGGTGAAATCGCTGAAAATGCGGAATTCTTTAGTTTTGGAACGAATGATTTAACACAAACAACATATGGTTTATCTCGTGATGATGCATCAAGATTCTTGTCACATTATCAACAAAGTGAAATAATGACAAATGACCCATTCCAGACACTAGATACAACCGGTGTTGGTGAATTGATTAAAATAGCAAAAGAAAGAGGATTAAAGACCCGCCCAGATATTAAGTTAGGTATTTGTGGTGAACACGGCGGTGATCCTGCATCTATTGAATTTTGTCATAATGTTGGTTTGCAATATGTTTCTTGTTCACCTTTCCGTGTTCCAATTGCAAGATTATCAGCAGCTCAATCAGCAATTAAAGCAAAAAAATAAAGGCATTTTATATGTTTAATACAATTGAATCTTTGACAGCAAAATCAAAACTAGTGATTTTAAGGAGTGATTTAAATGTTCCAATTACTGATGGTAAAATATCAGATGTAACTAGGTTGGAAAGGTTAAAGCCTACAATTGAATTACTTAGCTCTAAGGGTGCAAAAGTTGTTGTTGTTTCACATTTTGGCCGTCCAAAGGGCAAGAAAAATATTGAAATGACATTAAAACCGATTGCTGAATCGCTATCTGTTGTATTAAATAAAGATGTTTTATTTGTCGATGATTGTATTGGTGAAAGTGTCTCATCTGCATTGTCAAATTTACAAGATGGCGATGTAGCAGTTCTAGAAAACCTTAGATTTTATAAAGGCGAAGAAGAAAACGATAAAGAGTTTGCAAAACAACTAGCAAATGGTTTTGATATTTATGTAAATGATGCTTTTTCTGTAAGTCATCGTTCTCACGCTTCAACAGATGGCATTGCTGATTTATTACCTGCTTATGCGGGATTAAATATGCAAGCCGAATTAGAAGCATTATCAAGTTCATTAGAAAAACCGAAAACACCAGTAATTGCAATAGTTGGTGGTTCAAAAGTATCAACTAAACTTGATGTATTAAATAATTTAGTTAAAAAAGTTGATAAGATTGTTATCGGTGGTGGTATGGCTAATACTTTCTTGTATGGGCAAGGTATTAACATTGGAAAATCATTATGTGAAAAAGATTTGTCCGAAACTGTTAAACAAATTATAGCATCGGCTGAATTAAATGATTGTGAAATTATCTTGCCGAGTGATGCTATGGTAAGTGATGATATTAATAATGGTAAAAATGCTGTTGAAAAAAATATTTCTGAAATATCAGAAAACGATATGATATTGGATATTGGAACTAAATCTACAAATGATATAATTAAAAAAATTAAAGATTGTAAAACTTTAATTTGGAATGGGCCTGTTGGAGCTTTTGAATTTTCACCTTTTGAACAAGGAACAAAAAAGATAGCTGAAACAGTTGCAAAGTTAACTAAATCTGGTGATTTGGTATCTGTTGCTGGTGGGGGCGATACAGTTTCTGCTCTTGCGATGGCTAATGCAAAAGACGATCTTAGTTATGTTTCAACCGCAGGCGGGGCTTTCCTTGAATGGATGGAAGGCAAAGAATTACCAGGTGTAAAAAAATTAATTAAAAATTAATAAAAGATGCTATTATTATGTTAATAATGAGCTGAGGATATTAAAATATGGCAACAGAGAAAATAATTCTTGCCGGTGGTTGCTTTTGGGGAATGCAATCATTGATTGATCAAAAAGACGGTATTATTAAAACTCGCGTGGGATATGCCGGTGGTGATGATAAGTATAAAACATATGATTTTGTAAAGCTAGGTATAACCGGACACGCCGAAAGCGTAGAAGTAACTTATGATACAAATATTATAACAACAAGACAATTAATAGCCTTGTTTTTAAAAATTCACGACCCAACTACTTTTGAAAGACAGGGTAATGATAGTGGTTCTCAATACCGTTCCGCAGTTTTTTATATGACAGATGCACAAAAACAAATTGTTGAAAAAGCAATAAAAGATGCCAATGAAACTGGTTTATGGGGCAATAAAATCATTACTGAGGTTAAGCCTTTCACTAATTTTTTCCAAGCCGAAGAAGAACATCAAAAATATTTAGAAAAAACCCCAAATGGTTATTCTTGTCATTATCCCCGTAGTGATTGGAATCTTCCGAATTAATTTTTATAAACAAATTACAGAGACTTGTCGGCCGTAATCTTCTTCTTTGTTATGAACAGAACGCCTAAAACTGTAAAAATTATCAATATCATTATATGTATCTGTTTTGTGTGTTTCATACAATGAACCAATTGCAGAAATTTCAGTTTCTTGTAATTTATTTATAATAAATTGATTCAAGTCAAAATGATGCTTTTCCTTTTTTATGAAATATTTATCATAATCTTTACTAGCATTAATAAAATTATCGTAAAATTCTTGTCCAACTTCATAACTATCTTGTGAAATAACGGGACCAATTACAGCAACTATATTTTGTTTTTGTGCGCCTAGTTTAATCATTTCATCAATAACATTTTTTATTATGTTATCTTTTGCCCCGCGCCACCCAGCGTGAGCGCAACCAATTACTTGATTATTCGTATCAGCAAATAATATTGTTCCACAATCCGCACTTAATGAACTGATTGGGATACCTTTTTGATTACATACAATAGCATCAGATTCAGGACAGTTTTTACTATCCCATAATTTATCTTGTGAATCTATCACAGTGACCTTATTTGAATGAATTTGAAAACAAGAATATATATCATCACTTCCAAAAAATTCAGCTACTAGTTTACGATTTTGTAAAATATGTTGTACATCGTCATTTGAACCTAAACCAACATTTAACCCTTTGTAAATGCCTTGCGAAACGCCACCTTGTCTAGTGAATAAACCGTGTTTAATATCTTCTAATAAATAATGACTAATTGGCTGTATCATATTATTTTAATCCTCTTACAGATGTTCTAATTAAACTAGCGCCCAATATAAGCATCGGAACTGATAACCATTGCCCCATTGTTGTTGAATGCGATAAATACCCAATAAATGAGTCTGGTTCACGAAACCCTTCTATGAAAATGCGGAATATACCATACATCATTGTAAATGTTCCAACTAACAATCCTTTGTATTTAAAAGCATTATAATATACTGCCATTATATTTAATATTAAGAATAATATCAAACCTTCTAAAAATGCTTCGTACAATTGACTCGGGTGGCGTAAAATACCATCAGCAAATATAAAGCCCCACGAACCATCTGTTGGAACTCCCCATAATTCACCATTAATAAAATTTGCAATACGACCTAAAAATAATCCTATCGGAGCTGAAATAGCGATAGTATCCATAAATGATAATAAGTTTATTTTGTGTTTACGACAATATAAATACATTGCAACACCCACACCAATTAAACCACCGTGGAATGACATACCACCGTTCATAATATACAGTATTTCTATGGGATTAGAAAAATAGTATTTTGGTTGATAAAATAATACATAAAAAAATCTTCCGCCAAATATAATCCCGAATATTACCCAAATAAAAAAATCATCAATTTGCTTCGCAGTAATCGATTTATTAAATCTTTTAGCCATCATCATACTAAATTTGAAACCTAATAGTATTCCAACCGCATAAGCAAGACCATACCAATGTATTTTTACAAAACCTATACTAAATGCTACTGGGTTAATGTTTGAGACATCTATAATCATTTAATTTATTCCTTTTTAGTGATTACTTATTATAATCTTAAACATTAAACCTTAACAAGAATATTTTTTTTAAAATTTTAGTCGTTTTGAATTATTTTGTCGTCGTTATTTAATTATTTGATAAAAAATTGTATTAACCTAACATTTTTTTTAATGATAAAATTATAAATAATACCTAAAAGTTATTTTTGTATTTATGAACTAGGGGGAATATTGCTATGTCTGATGATCTAGATTTAAATGATTTAAATGACCAAGAGTTAATGGAACAAATGTGGGATGATTTATACGATGGTCTTGCCGATGAAATAGCCGAAGGAACTCAAATTTTACTAGATCGCGGTTGGGCGCCGTATAAAGTTTTAACCGAAGCATTAGTAGAAGGTATGAGGATTGTAGGTATTGATTTCCGCGATGGTATTTTATTTGTACCTGAGGTGTTAATGTCTGCAAATTCAATGAAAGCAGGAATGGCAATATTGCGACCGTTACTCGCTGAATCTGGCGCTCCAATACTCGGTAAGTTTGTAATTGGCACAGTAAAAGGAGATATTCACGATATTGGTAAAAACCTTGTTGTTATGATGATGGAAGGTGCTGGTTTTGAAGTAATTGATTTGGGTATTAATGTTGATGTTGATATGTATCTTAAATCTTTGGAAGAACACAAACCAGAAATATTTGGTATGTCAGCATTACTTACAACAACAATGCCGTATATGAAAGTTGTAATTGATACAATGAAAGAACAAGGTATTCGTGATGATTATATAGTTCTTGTCGGCGGTGCTCCATTAAACGAAGAATTTGGTCGTGAGGTTGGCGCTGATGCTTATTGCCGTGATGCTGCGGTTTCAGTAGAAATAGCGAAAGAATTAATGTTAAAGCGCGCTGCTTAACTTTAAAAAATAGACAGCGGTTTTTAAAATCCTCTGCTTTACAAAATTATTAAATTATGGATAAAACATTAACAGAAAATATTTCTTATTGTGATAAAAATTCAAGAATACTTATTATTGCTTGTGGTGCATTAGCAAAAGAAATAATTCATATTCGAGAAATTAATAATATGCAAAATATAATGGATATTCAATGTTTGCCAGCTATCTTGCATAATAGGCCTGAAAAAATACCTAGACTACTAGAAAATAAAATAATTGAAAATCAAGGACAATACAAAACAATAATGATTGGTTATGCCGATTGCGGAAGTGCGGGGCAAATTCAACAAATATGTAGTAAATATAATGTAAGTTTAATTACAGGTAGTCATTGCTATGAATTTTTCAGTGGAACAGATAATTTTAACAAGATTCAAAATCAAGAACTAGGAACATTTTATTTAACAGATTATTTAGTTCGCCACTTTGATAGTTTAATTATAAAAGCATATAAACTTGATAAAATACCAGAAATGAAAAATATGTTATTTAACCACTATAAAAAGGTTGTCTATATTGCACAAACAGATAACAATTATTTAAATGAAAAAGCTAAATCTTGTGCCGATTTTCTAGAATTAAGTTATGAAAGAGTAATTACAGGATATGGTGAATTAGAAACTTTTATAAAACAAGGAGTGTAAAATGGCTGAAATGATAATATTATGGTGGAAAGATATTCCGGCGCAGGTGATAGTGAAAAAATCTCGTCGTGAACAATTTAAATATGTTTTAGAAGAACGATTTGAAAAAGCCATTGATCGTTGTGCAATGCGCGGGCGTGAAATTGATACAGATTCGTATCTTGCGGGCTTTTCTAAGTCAACCCCTGTTAAGGTTGAAGGCGATGATTTACAATCCCTTGCAACGGCAAAAGGCAAACAATTAGAAGCGGAATATACAAACGAAAAGCTTGAACAAATTATAAGATCAGTTTCAAAGTAAGTTTGAAAAATAAATCTGTTGTCTAATATAAAAAAACCACCGTAAGGTGGTTTTAAAATATGGTGGCTGTAATAAGATTTGAACTTATGACCCCTCACGTATGAAGCGAGTGCTCTAACCAACTGAGCTATACAGCCTTGTAAAAGTAATATTTATATAATTATATTTACCTACAAAGTCAAGGGAATTATATATTTTAATTATCGTCTTCTACGAATTGTAAAATTATCAAACCGCTGATGAAAAATAATAAAATCGATGCAAGCCCCCAACGATTTGAATTTGTTGCTACGGTTACTATACTAATTAATAAAGGTGCTAGGAAACCAGTTGCTTTACCAGAAAATGCGAACAGTCCAAAAAATTCAGTCATTTTTTCTTTTGGTGTTATATGTGCCATTAATGTTCTTGATGCTGATTGTGCAGGGCCGAATGCGAAGCCTAGTAAAACTCCAAAGAACATAAACCAATATTCACCTTGTGATGTTAAGAAATAACTATCTGTTTTTGGAGTAATAGGAATCATACCAAATAATACAGATTTTTCACTGATGCTAACTATTCCTAGTAATGATATTAATAATAATGACACAGACAATGTTACAGTTTTTCTAGAAGTAAATTTATCATCAAACCAACCGCCAATCATACATCCAGCGAATGCCACAATATTAATAATAATTGCAAATATTCCAAGACCAGCTGTATCCCATTTAAATATAGCAACAGCATAAATTCCAGAAAAAGCAATAACAGCTAGAATACCATCATTATAAAGAGTACGAGCTAATAAATAAACCCATATGTTTTTGTAATTACGAACACTTTTAAGAGTATCTTTTAAATTTGAAAAACCAAATTTTACAACATCTAGCAGAGGAATTTTTTGTACAGATTTATCTTTGTCTTTTGTAAAAAATAGCATTGGTATTATAAACAATATTACCCACATGCTTGTTAAGATTGCTGAAAATCTTTCTGGTTCATATAATGATTTATCTAATCCTAAAAAAGGTTTTTCGGGTATTATAAAAAAGCACATTAATACAAATAAAGGCACTAATCCGCCTATGTATCCAATACCCCAAGCGAACCCAGATAATCTTCCCATTTTTTTTGTTTCAACAATAATAGGTAACATTGCATTATTAAAAATAATTGCAATTTCAATTGCAATAGTTGCAACCATAAACGAAATCATCGGCAAATATATATTGTGATCAGGTTGTCCATACCATAATCCAAGACAAGATATAGAACCAATTAAACTAAATGTAAAAACCCATGGTTTACGAGGACCTCTAACATCGGCCATTGAGCCAAAAATTGGTGATAGTATTGCAATTATACCTGCACTGATTGCTGATAGTAAACCCCAAATTGCTTGTCCATCAACTGAATTTCCAATTACAACATTGGTAAAGTAAGGAGCAAATATAAAAGTTGTGATAACTGTAAAGAATGGCTGGTTAGCCCAATCAAATAATGCCCAAGATATTTGTGATTTATTCCATTTAAACAAAATTTACTCCTTAAAATTAAAACATTCCATAAAAAATAATAGTGTAAAATTAACATATATTAAATAAATAACAATTATTTTTTTATAATTATTTTTTATTTTAAGAACACATTGCGAACATAAAATATATGTTGTATATTGAAAATATGACAAAAGGAAGTTACATAATAGGGATTGATCCTGGACTTGTAAATACAGGTTGGGGAATTATAAAAACAAACGGTAATCACATTCAATTTGTTTCTTGTGGAACCATTAAACCCAATGCCAAAGACAATATGGCAAAAAGATTACAATACATATACAGTGAAATTGATAATGTATGTAAACAGTATTTCAATAAAAATAGTGTTGTTGATTCTTGCATAGAAGATGTATTTGTTAACAAAAATCCTGATACATCATTAAAATTAGGACAGGCAAGAGGTGTTGCTATGTTAAGTCTTGTTAATAATGGTTATGATGTTTATGAATATCAAAACCGAGAAGTAAAAAAATCTATTACTGGAACTGGTTCATCTGATAAGAAGCAAATTCAAGCAATGGTTAAAATATTATTAAATGGTGCTGAAATAGATTCAGAACACAGTGGCGATGCGCTTGCAATTGCAATTACACATTCACATTTTAATAATTATAATAAATTATTGGTTGCTGATATCTAATATTGAATTATCATAGTAATATAAAAATAAAAAAGGAAATAAAATGATAGCACGATTAAAAGGAATAATTGATTATATTGATAAAGATAATGTTATCATAGATATTAATGGTGTTGGTTATCAAGTTTTTTGTTCGGCTTCCACAATATCGTCATTGCAAATTGGTAAAGAAGTAGTTTTTGATATTATTACAGTGGTGAAAGAAGATTCATTTACATTATATGGTTTTGCAAGCGTACTTGATAAGCAGTGGTTTGAAATACTAACATCGGTGCAAGGAGTTGGGGCAAAAGTAGGTCTTGCGATTCAATCCGTGCATACATCAGATAGTTTATTTACAGCAGTTGCTAGTGCTGATAGTTCAGCCTTTACACAGGCAAATGGTGTAGGCCCAAAACTTGCCAACAGAATAGTATTAGAATTAAAAGATAAAGTTGCAAAAACTAACTTTGCACAAAACAGCACAACAAGGCCTGAACCTAATGTTATAAACATTGATAATAGTTCAGTTAATAATTCCGTAGTCGAAGATACCATATCCGCATTAATTAATTTAGGATATAATCGTTCTAATGCATTTACAGCGGTTGGAAAAGTTGTTAAAAATATGAATGGGGAAGAAGTGAGTGTTGCTGATATAGTTCCACTAGCATTAAATGAATTGAGTTAGTATGAGTGAAAATTATTTAAATGAAGAACGAATAGTATCTGTAAATACTAATGAAAAAGAAGATGATACTAAGGCATTACGCCCTCAATCATTATCAGATTTTACCGGCCAAGTTGAAATAAAAGAAAACCTTGCTATATTTATCAGTGCAGCAAAAAAACGCGGTGAGGCAATGGATCATACTTTATTTTTTGGCCCCCCAGGTTTGGGTAAAACAACTTTGGCAAGTATCGTAGCAAAAGAATTGGGTGTTGGGTTTAGAGCAACTAGTGGTCCTGTTATATCAAAAGCTGGTGATTTAGCTGCAATATTAACATCACTACAACCCAATGATGTTTTATTCATAGATGAAATACATCGTTTACCCTCTGTTGTAGAAGAAATTTTATATCCAGCAATGGAAGATTTCCAACTTGATTTAATTATTGGTGAAGGGCCATCGGCAAAATCAGTAAGAATTGATTTGCCACAATTTACTTTGGTTGCGGCAACCACAAGAGCCGGCTTAATTTCAACACCACTTAGGGAAAGATTCGGTATTCCATTACATATGCAATATTACACAGACGAAGAATTATCGGGTATTATAAAACGAGGTGCAAAAAAACTTAGCTTTAACCTTACTGATGACGGAGCCTTCGAGATAGCGAGGCGTTGCCGTGGAACTCCTAGGGTAGCGGGGCGAATCTTGCGTAGAGTAAGGGATATTTGCACAGTTGCAGAATATGATTCAGTTAATAATGAAAAAGCAGATCTTGCTTTAAAAAAACTAGATATTGATTCAATTGGTCTTGATCGTATAGATCGTAGTTATATGATGACACTTGCAAAAAATTATGGCGGGGGGCCGGCTGGTATTGACACATTGTCATCTGCTATTGGTAATGAACGCGATGTCCTGGAAGATGTGGTTGAACCATTTTTAATTCAAAAGGGTTTATTACAGCGAACCCCAAGGGGGCGTATGCTTACCATTCACGCGTGGAAATATATAGGTCTTGACATACCCAAGCAATTTGATAGTAATCAATTTTCAATAGAATTAGAAAAAGATGAATAAAAGAGAAATAGATAAAACTGCTTTTAATATTCCCATTACAATATACTGGGAAGATACAGATGCTGGTGGCATAGTGTATCATTCTAGTTATATTAATTTTGCCGAAAGGTCTCGTACCGAATGGTTGCGTCAAACAAAAGGCATAGCACAATCACAGTTAATGCAAGAATTGGGTGTTGGTTTAGTGGTTAAATTAATGGATGTTGATTACTTAGCACCTGCCAAGCTTGATGATATATTAAGGGTAAGTTGTAAAATTGAAAAAGTTGGCATTACCAGTATAGATATCTCACAAGAGATTTGGAATGAAAAAACAGAAAAAAAACTAGTGCAAATTAATGTCAAAATTGTTAGTGTAAATAGAATCGGAAAACCAGTTCCTATACCACAAAAAATTAAATAATTTTACAAGAGGTTGAAATGTCTTTGCCCAATACTAGTCTTGATTTAAGTGCTTTTGGATTATTTCTAAGAGCGGATATATTTGTTCAAATTATAATGGTTGGATTAATAATTGCATCAATAGTTTGTTGGGCAATAATTATTGATAAAACTATTACATTAAAAAAAATTCGTCGTGATATAAATGAATTTGAAAATCTTTTTTGGTCTGGGATTAGTCTTGATAAAGTCTTAAAGGAAAAAAAAGATAATTTTGATGACCCTATGTCGATTATGTTTGTTTCAGCGATGAATGAATGGCGACAACCAACAGTTAGCGAAAATAGATTACTTGAAAGAATCGAAAGATCTATGAACTTAGTGTTAAACAAAGAAATGGATAATATGGATTCAAGAATGGCAATTTTGGCATCAATTGGATCAGCTTCTCCTTTTATTGGGTTACTTGGAACAGTTTGGGGAATTATGCATAGTTTTACGGCTATTGCTATTTCAAAACAAACATCTTTAACAGTTGTTGCCCCTGGTATTGCCGAGGCATTGTTTGCCACTGCTTTGGGGCTGTTCGCTGCTATTCCTGCTACTATTGCTTATAATAAATTATCATCTGATGTTGATAAAATTAATGTAAACCTTGAAACATTTATGGGTGAATTTGTTGGTATAATGTCGCGTCGTATTGGTAATAAAAAATAGAAATATTTTTTATATTAAATAAGGTATTAATATAATGGGTGCTAACCTTTCAAATAAAAGAACAAAATCTCGTCGTCGCAGACAGAATTCGGAAATTAACATTACCCCTTTTGTTGATGTAATGTTGGTTTTGTTAATTGTATTTATGGTTGTTGCACCGATGATGACAGTTGGTGTAGATGTTAACTTGCCAGAAAAAAACTCACCATCTATCGAAGCTACAAAAGAACCTCTTACAATTACTATTAAAAAAACAGGAGGTGTTTATTTACAAAATACTCTTGTTAATAAAAAACAATTATTAGCTAGAATGAAAGTTATATATAAAAATAATCCTAATATGATTATATTTATTCGCGGTGATAATAATGTTTTATACGGCAATGTTATGGACACTATGGCTGATTTATCTTATATTGGATTCAAAAAAATATCGTTAATTACAAAACAAAAGAATTGATATTATGAAAAAACCTATTTTAATATCTTCTGTAATGCATATTGTCGTGTTACTGTTTTTTGTTGGAGTTAATTTTATTTATCCCAAGAAAATTGAGGTTCCACCGCGAGTGGTACTTGATGTCGCAATTATTACTGATAAAGGTGTAAAAGCTAAAAAAAGTAATGTAAAACAGCAAAAAAAGCAAAAGAGAAAAATTGTTAAAAAGGCTGTTAAGCATAGAAAAATAGTTAAGAAAAAAATAGTTAAAAAGAATATTTCTAGAAAACCAAAAATTAAATTAAATGCTCAGAAAAAAATTAAATCTAGTAGAATTAAACAAAATAAAAATAAAACTATAAGCAAAAAAGTATTAAAAGATTTAAAACCTAAAAAAACAATAGTTAGCGATAGTAATGTTAAAAAAAATACTTTTATAAATAAAAAAGAAAGTAAAATAATAAATCAAGTAAAACACAGCCCGAATAAATCAAAAAACACACAAAACCTTAGCCAAAAAATAACCAAAGATGATTTGTTAGCTCTAAGAAATCAAATTAAACAGTGTTGGAAAGTGCCAGCTGGTATTTCCAATGCTAGTAATTTGGTAACTAAGGTAAAGGTGGAATTAATCCCCACAGGTAAAGTAATAAATGCAGAAATCTATCAAACATCAGTCTCTATTTCCAATCATTTTATGCAAGCAATGTCGGAAAGTGCTTTGCGAGCGATTTTAAGCGATTCGTGCAACCCTTTAAAACTACCAAAAAATAAATATAAACAGTGGAAAAATATAATAATAACATTTGACCCAAAGCAAATGTTGAATTAGTATAAACCTATTATGAAAAAACTTTACTTACTTATTATTACTTTATGCAGTTTTACTTTTAATATTTCACATTCTGAACCTCTTGAAATAAGTATTACAGAAGGCGAAGTTAAAAAGACTAATATTGCAATTTCTGAATTTTATAAATCTTCAAATAATGATAAAACTGCTGATATCATTCAAAAAATAAATTCTGTTATGAATAATGATTTAATGAGCAGTGGATTATTTCAAATATATGATAAACAATCATTTATGCAAAAACCAAACGAAATGCGTTTTCGTCCAAAATTTGCTGATTGGCGTCCATTAAATGTTGAAATATTAGTTACCGGCAAGGTAATTCCAATCGATAACAAGTTTAAAATTGAAATGTATGTTTGGGATATTATTCGTCAGAAACAAATTTTTTCAAAAAGGTATATGATTGGTGGTAATGCTTGGCGTCGTCTTTCTCATTTAATGTCAGATGATATTTATACTCGCGTTACAGGTGAAACAGGATACTTCGATAGCAGAGTTTTATTTGTATCAGAACAAAAAAAAGAAAATCGTAAGTTAAAGAAAATTGCGATAATGGATTTAGACGGAGAAAATATTAAGTACATTACCGACGGTAAGTATATAGCTCTTACTCCTAGGTTTTCCCCTGATAAAAAACATATAGCCTATATGTCTTATAAAAAAGGAATTCCTGCGGTTTATTTACACAATATCCGCAATGGTAAAGTAAAATTCTTGGGTGAATTTAAAAATATGACATATGCCCCAAGATTTTCACCTGATGGTAAAAAATTAATATTTTCATATGCTATAAGTGGTAGGTCTAATATTTGGTCTATGGATATTACAAATAGTAAGTTTAAGCAAATTACTAATAATAATCATATTGATACATCTCCGGCTTATTCTCCTGATGGTAAAAATATAGTATTTACATCAAATCGAGATGGTTCCCCGCAAATATATATTATGAACTTATCTTCTGGTAAGGTTAAAAGGTTAACTACTGGTGATGGTTCTTATACAACACCTGTTGTTTCACCAAGGGGTGATTTAATAGCCTTTACTAAACAAAGTAATGGTAAATTTTATATTGGTGTTATGAATATTGATGGCACAGGGGAAAGATTAATTTCAAACAGTTTTCTTGATGAAGGGCCGTCTTTTGCACCGAATGGAAGAACACTAATATTTTTCCGTAATGACATTGAGTTGGGAAAAACTAAATTAATGTCTATCGATATTACGGGTTATAATTTGCGCGAAATTGAAACTCCTCACGGGGCATCTGATCCAAATTGGTCTGGCCTTAACACAAGGTAGTTTTAGTATATATTATTGTAGTATTATTTTTAAAAGGGGGGTAGGTATTATGAAAGTAAAATCATTATTTAGTTTATTGTTATTTAGTACAATTCTTTCAGGTTGTTTTAATAATGTTGATCCTTTATCAGAAAAACAAACTAGATTGCAAGAACCACGAACAGAAAGCGGTTTTTATGAAAACATTGCAAGTGAAGTTGGACAAAAATTCATAGAAAATGTATCTGACACTATATTTTTTGAATATAATAGTGAAGGTTTAACTGATGAAGCAAAATTAATTATCGATTCACAAATTAAATTTATTAAAGAAAATAATATAAGAAAAATAATTATTGAAGGGCATGCTGATGAACGCGGAACAAGAGAGTACAATCTTGCATTGGGTGAAAAACGAGCAAATTCAGTAAAAAAATACCTTGTTGCAAAAGGTGTAAATCCGTTTTTTATTCAAGTTATATCTTATGGTAAAGAACGCCCATTAGTTGAAACTCATACAGAAAGTGCTTGGAAAAAAAATCGCCGCGGTGTTACCATTGTAATGTAATATGGATTTTGTAAAACAATTTTATCAAAATATTGATAGATTAATTTCTTCATTTAATAATAACTTTCCACCCTATATCGCTGTTGGTGTAAGTGGTGGGGCTGATAGTATGTGCTTAGTTCACCTATTAAATATGTGGGCTAAGGATAAACAAATCAAAATTACAGCATTAATCGTTAATCATAATTTGAGGGCTGAGGCAAAATGTGAAGCTGAGCTTGTGCAAAAAAGATTAAATGAATTAGGTATAGAAAATTTTATATTAACCAATGATTCAAAAAAACCAAATACCGGAATCCAAAACTATGCCCGTCAAGTGCGTTATGAATTAATGTGGAATTGGTGCATTGATAATAATGTAAAGTGTTTATCAACGGCTCATCATTATGATGATTTATTGGAAACAATAGGGATAAGATTGGAAAAATCTAGTAAGTCTTTTGGACTAGCCGGAATTAATGCATTACAAAATCTTGCTAATGGGTTTTTGATTCGTCCGTTATTACACTTTACAAAAGAACAGTTAATTCAGTATTGTGAGCAAAATAATATTTGTTATGTAAATGACCCTAGTAACAAGAACGAAGATTTTAGCCGTGTTCGTATTCGTAATAAAATTTCTAAGGATACAAATTACAAACAGGAATTAATCGATATCCATAATAAAAATCTTCCTATTCGTCAGGACATTGAAAAATCTGTGATAAGATTACAAAAAAAATATTGTATGCAAATGACGGGTGGATTTGTAAAAATTGATTTAAAATTATTAGACGAGAAAGAACAAGATGTGTTTTATACAATTCGTCAAGTAATAATGTGGGTGCGAGGCGATTTTACACCCCCTAGGACAGAAAAGTTAAATAATTTAGTTACAAAATTATTAAAACCAAAATTTAGTGGTGCAACTTTAAACGGCTGTTGTATAAAAATTTTACAAAAAAATATTTGGGTTTATATGGAATTAAAACACATTGAACAAGATGTTTGTTTATCAAAAATTAATATAAAAAATCCCTATATGGACAGATATTACTTAGTAAAACCTAATAATAAAAATCTTACAATTACTACACTAAGAAATAATAATGACATTAATTTAGATAATATTTATTTTCCAAAAAGTATTTTAAATAGTGTAATATGTGTTTATGAAAGTAAAAAATTAATTTATACTATGCTTGACAAAGGAATAAATGATCATAACTTAGAAATAATTGATAATAAATGGAATTTATTTTATACTTGCCCTTTTATTTATTAAAAAAATAACTATATTATGACATAATGAATTAAATAACTTATTAGGATAATTTGATGAAAGTTAATAAAAATATACTAGTTTGGATACTAATAGCAGTTGGTATAGGATTCTTGGTTAATTGGTTTGATCAAAAACCAGGCTCTAAGGGCGGTGTTCAAAAAGTGCCTTACAGCACATTTATAAGTGATGTGGAAAAAGGAAATGTTGAAAAAGTATCTATTGTTGGGAATGACATCAAAGGTAAATTACGCAACGGTTCAACTTTCAAAACATTTGCACCTAATGATTCTACACTAGTACAACGATTAATCGATAAATCTGTTATTGTTTCTGCTTCTGAACTAGATGATGAAATGCCGGCTTTTCTAGCTGTATTATTAAATTGGTTCCCAATGTTATTATTAATTGCAGTTTGGATATTCTTTATGCGTGGTATGGGTGGCGGTGCCAATAAAGCATTAGGAATGGGAAAATCTCGTGCCAAGTTGTTAAACGAAAACACTAAAAAAGTAACATTTGATGATGTTGCCGGAATTGATGAAGCCAAAGAAGATTTACAAGAAACAGTTGATTTCTTGCGCGATCCAAAGAAATATCAAAGATTAGGTGGTAAATTACCTAGGGGTGTTTTATTAGTAGGACCTCCGGGAACTGGTAAAACATTAACAGCAAGAGCGGTTGCTGGTGAAGCATCGGTGCCTTTTTTCTCGATCTCGGGTTCTGATTTTGTTGAAATGTTTGTTGGTGTTGGTGCGGCAAGGGTTCGCGATATGTTCGAACAAGCAAAAAAACAAGCTCCTTGTATTATATTTGTCGACGAACTAGATGCAGTTGGTCGCCGTCGTGGTACTGGTATGGGTGGCGGAAATGATGAAAGGGAACAAACCTTGAATCAAATGCTTGTTGAAATGGACGGTTTTGAGGATAACGAAAGTGTTATCGTTATGGCTGCAACCAACAGACCTGATGTACTAGATCCGGCATTGCTAAGACCAGGGCGATTTGACCGCCAAGTTGTAGTTCCTAATCCAGATATTAACGGGCGAGAAAAAATATTATCTGTACATATGAAAAAGATTCCTATGGCAACAGATGTTGATGTTAAATTAATTGCAAGGGGGACTCCTGGGTTTTCTGGTGCTGATTTAGCTAACTTAGTTAATGAAGCTGCATTATTAGCGGTTCGCCGTAATCATAATGTTGTTCATCACAAAGATTTTGAAGATGCAAAAGATAAGGTAATGATGGGTGCAGAACGTCGTTCGTTAGCATTAAGTGATGAAGAAAAGAAATTAACTGCATATCACGAAGCTGGACACGCACTTGCAACTATTTATTCGCCTGCTTCTGATCCTGTTCACAAAGCAACAATTATTCCTAGGGGGCGTGCATTGGGTATGGTAATGCGATTACCTGAAAGAGATAGCGTTTCAATTGCTTATGATAAATTAAAAGCTAATCTTGTTGTTGGGGTTGCTGGTCGTGTAACCGAAGAAATAATATTCGGTGAAGAAAAAGTTACAACAGGAGCATCATCTGATATTCAAATGATAACCGATATGGCATCGAAAATGGTTCTTGAATGGGGCTATTCTAAAAAAGTTGGTACATTGCGATTGGTAGAAAGCGAAGAACAATCATTCTTGCGTGGTATGAATACAGTTGGTCGTGCAAATGTAAGTGAACAAACTTCTAAGGTCATCGACGAAGAAATAAAAGCAATCATTGATGAGGCAACTGATACTTGTCGTAATATCTTGAAAAAACATATCAAACAATTACACTTATTAGCTGATGCTTTGATAGAATATGAAACACTTAGTGGTGATGAAATTAAATTGGTCATTAAAGGTAAAAAGTTAAAACGCGAAACCCCTGAGCAATACGAAGAAAAATCTATTAAGAAAGTTTCTAAATCCGTGCCAAGTACTAAAAAATCGACTAGTAAAAAATCGACTAGTAAAAAATCTGTTGTAGATGAAGACGATGATTAAATAATCAAAAGAACAATGTTTAGGAAAATTATATTATTAATTATGGCTATTTGCTTGTCGTGTTGTGTAGATAATACGGAATATATAGGGCATAATGAATACTATAAAAAAAATATTGATAGATTTTTTAAGTCAGATATAAAAATGCCAAGCGGTGTTAATATTTCTTATGACAAGTTGGAAAAAATTTATTTTCTACAAAATAATTTTGAACAAGTATCTGTTGATTCATTAAATTCAAATTGTGGGACAATTGTATTTTCACCATATCTTGGATTAAGTGATGATTATGGTTGGTTAAGGCTAAGATTTAAATATAGTAATAATAAGTGGTTATTTATTAAAAATATTAAATTTTATATGGATAACAAGAAAAAAGAATATAATTTTCCTTATGGATTTATAAAACAAGATGTTTATTATGACGATTTTATAGAAGAAAAGTTTGATACAACTAATAAATTTTTCGTAGAACTTGTAAAAGAAATTCCGAACAAAGGCAATATTTTATTAACCTTATATGGTGAAAAGGGAACTTGTACATATGTTATTAACGAAAAGACAAAAAACCTTATTTTAGAAATAAAATATTTATATAATAATTTGAATAAACAAATAAATTAAATTTGTAATAAATGTTAATAATTATTTATAATGCAGAGTTTGAAAAACTCTGTTTTTTTTGTTAGTATTTCTTAATGAGAAAATATTTCGGCACAGATGGAATTCGCGGATTGGTTAATTCTGGTAATATGACACCAGAAATCGCTTTAAGATTAGGAGTTGCATCGGGACACTATTTCAAGTCTTTGGTAGGACGACACCTTGTAATTATTGGTAAAGATACAAGGTTATCAGGCTATATGGTTGAAAATGCACTTGTTGCTGGTCTTACTAGTGCGGGAATGGATGCAGTATTGGTTGGGCCTGTTCCAACTCCTGCTATACCTATACTTACAAAATCACTAAGGGCTGATGCTGGTATAATGATTTCAGCAAGCCATAATCCATACTACGATAATGGCATCAAAATTTTTGCCCCTAATGGTTATAAATTAAGTGATAATGTTGAATTAGAAATCGAACGATTAATGGATAGCGATATAAATGAATTATATGCAACTCCGCAAAAAGTCGGCCGTGCAATGCGATTAGATGATGTAGCTGTTCGTTATGCTGAACATATTAAAAATGCACTTCCTTTGGAAAAAAATATTTCTGGATTTAAAATTGCTCTGGATACGGCAAACGGAGCCGGCTATAAAATTGCACCAAAAGTTTTTGAAGAACTTGGTGCTGAAATTGTTCAAATTGGCGATAATCCTAATGGTAAAAATATTAATGATGGTGTCGGTGCAACTGCACCAAATAAATTATCTAAATTAGTTGTTGCTGAAAATGCCAATATTGGATTTGCCCTAGATGGTGATGCTGATAGGTTAATCGTTGTTGATGAAAAAGGTAATGTAATAGATGGTGATCAAATAATCGCAATTATTGCTAATTATTTAAATAACAAACAACAACTAAGCGGAAATGTTGTTACAACTGTTATGTCAAATATGGGGTTGGAAGAATATTTAAGTAATAAAAATATTGGATTAACAAGAACCGCTGTTGGCGATCGTTATGTTGTACAAGAAATGCAAAAAAGCAATTCAAACTTAGGTGGGGAGCAATCCGGACATATTGTTGCATCAGATTTTTCAACAACAGGCGATGGAATACTAGCTGGAATTTATGTTTTATGTGCATTAATTCAAAGCGGTAAATTAGCATCAGATTTTTGTAAAGCATTTAAACCATACCCTCAGGTACTAGAAAATGTTCGTGTGAATAATTTTTCAGTTCTTAAAAAAGATGAAGTTGTTGAGGCTATCAAACAAGCTGACATTAAACTTGCAGACACAGGAAGAACACTAATCCGTAAAAGCGGGACAGAGCCAATTATTCGCGTAATGGCAGAAGCCCGAAGTAAAAAATTAGTTAAGCAAGTTGTCGATGATATTGTCGCTGTAATCAAGAAAAATATTTAATATATTAAATTAAACAACAATTAAATTCCGTTTATTAAAGTATGAACCCATATACTTGCACCATATCCCAATGCAATTGCCCAACTCCATTTTAAATGTGAAAAGAAAGTGTAATATCCGCGAGCTTGTCCCATCATTGCTACTCCCGCAGCTGAACCTATTGACAGTAACGATCCACCAGTACCAGCAGTTAATGTAACTAGTAACCATTGTTGAAGATTCATTTGTGGATCCATTGTTAATACGGCAAACATTACAGGAATATTATCGACGATTGCTGAAAGCAAACCAATTAATATATTTGCTTGAAATATTCCAATTTGATTATACATAACATCTGATAACAATGCCATATAACCTAATGAACCAAGACCGCCAACACAAACAACAACACCATAGAAAAACAGTAATGTATCCCATTCAGCTCGTTCTACTTCCTTGAATATATCGAATTTTCTTTTTTCACGTATTTTAATTCGCTCTTCTTTGTATTTTTTTGTTTTATTGAATTTTGTAATTCTAATGTCGTGGTCGTATAACCAAGCATAAATTTGTAATAAACCAAGACCAGTCATCATTCCAAGTACTGGTGGCATATGGAAAATATTATGAGCTGAAACAGCCATTATTATTGATAATGTAAATAACCCAATAATTATATAACCACCATCTGCTATTTTTGCATCACCTACAAGACCTTCTGGTTTTTTGTTATTAATAAAGAAACTCATTATTATAGCAGGAATTAACCAATTAACTATACTAGGTATAAATAATGCCATAAACTCCATAAACCGTACTTTGCCTGATTGCCACATCATCAATGTTGTAATATCACCAAATGGTGAAAATGCTCCGCCTGCATTTGCTGCTACGACGATATTTAAACAAGCAATAGAAATAAATTGTTTGTTGTTTTTTGCAACCGTTAGCACAATAGTACCCATTACCAAAGCAGTAGTTAAGTTATCAGCAACAGGTGATAGAAAGAATGCAATTAAACCTGTTACCCAAAAAATCCCTCGTAGTGATAATCCCATACGAATAATTTTAGCACGAATCGCTTCAAAAACATCAAATACCTGCATTGAATTAATAAATGTCATAGCTACCAACAAGAACAATAATAATTCTGCGAATTCAACAATTGCGTGCTTAAAAGCTTCATTGGCCGTTGTATAATCGCCTGCCTGACTTAGTAAACTTGCAATAATAAACCAAATAATTCCGGCGGCTGTTATAACAGGAACAGATTTTTTTAATTTTATTTTTTCTTCTAGTATAACTAGGATATATGCGATGACAAATATAGCAACTGCAAAAATACCAGAAGTTGTATTGGTAAAGTTACCTGATGATCTAGCTAGTGCGGTATTTGGAATTAATGATAATAGTATTGGTGTTAGTAATAATGTTAATTTTTTCATATAATTGTAAGACTCTTTTTTTTATAATTACAATGAAGTTAATATAAAATTAAAAGAAAGTAAAAAGAAATTATATGTATTTTGTTATACTATTTAATATTTTTGGATTTTTCATTGTACTACCACAGATAATTACTCCGTATGCTCCATATTCAAAAGCTTGTGATATATTATTTTCATCAATTCCACCCATTGCAAAAACTGGTAATGCTGAATATGCACATAAATCAATAAATTTATTTTTATTCATACCACTATAATTTTCTTTTGAAATACTATCAAATATTGGACTAATCGTTATGTAATCTGCATTTATGGCAAGATTATTTGCTTTTAATATTTCACTTTCATTGTGTGTTGATATACCTAATGGACAATCAAAATCTAAGTTATTTTTTAACGATGAATTTTTATTTTGATTAATATAACGACTTGGCATATGTAAGCCGATTTGTAAATTCTGAGCAATTTCCGGATTATTCCATATACTTATTAAAGTGCCATTATTTTGACTGTATAAAATTATTTCTTCGCATAATGAATATAATTGTTTGTCATTCATATTATATTCACGAATTGCAATCCAATTTGCCCCTTCGTCGATACATTGTTTCAGCGTGTTTGTTATATTATCACACATTGTGCTATCGCTAAGTACGCACACACTAGGTAACATTTATCCCCCGATTAATCCCATTTGCGGCGATGATGCTTCGGAGTGGAATTTTTTAGCCATTCTTCCAGATTTCTGTGCTTTATATCCTGCATTAACCGCATCTTTAAATGCTTCTGCCATTAAAACAGGATTCTGAGATTTTGAAATAGCTGTATTTAACAACACCCCAGAACAACCCAATTCCATAGCACGAGTTGCATCACTTGGAGTTCCTATACCAGCATCTAGTATTACAGGGACTGACGATTTTTTACATATCAATTCTATATTATAAGGATTACATATTCCAAGTCCTGTGCCAATAGGGGCGCCTAGTGGCATTACTCCGACGCAACCTACATCGGCAAGTTTTTGGCATATGATTGGGTCGTCTGTGCAATAAGGTAATACATTGAAATTATCTTTTACAAGTTCTTCGGCAACTTGTACCAAGTTCTCAACATCTGGATAAAGAGTTTGGCGACAAGCTATTAATTCTAGCTTAATCCAATTAGTTTCTAAGCTTTCTCTTGCTAGTTGAGCGGTAAGAATAACATCTTTAACGGTTTCACATCCCGCTGTGTTAGGTAATATATTATAATCTTTTAATAAATCAATAGGGCTTTCTTGATATTTATCCAAACTAGTGCGACGAATAGACACAGTTACAAAGTCAGATCCGCTTGCTTGGATAGCATTTAACATAGTTTGTTGATTGGGAAACATAGCAGTTCCTATTAATAGTCTGCTAGATAATTCAAGATCACCAATTTTAAATTTTTCAGTTGTTTGATTTTTCATTTTTTTATCCGCCTTGAAATGGTTTTACTATTTCTATTTCATCGTTTTCTTTTACATTTTGATTTTGCCATTGTGATTTTGTAATGACAGATTTATTTAATGCCACAGCTATTGCTTTTGTACTTTCAGAAAAACCATTTTCTAGTAATATATCACATAATGTGTTTTTATCTGTGTTTTTTATTTCACCATTTATTTTGATATTCATTTCTATGTCCTTGATTATTGTACTAATTCTATTATAACTTGATTTAATTAAATCTATCAATAGTGAAGTTTTTAATAATTTCAGGTGTTTTATCGTTGATAATTAAATCAGAAATTATTTTACCAGTGGCAGGGGCTAGCAAGATTCCATTACGGTGGTGTCCTGATGCTATGTACAATCCTTCAATAGGTAGTTTCCCAAGAATAGGTGCATCATCTCGTGCGGTTGGTCTAAACCCTACCCACATATTTTTTATCGGCAAATCTTCTATGGCTGGTAATATTCGCCACGCTGATTCTAGTAATGACAATATGCCACCTGCTGTTATGCTTTCATCTATTCCTTGTTCTTCGACTGTTGCACCGATTAATAATGTGTTATCTGATTTTGGAATAAGATAAGTTTTTGGCGCCCATATCACACGCTCAATTAGGCGGTTATCCATTTCAAGGCTTAACATTTGTCCTTTAAGTGGTCGAATTGGAATTTTACAAATATCATTTAATATATTTGGGGTATCAATCCCCGTCGTCATCAGTATTTTTTCACAGTTAATAATTTTATCCGATTCTAGCTGTATGCCAGATATTTTATTATTATTGTGAATTACTTTTTTTACAGGACTGTTCTCAAATATTTTACCACCCATTTTTTCAAAAGAAATTTTAAGAGCTTTTGCAAGTTTTATACTATCAACTTGATGATCATTTTTTACCCATATTCCACCTATTGTTTTAAGGTGTGGCTCCATTTTATTAACTTGTCGGGATGTTAAGCACTCTACATCAACACCTATTCCTTTTTGATAGTTATATAAAAAATCAATTTGTGATAAATCATCTTTTGTTGTTGCTAGCATCATTGTGCCGTGATTTTGATAATCAATTTCGGTATTCGAATCTTTTTCTAGGTTTTTATGGTAATCTTTCCAAAGAATTTGACTGTATCTGGTTAATTCCCATAGATTTGCTTCGCTTGGTTCGTTTTCAATACCACCTGCTAACATACCGCCGGATTTACTAGTTGCCCCAGAACCGATTTTATGTTTTTCATATATTTCAACATCGTATCCAGATTTTAATAATTCCCAACCGCAAGCAAGACCACAAATTCCACCACCGACAATTATTATTTTTTCAGTTTTTTTTATTCTCATGTCTATTTTTTTATTGTTATTTTTTTATAATTATATTAAAAAATACGATAAATTATTTCCTAAGGCAAGTAATATATGACGTTGGGAATAATATACAAAAAAATAATTAAAAAATAGTCACAAATCATAAAAAATATTTAATCCGTTGATGGCGTTGAGATACAAAAAAAATAGTAAAAAAATATTAAAATACTATTGAATTCATATCAATATGTTGATATATATTTAAGATATTGGGTAAAATTCTACTATATGTTGTGTTTATTTAATTATGGTTAAAATATTATATAATAACGACTTTGAGGTATAAAGTATGGTTGCAGAAAAAAATAATTCTAAGTTAATAATTGTTAAAAAAAGAGAAGGTTCGGAAGTCTCTTTTGATAAACAAAAAATTTATAGTGCAGTCAAAAAAGCTTTTTTAGCTCAATTTGAAATGGATTCTTCTTTTTCTAAGGATGAAGAAATTAAAATTGATAGCCGTGTTTTAAAAATTACAGATGCAGTTGAAAATGCATTATTAAAGCGAATCAAAAAAGATAAAACTCTAATTATCGAAGATATTCAAGATCAAGTTGAATTAGCACTTATGCGTGCTGAGGAACATAAAGTTGCCCGTGCATATGTTTTATATCGTGATCAACGCGAAAGATCTCGTCAAAAAAGCCAAAAGTTGAAAGATCAAATTGGTGATAAAATTGTTTCAATGAATGTTATTAAACGAGATGGTTCGCGCCAATCTGTTTCGTTGGATAAAATTACCAATAGGGTTAGTGTTTTGTCAAAAGGCTTAGCAATCAATCCTATTATTGTTGCTCAAAAGGCTGTGGCTGGTTTATATGACGGAATTACTACCGAAGAAATAGATAATTATCTAGCTGAAACAGCAGCAGCATTAACTGTTGAACACCCAGATTATTCATTAGTTGCGGCACGAATTAAGTCTGATGCTTTACACAAGGAAACTCCTGATTTTGGCGAAGGAACAGAGATACTATTTAGAGATGGATTATTACGAGAAGAATATTATAACAAAGTAAAAAATAATATTAAAGAGATAGAAAAAATAATCGATTATGACCGTGATTATACATTTGATTATTTTGCTTTAACAACTTTAATGAAAGCATACTTATTAAAAGTTGGTAATAAACACATTGAGCGTCCACAAAGTTTATGGATGCGTGTTGCCCTTACTTGTGGCTGTGGTGAATTTGATGCAAAAAAAGTTAAAAAAACATATGATATGTTATCAAAAGGTTACTATACACACGCAACACCAACATTATTTAATTCAGGATTAAAGATGCAACAGTTATCATCTTGTTTCTTGATTGCTATGGAAGATGATAGTATTGATGGTATATTTAACACCTTAAAAGATACGGCATTAATTTCAAAAACTGCTGGTGGGATTGGCTTGCACGCTCATAATATTCGTTCTTCTGGTTCGACAATTAAATCAACAAATGGTAAATCAAATGGTTTAATTCCTTTCTTGAAAATATTTAACGAAACGGCAAGATCTGTTGACCAAGGAGGCGGAAAACGCAAGGGTTCGTTTGCAATTTATCTAGAACCTTGGCACGCTGATATAGACGCATTTTTAGAGCTTCGTAAAAACACAGGAGCCGAAGAATTCCGCGCGCGCGATTTATTTTATGCTTTATGGATTCCGGATCTGTTTATGCAAAGGGTTGAAGATGACGGTGATTGGACACTTATGTCAGAACACAAATGTCCAGGGCTTAGTGAAGTCTACGGCGAAGAATTTAACACTCTTTATACAAGTTATGAAAATGAAGGTAGAGGTTATAAAACAATTAAAGCTCGTTCATTAATGTCTAAAATTATTGAGGCTCAGATTGAAACAGGACAACCTTATATGCTTTATAAGGATGCGATTAATGAAAAGTCTAATCAAAAGAATATAGGTGTTATTAAATCATCAAATCTTTGTGCTGAAATTGTTGAATATTCTGATAAAAATGAATCGGCTGTTTGTAACTTAGCATCAATTGCATTACCGAAGTTTGTTGGCGAAGATGGTTTTTATGATTATCAAAAACTTTATGAAGTTGCAAAAATTGCTACTTACAATCTTGATAGAGTAATTGATGTTAATTATTACCCTACTGAAAAGACAGAGCGTTCTAATACTAGACACCGTCCAATAGGATTAGGTATACAAGGTCTAGCTGATGTATTCTTTAAAATGAATATTCCTTATGATAGTGAAAAGGCGCAAGAAATTAATAAGAAGATTTTTGAAACTATTTATTTCGGTGCGACTGAGGCATCAATGGAATTGGCCAAGGAAAAAGGCCCGTATTCAACTTATGAAGGCTCACCGATTTCGCAAGGAAAATTCCAATTTGATATGTGGGATAAAAAACCAAGTGGTATGTGGAATTGGGACTCTCTGCGTGAAAAAATAAAAATGTATGGGGTTCGTAATTCATTAACTACTGCCTCTATGCCGACTGCATCAACAGGAATTATATTGGGTAACACGGAAACATTCCAAGTTCAAACATCTAATATTTATAAAAGACAAACATTGTCTGGTGAGTTTTTACTGGTTAACAAATATTTAGTAGAGGAATTATCTTCACGACAATTATGGACAAGTGAAATGCGAAATAATATTATATTGGAAGAGGGTTCTGTTCAAAATATCGCAAATATTCCAAAGGATATAAAACAAGTATACCGAACTGTATGGGAAACATCACAAAAAACAGTGATAGATATGGCTGCTGATCGCGCTCCGTTTATTGACCAAACACAGTCAATGAATCTATGGCTTGCAACACCTACATTCGGAATGGTAAATTCAATGCATATGTATTCTTGGAAAAAAGGTTTAAAAACTGGTATGTATTATTTACGCTCGCGCTCTGCGGTGCAGGCGGTACAAATGACTGTATCAGGTGATAAAAATGAAAATGTACAAGCTATTGGCAATGAACCAGAAGATTGTTTGACTTGTAGTGCATAAATTAAATAACGAAAATTTAAAGGTAGGATTAAAATGATTTCTAAAGGGTGTACTTCTATATTTCCAATCCAATATCAAGAGATATGGGATAGGTATAAGACTCATGTTCAGGCATTTTGGACGCCAGAAGAGATATCATTTCAAGATGACATAAGAGATTTACAAAAACTTAACAGCGGTGAAAAACATTTCATTCAACGCATACTTGCATTTTTCGCTAATAGTGAAGCAATGATTAATGAAAATCTTGCATCAAGATTTTACAAAGAAATTTTAATGCCCGAAGCAAGATGTTTTATTTCAATGCAAATGTTAAATGAATCTATTCACGCAGAAACTTATGCATTACAAATTGAAACTTATGTAGATGACCAAGAAGAAAAAGATAAATTATTCCGTGCTATTGAAAATATACCTTGTATTAATAAAAAAGCTGAATGGGTTGGTAAATGGTTATCTGGCGACCAAAATTTATTAGTTCGTTTAATTGGTTTCGGTTTAGTAGAAGGATTATTCTTTGCTGGTTCATTCTGTGCAATATATTATTTCCGCAAAAGGGGATTATTACCTGGTTTATCCTTATCAAATGATTGGATTGCAAGAGATGAAGGAATGCACTTCTCGTTTTCGGCCTTAATGTTTAAAACATTAAGAAAAAAATATAATAATGGAACACTTGATGATAAAATATTACTTGATCCTAATTTAATAACTGGTGATGTGTCACAACAACAATTTGAAGACATTGTTCAAGAAGCAGTTGTATTTGAAAAAGAATTTGTAAGAGACGCTCTTCCTGTTGGGTTAATCGGTATGAATGCAGATTTAATGTGTGAATATATCGAAGCTGTTGCGGATAGAATTGCTGATTTATTTGGATTTGAACGAGTATTTAATACAGAAAATCCATTTGATTTTATGCGTGCGCTGGATGTACAAAATGTTACGAACTTCTTTGAAAAACGAGTAACTGAATATCAACGCCCAACGGATCGTTCATTATCATTTAACGAGGAATTCTAGGACATAGAAAATGAAAGTAGTAATATATTCAAAAGAAAATTGCCCGAATTGTATTAAAGCAAAAGCATTGATGGATAAATATAGTCCTACTATTTTTAAAATGGGTGAAGATATAAGCCGTGATGCATTTTTTGAAAAATTCCCGAATGCTAAAACAGTTCCACAAATTGAAATAGACGGTGAACATATAGGTGGGTATAACGAGCTAGAAAAGTGGTTAGCATTTAATTCAGAAGAAGAATTTTAAATTAATATTTTATGAGCGATATAAAACACGGGTTAAAAGTAATTAGCGATATGGTTAAATCTGTTTCTGGTAAAGCAGGTGTATATCGTATGATTGATAAAAACGATACTGTTTTATATGTAGGCAAAGCAAAAAATCTCAAAAAAAGAATTACAAATTATACTCAATTTGATAAACAGCCAATCCGTATCAAACGAATGATTGCTCGTACTGATAAAATGGAAATTGTTGAAACTCCATCTGAAAGCCAAGCATTATTACTTGAATCTGATTTAATTAAATCATTAAAACCGTATTATAATATTTTGTTAAGAGATGATAAATCTTATCCAGAAATTGAAATATCTTTTGATCAAGACGGCTCCCCTTGTATAAAAAAACATCGTGGATTACACAAAAAAGGCAATAGGTATTTCGGACCCTTTACCTCAACAAAATCAGTAAATGATACAATTGCTATGTTAGACAATGTTTTTAAACTTAGCGATAAAAGTAAAAACAATAAAAAATCATCTTTTAAACAAAGATATTTACCTGTATTAAAACACCAATTCTTCCGTACATTCGCACCTGACGAGGGAAAACTTACTGATGATTTGGATTCATATATTAATGAAGTTGTGGCGTTCTTATCAGGGCGAGATAATGAATTATTAAACAGATTAAATAATAAAATGATTTGTGAAAGTAATAATGAAAATTATGAATTAGCACAGGTTTATAAAAATAGAATAGAATCTTTGAATAATTTAAAAATATCACAAGGTGTGCATATCAATGGTATTGGCGATGCTGATATATTCGCTGTTTGTAAAAGCGGTTCTGTTTATTGTATTCAAGTTATGTTTTATCGCAATTCAAAAACTAGTGGTTCAGCCTTGTTTTTTCCAAAGACTGAGGCGGAAAACGAAGCAGAGTTATTAAATGAATTTATCCCACAATTCTATCAAGACAAATCACCGGTAAAGAAAATATATATATCCGATAAAATTGAAGACCTAGAATTATTACAAAAGATATATAATACAAAAATATCTATTCCAAAGGCCGGATTTGGATTTACCGTTATGAATATCGCCTACGATAATGCAAAATCCGCACTTTCTCGTCATAAATCATCGATTTTAAATCATACCGAAGGATTGAAACAACTAAAACAAGTCTTGAAATTAGAAGAAATACCAAAGCGAATAGAGGTTTATGACAATAGCCATATACAAGGAAAAAACCCAGTCGGAGCAATGATAGTTGTATCAACAGATGGTTTTGATAGAAAATCCTATCGCAGTTGGAATATAAAAACTAAAATGACAAGAAAAGATAATCTAGGTATTGCCGGTGATGATTATGCAATGATGCGCGAGGTTTTTAATCGCAGGTTTAATCGTGCAATAAAAGAAAAATCAATCTTGCCAGACTTAATCGTCGTTGATGGCGGTAAGGGGCAATTAAATACAGCACTATCTGTATTAAATGAATTAAGTCTTGATTTAAACATAGTTTCTATTGCCAAAGGTGAAAAACGAAATGATGGAAGCGAAATCTTTTACACTAAATCCGGAACCGCCGATATTCCAGTTTCAAGCTCTTTACACTATTTTATGGAGCGAATAAGGGACGAGGCACACCGATTTGCAATTACTGCACACCGTAAACGCCGTAGTAAAGAATTAATAAAATCACCACTTGATGAAATTGCTGGAATCGGCAAAGTAAAGCGCAATGCTTTGTTGCGATATTTCGGTTCAACTTCTGTAATTTCAGGGGCTGGAATAAAGGATTTGATGCAAGTAGAGGGAATTAATAGAAAGACTGCTGAAATAATTTATAATCACTTTAATAATTAATATTTTATTTTTTATAAATAAATACTTATAAAATATTGTAAAATATATTATATTGATAGTAAGAGGAAGTAATGATTAAGTTAGAACATATATCACCCAACTATTTAACAGTTATTAGAATTGTAATTATTCCCCTAGTTGCATTATTTTTATTAATCAACACAGATTTATCTAGATGGATTGCTCTATCGTTATATTGCTTTGCTGGACTAACAGATTTCTTTGATGGCTATATTGCTCGTAAAACTGGGCAATCTTCTGCTCTGGGGCGTTTTCTTGACCCGATAGCAGATAAATTATTAGTTGCAACAATTATCATTGTTTTAATTATTATGGGCGATCAAATGGGTGGACTATCTGCTTTTAATGCTTTTGCTGGGATTATTATTGTACTAAGAGAAATAACTGTTTCAGGATTACGAGAATACTTAGCAGAAATAAAAATTTCTGTTCCTGTTTCATCATTAGCAAAGTGGAAAACAGTATTTCAATTATTCTCACTTGGTTTTTTAATTATCGGTTCGGAAGCTTCGCCTAAATATATACCATCAGGCGATATAGGCGTTTTCTTGCTTTGGGTTTCAGCAATATTTACTATCGTAACAGGGCAAAACTATTTGCGAAGTGGCATTAAACATATGCTAAATGACGATAGAAAAGAATAACCCCAACTACT
>JAQWUY010000014.1 GCA_029250225.1 Alphaproteobacteria bacterium | reverse complement strand
GTCGTGGCCGAGCGGTTTAAGGCGCACGCCTGGAAAGCGTGTTGGGGGCAACCCCTCGAGAGTTCGAATCTCTCCGACACCGCCATGTTTTTATTAAAATATTATAAAATAAATTTACGAATTATTACCCATACTAAAATTCTAATTTTGGTAATTATTTATTATTTTTTGTATTAGAATCTGTTAAGTTTAAAGATGTAATAAAAAAAGGAATAAATAATGACTAATATTAATTTGAATAACAATAATATTGAAAAATTATATGAACTAAACGACAATAGCCAATCTCTTGATATAGTTCAACAGAATCTTGAAGCTGTTAAAAAAATAATACCACAAGCATTTGATGTAGACGGAAAAGTAAAAATGGATTTTTTACAACAGGCATTGGGAATTAGTAAAGATAATGAAACAAATTATAATTTTTCTTGGTATGGTAAAAATGCATATCAACGATTTGCATATCAAACTAGTACAGATTCATTAAAGCCTTGCAAAGAAGAATCTGTTAATTGGGAAGACACACAAAACTTATTTATTGAAGCCGATAACTTACAAGCATTAAAATTATTACAAAAATCATATGCAAATAAGGTAAAATGTATATACATTGATCCGCCATATAATACAGGCAATGATTTTATATACAAAGATAATTTTAACGATTCATATAACGATTATTTAATTAAAACAGGACAAAAAAACCAAGATGGTAATATAATTAGCACAGATATTGATAAGGCTGGTGCAAAACACACGAATTGGTTAAATATGATGTATCCAAGGTTGTTATTAGCACACAACTTATTAACAGAAGATGGTGTTATTTTTATAAGTATTGATGATAATGAACAAGCTAACCTTAAAAAACTGTGTGATGAAGTGTTTGGAGAAAGTAATTTTGTTGGCGATATTATACGTAAGACAAAGTCTACTACTAATGACAGTAAATCAGGATTAAATATTCAGCATGAAAATACTCTAATTTATGCAAAAAATAAAAGTATATGTTCATTGCAGGGTGAGAAAAAAACATTTGAAAACTATAAAAATTCTGATAATGATCCGAATGGCGCTTGGGTTGTCGCTGATCCAAGCGCCAGAACAGGATCCATATTTGAAATTATAAATCCACACACAGGTAAAATTGACCATCCACCAGCAAATCGCCAATGGCAATTTGCTAGAACAACTTTTGATAAATATGTAGCAAATGGTAAAATTAAATTTAAAAAAGAACATAAACCTAACGAAAGAGGTTTTATTTTTAAACGTTACCGTAATGAAGTAATGAGCGATTTTAGTTTGGTGGATACTTTATTTGCCATTGAAAATGAATATATGAATCAAAATGCAACTAAAACAATGAATAAACTATTTTCTGATTTCAAACCTTTCGATTATACTAAGCCTTATAATTACATAATTAAGCTTGTGAAATATTCAACCAAAGAAAATGATATTATTTTAGATTTTTTTGCAGGTTCAGGTACGACTGCACATTCGGTTATGCAATTAAATTCAGAAGATGGTGGTAATAGAAAATGTATATCAGTTCAATTACCTGAATTAACAGATGAAAAATCCGAAGCATATAAATCAGGTTATAAAAATATTGCTGAAATTTCAAAAGAACGAATTCGCAGGGCTGGAAAACAGATAGCAGAAACAAATCCCAATGTTGATGTTGGATTTAAGGTTTATAAATTATCTCAATCAAACATTAAAAAGTGGAATGGTGATTTTTCAAATATTGACCAAGATATATTTGCGGGTATTAATAGATTTATTGATGGGGCAAAAGACGAAGATATTATATCTGAATTGATATTGAAATTTGGATTATGTATTACAGAAAATATAAATAAATTTAAATACAATGATATTCAATATTATACGGTAAATGGAACGGGAGGAATTGATTTATTATTTGTTTGTTTATCTGATAAAATATCAATAAATATTACAGATGAAATTATAAAATTAAAGGAAAAACATGATAATATTCAAGTAGTATTTAGTGATAATTCTTTCACTGATTGTGACCGTAGTAATATTGAACATACACTAAAAGATTCAAAAATAACAAGAGTGGAGTTTTTATAATGGAATTTAAATTTGACGAAAATCAGGATTTTCAAATAAAAGCTATAAATGCTTGTGTGAATGTATTTTCAGGACAAAAAAAACAAGATGGTTTGTTTGATATGCCTATAACAAATAAAATTAATTATTTATCCTCTTACGATTCATTAGATTATAATAATGTGCAAAGTGGAGTAAAAAATAATTTAAATATACCTCAATCAAAAATACTGAATAATTTACAAAATATACAATATGATAATAATATTGAATCTAGTAATCAAAAACTAGAAAACATGAATTTTACTATATCAATGGAAACAGGAACTGGTAAAACTTATGTTTACTTACGAACTATATTTGAAATGAATAGACAGTATGACTTTAAAAAATTTATTATTGTTGTCCCATCGGTTGCCATTCGTGAGGGTGTGATAAAATCTTTGCAACAAATGGATAAACATTTTAAACAGTTATATAATAATGTTAATTACGATTATTTTAATTATGATAGTTCAAAGCCTCAAAAAATACGTTCATTTGCACAAAGTAATTCATTGCAAATAATGATTATAAATATTGATTCATTTAATAAAGATAAAAATAAATTTAATTCATTTATAGAAACAATAAGTGGTATACCAGCAGATTTCGTAAAGGACACAAACCCAATTTTAATAATTGATGAACCACAAAATATGGAGACTGTAAATGCACAAAAATCATTACAGAATTTGAATCCATTAGCAACATTTGGATATTCAGCAACTCACATAACTGTACACAATAAATTATATGATTTAAATCCAGTTGAAGCATATAACAGGAGATTGGTAAAAAAGATTGAAGTTTTAGGTAATGTATTAGAAAATAATAATAACACACCATATATAAAATTAATATCAGTTGATAACACAAAATCTCCTATTACTGCGAAGTTAGAAGTAAACAACAATAAAAAGATAACTGTTAAGGTAAATGATGATATTGCCAAAAAAACTAAACAAAATATTTATGATGGATATATTATTAAATCTATAAATTGTGTGCAAGGTGAAGAATATATTAATTTCACTAGTCAAACGGGATCAGTCGAATTGGGTAAATTCATTGGTGGTATAGATGATAGTATTTTAAAAAAACAACAAATAAAAGAAACTATTGAAACACATATAAAAAAACAAATAAAATATAAAGAAAAAGGTATTAAGGTTTTAAGTTTATTTTTTATTGATAAAGTTTCAAATTATCGTGACTATACAAAATATGATATAAATAGTGAAAAAGCAGAATATACTAACGGTAAATATGCAGAATGGTTTGAACAAGCATTTATAGAAATATTAGAAGATAATCCACCATATAAAAAATTATATAAAGATTTTGATGTATCGCTAATACATAACGGTTATTTTTCTGAGGATAAAAACAAAAAAGCAAAAGATACAAATGGAAATACCAAGGCAGATAGAGATACATATAATTTGATTATGAAAGGTAAAGAAAGGTTATTAAGTTTTGATGAACCATTACAATTTATATTTTCTCATTCTGCATTAAGAGAGGGTTGGGATAATCCAAATGTGTTTCAAATATGTACACTTAATGAAACAAGTAGTAAGATAAAAAAACGTCAAGAATTAGGACGAGGTATGCGATTATGTGTGAACCAAAAAGGCGAACGAGTATTTGATGAAAATATAAATAAATTAACTGTTGTATGTAATGAAAGTTATGAAGATTTTGCTGATAAATTACAAAAAGAATATGAAGATGAAACAGGTAAAAAATTTGAAAAACAAATTGTTCAGGATGGACGAAATAAAGCCCACATAAAATTAAATGAAGAAATATATTTATCACCAGAATTTAAAGAATTATGGAATAAAATAAAACAAAAAACTAAATATAAAATAAATTACCAAACCAAAGATTTGTTAGAAAATTGTAAACAATATTTTAATAAGGAGTGTAATAGTTTTATTGTGGATAAAATAAAAATAATCACACAAAAAACAGAAATTAAAGAAATAAATAAATATGGATTGCAAGTAGGTGATGAACAAGAACTTGATATAAGACAAGAAATAGAATTCACTAAAGTGCCCGATATATTATCGTATATCCAAACTGAGACATATCTATCTCGACAAACAATTGCACAGATATTAAAAGATAGTAATACATTGGATAAGTTTAAAATAAACCCGCAACAATATATGGATAAAATAGCAAAAATCATAAACAAGGAAAAATTAAAATTAATATTAGACGGCATACAATACCAAAAAACAGATGAATATTATGATCAGGAATTACTTGATCCTGCAAAATGGTTAAATGCTGAAATAGTCGATAAAAATAATCATAAACATATATCATCAACTAATACTAAACATTTATATGATTATATATTATGCGACTCAAATATAGAAAAAAACTTTGCTGAACAATGTATTAAGGATCACAGAGCATTGGCATTTACTAAATTACCATCATATTTTAAAATAAAGACACCATTGGGTACATACAATCCTGATTGGGCTATATTAAGGAAAACAGAAGACGGTAATAAACTATATTTTGTTGTTGAAACAAAAGGTAAAAACGAATTTGATGAATTATCTATTAATGAAAAGCAAAAAATTATTTGTGCGCGTAACCATTTTAAAACAGTCAAAGATAATGACACAGTAATATATGAAGCACCAGTAAATGATTACGAGAGAATTAAAAATATAACATAAATATTTTGTGCAAGGTAAACTATGAAAACAATAAGATATATATTAGCTATGGATACTAGTGCGGGGTCTGTTTCGGCCTGTGTGTATGATTGCAA
>JAQWUY010000047.1 GCA_029250225.1 Alphaproteobacteria bacterium | reverse complement strand
ATTATTGTATTAGTTTTTAACATACCCTAATATGCCGTCGTAGCTCAGTGGTAGAGCGCGTCATTGGTAATGACGAGGTCGGAAGTTCAATTCTTCTCGACGGCACCATTTGAGGGTTTCACCCCGACACTACTGACTAGCCCTACTCACTTCACTCACCACAAATTAGCTAGCAACTTGCTCATCATCATTGGAAATAGTTTTTACATTAGATAATGGATAATATTGTTCTGTTAATTCACAAGCACATTTTATTGGACATACCCCTTCTAATCTAAAATCGTAATCATCTTCAAATTTATATTTAAATATTCCCTGATTATCAAATATACTTTCAAGTTCATTAATCATTGTTGAACCTGATCCTTCTTGGTTACAACAGTTTAACAATTTTGTATATATATCATTTTTGGTTATTTTAATAAGAAGAAGTGCAAAACAAATAATAGTATAACCTTCATAATAATTTTTATCTTTAAAAGCATTAATGGTAAATGCTAATATGCGTAAAGTTTTTGACAGCTCCCTTAAACTTATATCTTTTTTAATTATTAATGGCACTATGGTCTTTTCTATAATATCATTATTAAAAGTCAAATTTTGTTCTTCGAAAAACTTATTAACATATTTTGTTACTTGTGTTGTTTTATCTTTTGTACTAAATGGTAAATTTAAATGGATATCATAAAATTTTTCTAAATATTTTTCTGCTTTGTCTGTTTTACAACCATAACAATGCTCAATTGAATTACACAATTGTTCTTTATTTGTAACTAATAAAAAATGAATATTAGGTATATTAAAGAAATGTTTTGTAATTTCCAATAATGATAAAGAAAAATCAGGTCGGCATCGATCAAGTTCATCAATAATAATAACAAGTTTATTTTCTTTTGTTATTTTTTCTAGTTTATTGCGAAATTCTTTTATTACCTTATCATCACTTTCTTTTTTTTCATAATATTGTTTTATAGTTTCACCCATATCTTTAAATGAACCACCAAGCATATTTGACCCAATTGAAAGTGCTATTACTGTCCCAAGTTTTACTATTACATCTTTCAATTCCTTAAATTTTGAATCTTTTAATAATTGAGATGTAATAGCTAAAAAAGCATCTTTCATATAATCATAAGCAAATGCATCAAATTCTAAAACTATTATGTCTTGATGTTCATTACGAAATTGTCCAGCAAGTTTTTTGCGGAAAATTGTTTTTCCAGAACCCCATTCGCCAGACAACATTACAACATATGGATCTTCTTGATTTTTAAAGAATCTTACCATATTTCTGCCGAAATCATTGTATCCAAAATCATCATTCTCTTTGGTAAAACCTTCACGTTCCCCGATAATAGGGTTTAATATACTATTATTAATTTTATTATCACCATTTTCAACTAATTCATTTTTTTTATTTGTAGGCATAATTTTTTCTTTCTTTGTTATAATGTTATTAATAATTAACCTAAAGTCTTGCCATACTCGTTTCATCGCGCTTCTCCTTTTAAGATAGGCCATCTCTTTGTTTTATAGCTTGTTTTTTATTTTAAACTAAATACTATGAAGAGTTTTTGTATTTTCTTCTTCATCTAAATTTTTTTTATAATCTTTTTCATGATCTTTACTTAATTTCATTAATATTTTTTTAACTTCTGGAAAATCTTTATTTTTTTCAGCAAAATTTTTATATTTTTTTGCTATTTCATATTCATTACCAGGATTGTAAAACCCTCTATTATTTTTAACACCAATAATAAAAGATTCTCTTATTTCCTGATCTCCATTTTCTAGAATCTTACTAATACAGGGATGTGGCCATATTTTATCTTCATTAACTTCAGATCTTGAATAATACCCCTCAGGACAGTGAGATAGTAGTTCTCCCAGTTTAATAAATGCTATTTTGGTGTATTTTAAATCTTTAGCTAATTTTAAATATTCATCTATCCATTTATTAAAAATTTTCTCATCAATTTCATAATTGTTATTTTCTGTTAATTTAAGACCTGGAATTTTTTTAAAATTAGTTAATATTGTATATATATTATTAACTAACGATTCACTTATATTATTTTTAGTTATATTAACATCATCATCTTTACAAAATATTTTTATTATTTCTATAAATTTTTTAGGATCTTCTGATAATACATCCCATAAAATCAGATCTTTTTTATCATGAATAAATTGGAATAATTTTATTTCCAATTTAAATATAAATTTTTTATCCACTTCTGGGATTTTTCTTAAATATTTTAGAATTTCTTCAAAACTATAATAATCAATTTTATTAATACTATTTTTTAAATCTTTATTAATATTTTCGTCAAAGAACTTTTCACAAACATCTATTACTTTTTCAAATTCAATCTCTTTGTGATTAAAAACAACAAATCTCATAGCAGATAAATAATTATTATATTTTATACAATTGTCTATATAATCATTAAAATAACATTTTTCCTTATTTGGAAAATGTTCAATAGATTCCCAGTATTCTTGTATAATACTATCATTAAATTTATTTACAAAATTTTCTATTGCTTTAGAAGGCTTAATTGATAGTAAATATTTTACTAAATTATCATTATTATCTTTCCATA
>JAQWUY010000015.1 GCA_029250225.1 Alphaproteobacteria bacterium | reverse complement strand
ATTATTGTATTAGTTTTTAACATACCCTAATATGCCGTCGTAGCTCAGTGGTAGAGCGCGTCATTGGTAATGACGAGGTCGGAAGTTCAATTCTTCTCGACGGCACCATTTGAGGGTTTATACTTCCCACCCTTTACCAACAACCATTGCCTGTTTTAATACTAAATCAACGGCTTCTTGTTGTTTATCAGGTGGATATTTATATTTTCTAAGTAATTGTTTTATTTTAATTCTTATACTTGCTAAAACATTGTCGCGACGAGTCCAATCAACTGTTACTAATTCCGCTAATTTAGAGCGTATTTTTTGAGCTAATTCAACTAAAATATCAATCTCCATATTTTCAACTGCTGATTTATTTTGACATATAGCATGATAAAAAGCCATTTCTTCTGGTGATAATTTTAAATCTTTTCTTGTTTTTTGCTCTTCTTCTATTTCTTCGGCAATTTTAATTATTTCTTTTAATCCCTGAGCTGTTGTAATCGTTTGCTGGTTCATTTTTTGAATTGTTTCAATTAATAATTCAGAAAATTTATTTTCCATTATGATATCATTCTTAAATTTATATTTGATTTCATTTTCTAATGCTTTTTTTAATACTTCTAATGCAATATTTTTTTCCAGTAAATCAGTAACCTGTTTTAAAAACTTTTTATCTAGTATAGATATTTTTTCATCATAATTAATTCCTGATAAGTTATTAATACTTAAAATATCTTCTTTTACTGTAACAGCATCACCCACTAAACGGCGCATTATTTGTTCTTTTTCAAAATTATTTAATGTATTTGATTTATTACCTTTTGTTAATGCTATTTTTATAGCACGGTAAAATGCAATTTCCGTTGAATATTCATCAATTCGCTTATCTGTTCCGCATAAAGTATATGCTTTAGTTAAAGCAGAAACCTTATCACAAAAAGTTTTCTTATCCTTTTGTCTTGATGGATCTAATAAATAATCAACAACCTTTGGAATTATCTTTAATGGTTCTTTGGCAAATTTTGAATATTCAACATTTTTTAATTTTTCACGGCATACATCTATCAAATCAATACATATATTTATTGCTTCTTCCACATCAATTGTTGGGCGACCTTTGCCATTTGCATTTGTATAGGTTTTTGTTGCTTGTTGTAATTTTGGTGCGATGCCGATATAATCAACAATCAATCCTGATGGCTTGTCAATAAATATACGGTTTACACGGGCGATTGCCTGCATCAGGTTATGCCCTTGCATTGGTTTATCAATATATAAAGTATTTGCACAAGGCACATCAAAACCCGTTAACCACATATCACAAACTATAACAATTTTTAATTCATCGTCTGGGTCTTTAAATCTTGTTTCAATTGTTTCAAGACTTCTTTTCGTATATTTATGATCTTTTAATATATCGCTATCATCAGCCGATGATGTCATAACAACTTTTATTTTTCCTTTGTTTGGATCCTGATTATGCCAATCAGGATTTATTTTTACTAATTGATTGTATAATCCTACACAATTTTCACGAGTCATCGCTACAATCATTGCTTTTCCAAGCAATTCAGTTTGTCGTTCGCTAAAATGTCGCGTTATATCATTAGCTATTTTTTCTACACGGTCATTTGCTCCTGCGACTGATGCAACACTTGACCACTGAGATTTTGCTTTTTCACGGTGTTTTGATTCTTCATCACAATATGCTTCTTCAACTAAATCATTTATTTGTTCTAAATCACCGGATAAGTTCATTTTTACTATCCTTGATTCATAATATAATTCAACGGTTGATTTATCTTGAACAGCATCATTAATATCATAAATATCAACATAATCACCAAATACTGATTTTGTTGAACGATCTTCAATATCAATTGGTGTTCCAGTAAACCCAATAAAACTAGCATTTGGCATTGCATCGCGCATATGCTGTGATGATCCATATTCATAAGTCCCTTTATCACATTTGAATTTCTTAATATGTCCATAATGTGAACGATGAGCCTCATCAGCAATCACTACAATATTTTCACGACTATTTAATTCTGGGAATTTTTCTTCGCCTTGCTCTAATGCGAATTTTTGAATTGTTGTAAATAATAATCCACCTGATATTCTAGCATTTAAAAATTCTCTTAATGATTTTCTACTGTCGGCTTGTTCAACATGTCCGATAAAATTTATAGCTGATTTAAATGTAAGAAATAATTGACGGTCAAGGTCTTGTCGGTCAGTAACAACAACAAATGTTGGATTATTCATTTGTAGTTGTTGTCGTAATTTCGCCACATAAAATACCATTGATATTGATTTACCTGAACCTTGGGTATGCCAAAAAACACCGCCCTTACCCGTTTTTTCCATATGTGATTTTAATGATTGATTTACAGCTTTTCGTACACCGTAAAATTGATGATAACCTGCAATTTTTTTTATTATTTTTCCAGGTGTTTCTTCCTCAAAAAAAACAAAATATCGCAAATAATCTATTAATAAATCTTTGCGAAATAATCCATTTACTAGTGTTAATAACTGCCAATCGTTTTGTGTGTTTTTTTCATTTTTTCGCCAAGCATTATATCGCGAAAAACTCGCAGTAAGAGAACCCACACCAGTATATGTCCCGTCCGATAAAACATTGCAAACATTAAATGTAAACAAATTATCAATTTGTGATTGATATGTTTGAATTTGATTGTATGCTTTTTCCAATGTTGCGAATTCATCAATAGGATTTTTTAATTCAATAACTGAAACAGGAAACCCATTTATATATACAATTAAATCAGGACGGCGCTTTTCAAATTTTCCTTGGAATGATAATTGTGATGCAACTTCAAAATCATTATTTTGTGGATCGTCAAGGTCAATTAATTTTATTATTTCTGTTTTTTGTTCATCATTTATAACACGGTTTATTTTTACTCCCGTTGTAATCATTTTATATGCGCTACGATTACGAGAAAATAAATTTAGATCTTCCGATAGATCATTTATTTTTTGGATAACTTCGTTTACTTCCTGTTTATTTATATTTGGATTTAAATCACATATTTTTTGTTTTACTTTATCAATATTAACTGGATTATTAATAGTAGAATAATTCGCATCATTGATATTATACCCCAAATCAGCAAACCATTTTATACATTCTTGTTCTATATTATTTTCATTAATCATCATTTTTGTTGTTTCATTTCTCCAAGTTTGAAATAAAAGTCATCTACATATTTATCATCAATAAGAGATTTGATTTTATCGTTGTTTTCTTTTTCTTTTTCCAAAATTTCAATTTGTTCATCTGTAAAATATTCATATTCATCTAATTTAATTATACAATCATGGATTGATGACAATGAATTATTTTTTGATAAATCATTAATATATCCTTTCATTTTTATTTTATCAAGTATATGTAATATCTCTTTCGATAAATAATCAAGTATAACAATATGATCACCAATAATAATTTCCCAATCATTTCTTAAGTTTAATACACTATCATATAATGCCTTTTTAACAGATGACTTCGTAATATCTCCATTTTCTATGGATTCATGATCTTTAAACCTTTGAAAAATATGATCAATATTATAATCATTCCAAATAAATTTATGGCACTCATTAATTGTTTCAATAACTGTAATATTTTTTGTTTTAAAAGCTTGGCTTAACCTGCCGTCTTGAGAAAATACAATTGGTGAATATTCATTATTACTTTCAATCCAATCTAAAATTGAAAAATATATTATTGCATCTTTAAACCCTTTGTCATTACCTTGATCAAAGGGTGGTTTATTTTTTATAGCATATTCTCTTGCTTCGTTTAAAAAATCATTTCTAGTTACATCGCATACTTCATATTCAAATGAAATTCTTTTGTTCAAAATTTCTATTTTATTTTCAACATCTACATCTACATCTAAATCATTTTTTGTTTTATCAAGGCAATAAATATTGAATAATTCATTTTTAAAAAAAGCTTTTTTTTGTCCTTCAAGGTGTTTTTTTCTGTGGTTTTTAATTTCCATAATTACCGTTTGTGGAATTACAATTTTTCCGATTGTTGATAATTTTTTTAATTCATGCTCACTACCAAAAAAAGATTTAAGCCCAGTGTTTCTGATAATATTTGTATCAAATAAAAAAGCACGTTTCATATTTATTGTCCCATTTTATAATTTGAGTTGTTTTTAGTAATATAAAAAATTATTGTGGTAATCATATCTCTACACTCTTATTTTTCCGGTGATAAGTTGTGGTAACAAAGTATCACGAGTTTTTGTTAAAGTTTTTATTTCTTG